>JAJNAU010000030.1 GCA_021462625.1 Shewanella sp.
ACTCTCACAACTCGCCATATTTTTTGAAGGGCGTTTGGATAACGTGCTGGATATTTAATAACCTGACACAGAATTTTGAACGCCCTCAAGCGCTACTGTCCAGGGAGTGGTAAGCGCGATATTAGGGTGGACTCCGGCGACAACAAACTGCCGGAACCACCTCGGGAAGGGTTAATTACTTGAGGCTCACCTTGCCATCGACACCGTCGACACTCAGGCTGCCCGAGCCTTCATCGATAATGTTCAGTCCGCCTGTATTGCGCACCGTGATATCCCCAGAGCCATCTTCTATGGTCACCATACCGGTGACATCTGTAATGCGCATACTGCCAGAGCCGTCATCTATGGTGACACTGCCCTGTACCTGGGTGATGCTGATATCGCCTGAGCCGTCGTCGATATCCATGCTGCCGTTATGATTGCGAATGCTGATGCTGCCTGAGTTGTCGTTCAATTGCAGATAACCGCTGGCATTGCTGATACTGATATCACCGCTGCCATCTTTGATATTTATGGGACCTGCGGTTTCCTGCAGTGAGATGTTGCCACTGCCATCACCTATTTTGACTGCCTTGCCGCCCACAACCCGGATATCGCCGGAGCCGTCTTCAATTTCTACATTGCCTGTGGCGCCTGACAGATTGATGCTGCCGCTGCCATCATCTATCTCGACGTTGTTACCCCCCTGGATTTTGATATCACCTGAGCCATCTTCCACCTCCAGGTTCAGAGACTTTGGCATTTCGACGGTGACATCAATCGCCGGGCTGTCGCCCCAGTTAATCTGGACCTGATCATCAATTTTGGCGATTAGCCGGGCAGTGTCGCCACGGCGCTCAAGTATCAGCTCATACTCCATATCTGCTTCGCCATAGATATCGGCTTTAACCCGGATGGTATCCAGTCCATCAATACCTTTGATAACCAGATGTCCGGCACCTGTCTCTGCATCAAGATTAGTGATACCGGAAGCACTCAGGTCGAGGTTACGGCTTTCGAGAAATTCCGCGTTGTGGTTGCCTGTGTTGACGTTAATAACACAGCCGCTGAGACCCAGGGCGATGGCGGAGGCGATAAGAGCTTGGCGATACATAGTAATAATCCTTCTATTGTGCAGCCGATTGATTCGACATATCCCTGAACCAATCTGTGGGTAGCGCGGCCACTTAGCCGTTTTGTCTGTTGCTGTTTTGGCTACAGCAGACAGCAGTTAACGTGCCAACAATTTAACACACTGATTTTAAATGGTATTTCTCGTCTTGGTGCGTCCATCTTCTGCTCGCGTTGGTATTTGTCACTATTTTCCAGCAGGATAGCCAACATCGAGTGAGTAAATTCACCAACGCTATTTTCACTCTGGCATTAATGCCAGGGTCAGTAATGGAGTAAGCACCATGGAAGAGTACCTGGAGATTAATCGCAAGGGCTGGGATGCCAGAACCCGCATCCACCTGGACTCCAGCTTTTACGATGTCCCCGGCTTTCTGGCCGGCAAATCCTCACTGAATGAAATTGAGCTGGATGCGCTGGGGGATGAGGTAAAAGACAAAAGCCTGCTGCACCTGCAGTGTCACTTTGGTCTGGATACCCTGTCCTGGGCCAGACTGGGGGCAGAGGTCACAGGGCTGGATCTCTCCACCGAAGCTGTCAATCAGGCCAGAGAGATGGCAAGCAAGGCCGGGCTGGCTGCCGAATTTGTCTGTGCCGACGTATACAGCGCCAGGCAGGAGCTGCAGCATGAGTTCGATATTGTGTTCAGCTCCTATGGCGTACTGTGTTGGCTGCCGGATCTGGATAAATGGGCGCAAACCATAGCGACCAGTCTGAAGCCGGGTGGCACTTTTTTACTGGCGGAATTCCATCCCGTGCAGGCTCTGCTGGAAGGTTACAGCTACTTTAATCAGCCTGAGCCGGATATGCAGCAGGAAGCGACCTATACTGAGAATGCCGGTGCAGACAGTGAACTCCTCGCCACCTGGTTCCACAGCGTGTCAGAAGTGATCAATGCCCTGTTGAAAGCCGGATTACAGCTGGTGGAGTTCAAAGAGTATGACTTCAGCCCTTATAACTGTTTTGAGGGACTGGTCGATGCCGGTGATGGCAAATATATGATGAAGCACGGCGAGCAGGCCGTACCTTTGGTTTACCGCATCAGGGCGGTAAGACCCTGAGTTTAAAACAATGCTGCTCGCAACACAGGTTCGTGGATAAGGTCAAAAGCGATTAACTACGAAGCGCTCACTTCGTTCGCTACACGAAGAGCACGAAGGAAAAAAGCAGATATACGATTACTGTAAGAGTATTAAAAAGGGCTGTACTGGGTGCAGCCCTTTTGTTTCATAGACTCTTACCTCTATGGCCTCTGGTGCGGGCTGATAGCCTTGATTCGTATCGTGTGTGCTTCCCCGCACTTATCGTCATTGGTAATCAGAGGCCTTTGTGCGGTCCAAAAACTTCTGTGCATCGGCCACGTCCATGGCGGTCAATTGCGCTTTTACATGAGCCATAAAACCTACAGGACCGCAGATGTAGAAGTCATCATTGGTTGGCAGCGTGCCATTGATAGCATTCAGCTCCATGGTACCGGCAAAGTCATAATGGCTGCCCTGAATATCCGTTGCGCCAGGTACCCTGTACCATGTGTAGGCGGCCAGTTTATTGTGGTGACTCAGAATCGCGATCCGGCAATACAGGTCTGGAACCCATTGTTGCCAAGCAGTCATTCTGGTTGTAGATGGTAGATGGTAGATGGTAGATGGTAGATGGTGGCGCTGTTCATCGACAGGCAGCTACAACTGCCAAGCGAATGCCGAAGCTGTTGCAGGTAACAGATTCGATTATTCAATTCCAGCTGCTATCATTTCGTCTGAGAGGATACCCGCCTAGAGCATTACTGTGGGTTTGTCCTGATGTATCAGCTTTGCCGCAGTACCCGCGCCATTGGCTGTGGCGATGACCATCCAGATACCCCCCTGTGGGCTTTTACCGAGATCGACTTTATTGAGCATAGGGGAGTGAGCGATCAGCTTTTCCAGCCAGACCATGGTTGCGTCATAATCTGGACTGACGCGACCGCTACTGAGTTCAAACTCAGTGTTCCGGGGATGCTCCGCAGGCCTGAGTAAGGCTTCACTGTTGCCCTGCCAGAGGTGCAACGGAGGGCAGAATTGGGTCATTGACGTAATGTGCAGATGTATTGGCTGCGTCAGTCAATACCGAGCCGGTCAGAGAGTTAAAGGGAAGGTGCGAATAAGTCCCGTGCGTGCTTTGCGAGTGCTGACAACCCCGAGATGCGCGACACAGCTCTACGTTAATGGCCTGAGTCCTTAGCGAGAGTTGCAATCAAGCAGATAAGCCTGCCAGCTTCGCCCTTTGGGGCTTTCGGGTAAACACGATTACTGTGGTATTGCGCTTTGAAAGGCAACCCGCCTTGCTGCATCTGAATACCTTGAACTCGAATTTGCACGTAAGCCAGACCGGTGCGAGGACTTGTTCGCACCTTCCAAAGCAGAAGGTAGGATAGGATTAAACTCAAAAGGCATTTGCGCGGTCTCCAGGGTGGCTTTGTCCCGCTAAAAAACGGCCACTGTGTTTTAATGGCTCATAAGTTGCGCAAGGTAAGTGTGCCTGTCAAGCCGGTGAAGCGATAACATCTAAAAAAGCCAAGTAATTCAGACAATTAAAAAACGGCTCCCCGAGGAGCCGTTGACTTGTCTATACCGGTTTGTCAGCCCCGGGGACCGGCATTGCGGATAGAGTCCGGCACCTGATATTTGGCAAAGTTCTTGTTGAAGGCGCTTGCTAATTTGGCAGCATACTCAGCATAGGCTGCTTTGTCTTCCCAAGTGTTGATGGGGTTGAGCAACTGGCTGTTGACACCGGGCACGGCCACCGGTACATCCAGATTCAGGGCATCCAAGTGCTGGGTTTCCACTGTGGCCAGTGCTCCGGAGACAATGGCATCCACGATAGCGCGGGTGATCGGAATGTCGAAGCGTTTACCGATACCGTAAGGGCCACCAGTCCAGCCAGTGTTTACCAGATACACCTGACTGCCAAATGACTCAATACGATTCATCAGCAACTCGGCATAGACGCCGGCAGGGCGGGGGAAGAAAGGTGCACCGAAACAGGTGGAGAAGGTGGACTGTATCGCTGAGGTGCTGCCCATCTCGGTGGAGCCTACTTTGGCGGTGTAACCGGACAGGAAGTGGTACGCCGCCTGCTCTTTGGACAGACGAGCCACAGGGGGCAACACGCCGGATACGTCGCAGGTCAGAAACACCAAGGTATTGGGTTCAGCGCCACGGTTACTTTCAACTCGGTGACCGATGTGCTCCAGCGGATAAGCGGCGCGGGTATTTTCAGTCAGTGAGCTGTCGTGATAATCCGGGAACCGCTGGTCATCCATCACCACGTTTTCAAGCACAGTGCCAAAGCGAATGGCATCCCAGATCACAGGTTCATTATTCTGGCTCAGATCAATACATTTGGCATAGCAGCCACCTTCGATATTGAACACGCCTCCGGGAGCCCAGCCGTGTTCATCATCACCGATAAGGAAACGCTTGGGATCAGCAGACAGGGTAGTTTTACCTGTGCCGGAGAGACCAAAGAACAGTATGGTGTCTCCCTGCTCTCCCACGTTGGCAGAGCAGTGCATTGGCAACACGCCTTTGGCTGGCAGCAGGAAGTTTTGCACCGAGAACATGGACTTCTTCATCTCGCCGCCATATTTAAGGCCAGCCAGCAGGACTTTACGTTCTGCAAAGTTGATGATGACAGTCGCTTCCGAGTTAGTGCCGTCACGTTCAGGTATACACTCAAAACCGGGTGCGTTCATGATCTGCCAGGGTGTTTTACCGGCAACATTGTAGTCAGTTGGCTCGATAAACAGGTTACGGGCAAAAACCTGGTGCCAGGCATATTCAGTGGTTACTTCTATCGGCAAGTAATGCTCGGGATCGGCACCGACTTCAAGCTCTGATATGAATACCTCTTTATCGGCCAGATAGTCGACTACCCGGTTCCATAGCGCGGCAAACTTTTTCGCTGCGAAGGGCTTGTTGATACTACCCCAATCTATGTCCTGCTCCGACCCGGCCTCTTTTACGATGAATCGGTCGTTGGGGGAGCGACCTGTGCGCTCTCCGGTTTTCACTAACAATGCACCGTTGGCGGTCAATTGTCCTTCGCCGCGGGCGATGGACAGCTCGATCAGTTCTGCTGTGGTGAGGTTCTTATGTTCGCGGTTGGCTCCGTCCGCCATAAGTCAGGTCTCCAGTATCTTCTAGGGTCTGTCGGGTGTTGGTCAGCCCCAAGGTAGGCCGACTGCCGCAGATGCCAAATTTTTCTTATCATGGTCCGTGACTTGCGATCTGGGTTGCTTGCCTGTGCAGCGTTATAGCTGTTGCAAAGGACTAAGGCCATTGCTGCGAACTGTGCCTTGCATATGATCGCTGTGAGCCTACGCAGAGCACACACGGGACTTGTTCGCAGTTTCCCTGAGTGACATCTGTAGCAGCAGTGTAACCCAAAGGTGCGCGTTTTGTAATCCTGCGGAGGCCAAAATTTTTTCTTTTTTGGTATGACCAATGAACCCGGAAGCATTGTTTCTGAAGGGGGCGGATAAGCATGTGCAGATGATGATAAAAAGACGGTGTTTAACAGAAAACCAGTATCTAGTTGCTCAATACAAATAAGTCGCGCTCCGAAGTTGCCTTCGGAGCGCGACTTATTAGATGTTAAGACTTTTTGTTTATTGCCGAGCAGCAGGCGCAGCTTGGTTGGCAAAAATGCCTTCGATGTCGATACTGTCGAATACATACTTGCTGTTGCAGTATTCACAATCCATCTCAACTTTGCCTTCCTCGGCCAGGATGGCGTCAACTTCAGTCTTATCCAGAGTACGAATTGCTGCGGCGCTGCGCTCACGGGAGCAGGTACACTTAAAACTTACCGGTATAGGGTCAAACAGACGCACCTGTTCCTGATGGTACAGACGGTGCAGAACTTCCTCTGCATCCAGTTCCAGCAACTCTTCTGACTTGATGGTAGCAGTCAGCTGCGTCAGGTGGTCAAACTCCAGATTTTCCCCTTCACCCGGTAGTACCTGCAGCAACATACCGGTAGCCTTGGTGTCGCTGGTGAACAACCAGATCCGGGTATGCAATTGCTCCGACTGAGCAAAATATTCTTCCAGACATTCTGCCAGCGTGGGTTTATCCAGAGTGACTACGCCTTGATATCGCTCACCCTCATCCGGAGTCAGGGTAATCACCATATAGCCTTTGCCGAACAGTTCGATCAGGGTTGCGGTTTCCGGCAGCTCGTCGGTATAGCGGGCAACCCCGCGCATTTGTTGATTGTTGTTGCCATTGATAACCGCCAGGGATACCGGACCGTTACCCTGCAGCTGAATACCAATATCACCGCTGAATTTGAGAGTTGCGGTCAGCAGCGATGTTGCTGCCAACAGTTCGCCCAACAGCTGTTTGATAACGCGGGGATAAGGATGGCTGTTAATAATGTGTTGAAAGCTGTTTTCCAGTTGTACCAGTTCGCCTCTCACATCGGCGTTCTCGAACAGGTAACGGTATAAATAGTCTTGGTTCATGAATGATCTCGTCTTTAGATATCTTTAAAGCGTATAATGGCGCGACGCTGCTTCTTATCCGGCTTATGTTCCGGTGACGGATTGTGCATGATATTCAGGCGTCGGGCTTCTGCATTCTGCTCACGTTTTCTTACACTTTCTGCCGTTTCTTCGTACAGCAGTTGAGCCTCTTTTGCGCCCCGACGTTGGTCACTAAGTTGTTTGATTATGACCTCTTTATCGTCATTTCCCTGGCGTAATCTGATCAGGGCTCCAACTTCGGCATTCTTGCTGGATTTGGCTCGCTGGCCGTTATAATGTACTTTACCACCGTTGATCATCTCTTTTGCGATGGCGCGGGTCTTGTAGAAGCGGGCTGCCCAAAGCCATTTATCCAGCCGGACAGCTTTGGCTTGTTCCTGTGTTTGAGTCATAGGGTCTGGTGCCTGAATTAATGATGTAGACGCAGAACGGAATTGCCGATTGAGTGCCATTTAGTGACTCAATAGCGGGGCAGAGTCAGGCGCGGAACTTACCATAATTAGTGAAAATTAGCCAATGCCCCGCATGTTGCTGACTTGTTGCTAGCCGCTAAAGTGGGTTAGCATGAGTTCTATAAATAATAAGATAATCAGATTAGAGGCCAGTCAGGCCCGGTGAATATGGATTTATTGGATAAGTTTTTTAGCAGGGCCAGCCAGATCCCACAAAAGCCTGTCAGTGTTGGGGTGTATTGGTTATTGGTTATCACAGCCCTTTATCTGGCCGCTCAGATCAGCTGGAAGTTGGTACCCACCCAACCTGCTGCTGTGGTTTGGCAACCGACACCTTCTTCAGTGGAATCTGCCAGTGACAGCTCTCATTCCATTGAGGGGCTCAAGTCATTGGCCTTGTTCGGCAAAGTTCCTAACAAACCTAAAAATCCCAAGCCAGAGCCAGTAAGTGAACTCATCACCGATGCTCCCAAGACAAACTTGTCTATACAACTGATGGGGGTGGTGGCATCCACGGATGAGCGTCACGGTTTGGCGGTTATCGAATCCCGTGGCAGCCAGGATACCTACAGCCTGGGTGACAAGATCAAAGGCACTTCGGCATCGCTCAAAGAGGTGTATGCCGACAGAGCTATCATCACCAACAACGGTCGGTATGAGACGCTGATGTTGGATGGTCACCAGTACACCACCCAAAGTGATGCCAACAACAGGTTGCATGAAGCCAGAGTTGACCGTCTTGATCAGCGCGAAAACAAAGTCATTACGCAGGAGCTTGAAGACTCCCGCGATGTGTTGCTGAAAGACCCAGGCAAACTTAACGATTTTATTGTCATTTCACCGATTCGGATTGATGGAGGAGTGGCGGGATATCGTCTGAATCCGGGCAGGGATCCCAAACTGTTCAAGGCGGTTGGATTTAAACCCAATGATCTGGCGAAATCCATCAATGGTTATGACCTTACCGACATGGCGCAGGCAATGGATATTATGTCGCAATTGCCTACACTAACGGATGTATCAGTGGTGGTTGAACGTCAGGGACAACCGGTGGAAATCTTATTCAGTTTGCCGCAGCAGTGAACACAAAGTGGGGGGGGGGGAACAATGAACAACAAGGGCTTTCGACGCAAGCTTTTCGCCACTTTGATTGCTGGTACGGCAATGCTGGCTCAGCCGGCCTGGTCTGAGCAGTATGCGGCGAACTTTAAGGGCACTGATATTCAGGAGTTTATCAATATTGTTGGTAAGAACCTGAACAAAACCATCATAGTTGACCCGACCGTTCGCGGAAAAATCAACGTCCGCAGTTATGATCTGCTCAATGATGAACAGTACTACCAATTCTTCCTCAATGTGCTGCAGGTGTATGGTTACGCCGTGGTGGAGATGGAGAATAACATCATCAAGGTGCTGAGGGATAAGGATGCCAAACTGTCCAACATCCGGGTTGCTGATAAGCGCATTCCCGGTGATGGCGACGAAATGGTGACCCGCATCGTGCCCCTTTATAACACGGAAGCCAAGCAACTTGCCCCTTTGTTGCGCCAGCTCAATGACAACGCCGGTGGAGGCAACGTGGTGAACTACGACCCCTCCAATGTACTGATGATTACCGGTCGTGCGGCTGTGGTTAACAAGCTGGTGGAGATAGTCGAGCGGGTTGATCAGCAGGGTGATGTGGACACTCAAGTGGTCAAGTTAAAGCATGCCTCCGCCTTAGAAATTGTGCGCATTATCGGTGCTCTTTACCGCGCCTCAGCCAATCAGGCGCAAATACAGGGGCAGGCCCCAAAACTGGTGCCTGATGAGCGTACTAATTCCATCATTGTCGGTGGCGATCAAAAGAGCCGTGAGCGGGTTGTTGAGCTTATCAGGAAGCTGGATGGAGATCAGGCCAGCAATGGCAACACCAAAGTGCGCTACCTGCGTTACGCCAATGCAGAAGATCTGGTGGATGTGCTGACTGGCTTTGCGGAAAAGTTGGAAAAAGAAAAAGGTGGCGCCCAAACCCGCTCAGGTCGTGACAGCAAAATTAACATCATGGCCCACAAAGACACCAATGCGTTGGTGATCAGTGCTGAGCCGGACCAGATGCGCACCCTAGAAGGCGTGATTAATCAACTGGATATCCGCCGTGCCCAGGTGTTGGTCGAAGCTATTATCGTGGAAGTTGCTGAAGGCGACGATGTGGGCTTCGGTCTGCAGTGGGCAACTGCGGCCGGTGGCGGTACTCAGTTTAATAACATAGGACCAACCATAGGCGAGATTGGCGCCGGTATCTGGAAGGCACAGCCTGAAGAAGGGACTTATATTACTAATCCCAATACCGGTGAAATCATTGGCAAAAACCCGGACAAGAACGGGGATATTACCTCACTGGCTCAGGCTCTTGGCAAGGTTAACGGTATGGCCTGGGGAGTGACCATGGGGGACTTCGGTGCATTGATACAGGCAGTATCATCGGACACCAATTCCAACGTACTGGCCACGCCTTCCATTACCACTTTGGATAATCAGGCAGCTTCATTCATTGTGGGTGACGAGGTGCCAATACTGACAGGTTCGCAGAACTCCTCCAACGGTAACACCAACCCGTTCCAAACTGTAGAGCGTAAGGAAGTGGGGGTGAAGCTGAAAGTGATTCCGCAGATCAATGAAGGCACTTCGGTAAAGCTGACCATTGAGCAGGAAGTGTCCGGCATTAACGGTAAGACCGGGTTGGATGTGACTTTTGCTACCCGTCGTCTGACCACTACGGTAATGGCCGACTCAGGTCAAATCGTGGTATTGGGGGGCCTTATCAATGAAGAGGTGCAGGAGAGTGTGCAAAAGGTGCCTTTCCTGGGGGATATCCCGATCATTGGTCATCTGTTCAAGTCATCTAGCAGTAGCAAGAAGAAAAAGAACCTCATGGTGTTTATCAAGCCCACCATTGTTCGTGATGGCGATACCATGCAAGGCATTGCCGGTCGCAAGTATAACTACTTCCGGGCATTGCAGCTCGAGCAGCAGGCGCGAGGCGTCAATCTGATGCCCCATACTCAGGTGCCCGTGCTCAGCGAGTGGGAACAGCAGGAGCATTTGTCGCCTGAGGTCAATGAAATGCTAGAGCGCTACAAGCAAGGCAAAGGCCTGGATACCAAGTTGCGCCGGAAGGACTCTACCCTGAAAACCCTGGAAGAGCAAAAGCAGAAAGATAAATCCAATGACTAATCCACAGCCGCAGGAACCCCGCAATGAGCTGGCGGCCATGTCAACTGAGATTGGCATGGAAGTGGAGTCTCAGGGCGATGAGGTATTTGAAACTGTCAGCAAGGAGCGTTTGCCATTCGCATTCGCTCACCGTTATACGCTGGTGCTGGCCAAGGCTGAGGATCAGCCGCTGACTCTCTATTACACTGAGGCCACGCCGGTTGAGGCCATGCTGGAAGCCCGCCGTTTTACCGGCAAAGAGCCGCCACTGGCGAAACTCGGTCAGTCTGAATTTGAGGCTAAACTGACCCAGGTATATCAGGCCAATTCATCAGAAGCCCAGCAGCTGATGAAAGATCTGGGTAACGAGATGGATCTGTTCACTCTCGCCGAAGAATTGCCCCAGACAGAAGATCTGCTGGAAGGCGATGATGATGCGCCTATTATCCGTCTCATCAATGCCCTCTTGTCCGAAGCCATTAAAGAAGAAGCCTCGGATATTCACATTGAAACCTACGAAAAGCAGTTGGTGGTGCGTTTCCGGGTGGACGGTGTACTGAAAGTAGTACTCAAGCCCAACCGTAAGTTGTCCTCCCTGCTGGTGTCCCGTATCAAGGTCATGGCCCGTCTGGATATCGCCGAGAAGCGGATACCTCAGGATGGTCGTATCTCTCTGCGTCTCGGTGGTCGAGCCGTAGATGTGCGGGTATCGACCATGCCATCGAGCCATGGGGAACGGGTCGTGCTGCGTTTGCTCGACAAGAATGCCGGCAAACTGAATCTAACCCAACTGGGGATGACGACATCGGTGCGTAAGCAGTTTGATGAGCTTATTCGCAAACCCCACGGCATTATTCTGGTGACCGGGCCAACCGGTTCGGGCAAGAGTACGACTCTGTATGCCGGTCTAACTGAAATCAACACCCGGGATACCAATATCCTGACGGTGGAAGACCCGATTGAATATGAACTGGAAGGTATAGGTCAGACTCAGGTTAATAACAAAGTGGATATGACCTTCGCCCGCGGTCTGCGCGCCATTTTGCGTCAGGACCCTGATGTGGTGATGATTGGGGAAATCCGGGACCTGGAAACCGCACAGATTGCGGTGCAGGCGTCGCTGACAGGTCACCTGGTGCTTTCCACCCTGCATACCAATACCGCCTCAGGTGCCATTACCCGACTGCAGGATATGGGTGTAGAGCCATTCCTGGTGTCTTCCAGTTTGCTTGGCGTGCTGGCTCAGCGTTTGGTGCGTACCCTGTGCAGTGACTGTAAAGAGGCTCGCATTCCGAATGCGCGTGAGCGTGAATTGCTGGGAATAGTGGACGGTGAGCAGGGCATGATCTATCGCGCCAAAGGCTGTAAGCATTGCGGTTATAATGGCTATCGCGGACGTACCGGTATTCATGAGCTGCTGGTGGTGGATGACCATGTTCGCGAGCTGATCCACGGTGGGCGCGGTGAACTGGCCATCGAAAAATATGTGCGCAGGCATATACCGAGTATTCGTTTTGATGGCATGGCCAAGGTCAGGGCGGGGATTACGACCCTGGAAGAAGTGCTGCGCGTGAGCCGGGAGGAATAATCCATGCCGGCGTTTGAATACAAGGTACTTGACCGCAAAGGCAAGCAGAACAAAGGGGTTATCGAAGCCGATACCGCGCGTCATGCCCGTTCCCAATTGCGGGAACAGGGGTTGATGCCGCTGGATATCCAACCTGTGGTGGAAAAGGAAACCCGCGCAGCCAGTGGTGGTTTCAGTTTGTTCAAACGCAAGGTTTCCACCACCGAACTGGCGCTGCTGACCCGTCAACTGGCGACTTTGGTAGCAGCCGGACTGCCGGTCGAGGAAGCCCTCAAGGCGGTAGGTCAACAGTGTGAGAAAGGCAGGCTGGCCTCGATGGTCATGGCAGTGCGCTCTCGGGTGGTGGAAGGCTACTCGCTGGCGGACTCCATGGCAGAATTTCCCCATGTGTTTGACGATTTGTACCGTGCCATGGTGGCGTCCGGTGAAAAGTCCGGTCACCTTGAGGTGGTACTTAACCGTCTGGCAGATTACACCGAACGCCGCCAACAACTGGTAATCAAGCTGACTCAGGCGATGATCTATCCCATCGTGCTGACCATGGTCGCCATCGGCGTGATTGCTGTGCTGCTGACCGCCGTGGTGCCCAAGGTGGTGGATCAGTTTGTCCACATGGGTCAGGAATTGCCCTGGACCACCCAGCTGTTGATCGGCAGTTCAGAGTTTTTACAGCACTTCGGTTTGGTGATCCTGGGATTGATTGTGGGCGCGGTTATCCTGTTCCGGCGGCTACTGTTGAATCCGGGGTTCCGAATGAAATTCCACACAGCGCTGTTGAAAATGCCTGTGGTGGGTAACGTTAGTCGGGGGCTGAATACCGCCCGATTTGCCCGTACCTTGAGTATCTTGTCGGCCAGCTCAGTGCCGCTACTTGACGGTATGCGCATCGCCAGCGATGTACTGCAGAATGTGCGGGTGCGTGAAGCGGTTCAGGATGCCACGGCCCGGGTACGGGAAGGCACCAGTCTGGGGACGGCGCTGACCAATACCAAATTGTTTCCGGCCATGATGCTGTACATGATCAGCTCTGGGGAAAAAAGTGGCGAGCTTGAGCAGATGCTCGAGCGTGCGGCCGACAACCAGGACAGGGAATTTGAGTCCAGCATTAACATCGCCCTAGGGGTATTTGAACCCATGTTGGTGGTGTCCATGGCGGGGGTGGTACTGTTTATTGTACTGGCTATCCTGCAGCCGATTTTGCAGCTGAACAATATGGTCAGCGGCTGACACAATGCATATAAACCGGCCCGGGCAGGGCACTGGTTGAAGGAGGTATAAAAAATGCTAGAACGCAACAAACAACATGGCTTCACCCTGCTGGAAGTGATGGTGGTGATCGTGATCCTGGGGATCCTGGCCTCCATAGTGGTGCCTAACCTGATGGGTAACAAAGACAAAGCAGACCAGCAGAAAGCAGTTACTGACATAGTCGCGCTGGAAAACGCATTAGATATGTACAAGCTGGACAATGGCGTGTATCCCACCACCGAGCAGGGACTGGACGCACTGGTGAAAAAGCCAAGCATATCGCCAGAACCACGCAACTACCGCGAGGGGGGGTATGTGAAGCGTCTGCCAAAGGACCCATGGCGCAATGATTACCAGCTGCTCAGCCCGGGAGAGCATGGCAAGATTGATATTTTTTCTAAGGGACCAGACGGTCAGCCTAGCACTGAAGATGATATCGGCAACTGGAATCTGCAGAGCTTCCAGTAATGCGTCCATACCGCCAGGCCGGTTTTACCCTGCTTGAAGTCCTGTTGGTGATCCTGCTGATGGGACTAGCAGCATCAGTTGTGGTCTTATCCATAAACAATTCAGGCCCGAAACAGGAGCTTGAGCGCCAGGCTAGGCAATTTATGGCTACCACGGAAATGGTGCTGGATGAGGTGGTGCTCAGCGGCCAGTTTGTCGGTCTGGTGGTGGATGATCACAGTTATCAGTTTGTGCTGCGCAAAGATGGCAAGTGGGTTCCGTTGCAGAAGGGGCGGCTGATCGGCAAACGTGAGTTTGATGATGAGATCGAGCTGAGTCTGGTGGTGGAAGGCCTGCCCTTGGTGCAGGATGATGAGGATGATGACTCCTGGTTTGACGAGCCATTTAAAGAAGCGGATGTGGGCCTGTCAGAAAAAGACAAGGAACTTAACCCCGAGGTGTTTCTGTTTCCCAGTGGTGAAATCAGCGGATTTGAGCTGAGTTTTCTGACCAAGGATGACAATAACAAAGAGATAAAGGTGTCGGTCATTGGCAATCCGCTGGGTAGGCTGTCGCTCGGGAGCGAAGATGAAAAGCCGGCGAATTAGTGTCAAACGATCCTGCGGCATGACCTTACTGGAGGTCATGGTCGCGATGGCAGTATTTGCCATCGCGGCGGTGGCCATTACCAAGAGTCTGACGGAAATGATGGCCAATATGCCAGAGCTGGAAAAGCGCACGCTGGCCCAATGGGTGGCCGATAATCAGATGGTGGATGCCCGTCTCAGCAAGTCCTTTCCTGCATTGGGCAAAAAAGAAGGTAAAGAGGTTCTGGCCGATCAGCAGTGGTACTGGCGCAAAGAAGTGGTGAAAACTACAGATGACAATTTTCGCATGATCCGTATCAGTGTCAGCGATGACGACAGATTCAAGCGTATTAAAGCACAGGTAAGCAGTTATGTTGCGCGGCAGGAGTAACCGCAATCAGGGCTTCACCCTGCTGGAGATGCTGATCGCCATTGCCATTTTTGCCATGCTTGGCCTGACCGCCAACGCAGTGTTACAGACAGTGTTGCGCAACGATGAGGTGACCCAGACATTTGCTGATAAGCTCAAGGGGATGCAGCAGGGGTTCGGTGCCATCAACCGTGATCTGGGGCAAATGGTTGCCCGATCATCCCGCTTGATGGATGGTGGCCGCAGCAGCACGATTTTTATTGCCGGGCCCAATGTGCTCGGCTCCCAATCCCAGGGGTTGAGCTTTTATCGTCTGGGGTGGCTGAACCCAGAGGGGATCCTACCCAGAGGCAGCATTCAGGCGGTGGCCTATGTGCAGGTGGAAGACAGACTGGAGCGCTGGTATTTCCCCTATCCGGATCCTGAGCTTGGGGCTGAGCCGGAAAAAAATGTACTGATGGACAAGGTACTGGATGTGAAATACGCCTTCTTTATCAACGATAGCTGGCAGGAGACTGCCGATGGCAGTGTGATGCCCAAGGCCATTGCCATACAGGTTGAGCTGGAAGGACTGGGGACGATTACCCGTAAGTTTTTACTGCCTGAGCAGGACAGCATTAACTCAGATGAGAAAGCCGGCAGCAATGACGATAACACTGGTGATGACAACACCGATAGCAACCCAGATTCAGGTGGTGATGGCGAAGGGAGCAAATCTGGAACATGATTCGCTATAAACAACAGCGCGGCATTGCCCTGCTGGTGGTTCTCCTGATTGTTGCCGTGATCTCCGTGGTGGCGGTGAACATCACAGGCCGTAACCAGCTTGCCGTGCAGCGGACCATGAATCTGGTTCAGTACGATCAGGGCTACTGGTATGCGATCAGTGCCGAGGAGCTGGCAAAGAAGATCCTCAAGCAGGACATGAAGGATGCCGATGGCACAGTAAACCTGCAGCAGTATTGGGCGAAAACTGATGCGGTATTTCCAGTTGAGTATGGGGAAATCGGCGGTGAGATTAAGGACTTGCGCAGTTGCTTCAACATCAATGCCTTGTCCCAGCCTAGTATTGAGGATAAAAACGGCCAGCCGAAAATGCCTCTGCCGGAAGTGCAGTTCAAGGCGCTTCTGGTGGCGCTGGGGATGGAGGATTTCAAGGCGGAGAGCCTGAGTCAAAAGGTGAAGGACTATCTGGATGCAGATTCTGTCACCAGCCCATTTGGTGCGGAAGATGCCGAATATGAGTCACGTACCATCCCTTATCGGGCTGCTAATACCCTGATGAATGACAAAAGTGAACTGCGGGCTGTGCTGGGGGTTACCCAGAAGATCTATCAGGTGCTGGCACCCTATGTGTGTGTGATCCCGGGTAACAGTCAGCAGGTGCTGAATATCAATACGGTGGCAGCCGATCAATCCGTGCTGCTGGCGGCCATGTTCGACAATAAGATTTCCGTCGGCGCAGCAAAAAGTCTAATTAATCAACGACCTGCTGCCGGCTATAAAAAACTGGAAGACTTCTGGAGCGACGCCAATATTGGGGAGGGTGTCGATGACAAGATGAAATCCAGCATAAGTATCGACAGCAAGTATTTCTTGCTGCATGCCAGTGCCAAGGTGGATGACGCTCTATTTCAGATGGAAAGCGTGCTGACAAATTCTGGCGGACAATTCAAGGTCGTGACCAGGCAGTTTGGCGCCCAGAGTCAAATCAAGACGAAGCAAGCTGCTGATGAAGAGCAGCCAGCTGATGGAGAATCAGTGTGATTGAACGGTTATATATCCGCTTGGGAAGCGCTTACGAACAGCCCTGTAACTGGCTGGTTTGGTCTGAGCAGGAGCAACAGATTATTGCCTCCGGCGAGTTGGCCAATGCCGGTGAACTGGCGTTATTGAAGCAGCGTGCGGATAATCGTCCGGTGGATGTGCTGGTGTCTGCGTCAGCTCTGGCGATGTCCCGGGTAACGCTGCCGGAGAAAGGTCTGCGTCAGGCACTTAAAGCCCTGCCTTTTATGCTGGAAGATCAGTTGGTCGACAATGTCGAGCTGATGCATTTTGTAGCGGGGGTTCACGAGGGTGAGCAACTGAATGTCATTGCTGTCACCCATGAGCAGATGCAGAGCTGGCTGTCGTGGCTGGCAGAGGCGGGACTCAAAGCCAGAAATATGGTGCCGGATTGTCTGGCACTGCCGCTGGCAAACTGCCAATGGGCGGCCATGGTTATCGGACGTGAACTCTTGCTGCGCACCTCCGCAGGCGCTGGACAGAGCATCCCGCTGGACTGGTCTGAAGTGGTGCTCCCTAAGTTGTTACCGGTTGACAGTGAAGAGCCTGTCACGGTCGCTACTTATACCCGCATGGATATTCCCGGTACCCAAACGCAGGAGCAGTCGCTGGAACTGCCGCTGCTGGTGCTGGCCAAGGGCATGACACAGGCGGGCGTGAATTTGCTTACTGGAGCTTACAAGCCAAGCCGGGAGTTGAGTAAGTATCTACTGCTGTGGCGCAATGCCGCGATTGCGGCCGGTATTGTATTAGTGTTGGCGCTGGCCAATACGGGCATGAATATCTATCAGCTCAATGCTCAGGTGGCTGAGCTAAAAGCCCAGAGTGAGAGTATTTACCGCAAAGCGATCCCCGGCAGCAGCCGGATTGTAAATCTGCGCAGCCAGATGAAGAGTGCGCTGGGCAAGCTGCAGGGACGGGGTGATGGCGATCAGCTGTTTGCCATGCTCAACGACCTCGAAGGCAGCTTTGCTAAAGTACCTGAGTTACACCCCGACAGCCTGAGGTATGACGGCGCCCGTGGCGAACTGCGCATGCAGGTGACAGCCAAAACCTATGAGCAGATCGAAAAGTTCAAAGAGCTGGCCAGCAAAGGGTTTGACGTCACCGCCGGAGCGATGAATAGCAGTGACGACAAGGTCACCAGCACCCTGACCCTGAGGAGTTTGTAATGGACAATATCAAAATCTGGTGGGCAGGGCTGGCGCCTCGCGAGCAGCAAATGTTGTCTGCAGCGGCCATTGTTGTGTTGATAGGCGTGCTCTACTGGGGCATCTGGACGCCGATTGCCAATGCACAGCAGGGCGCGCAGAGACAACTGCAGGCTGAGCAGCGAACACTCGCCTACGTAAAACAAACCGCCAGTAAAATCACCTCCCTTAGACAAAAGGGAGGCAAGGCAGCATTCTCGGGCAGTCTCAGTGCTGAGGTGAACAGCACCGCCGGCAAGTATAGACTGGAAATCACCCGCATGCAGCCCCAAGGCAATAAGATTCAGTTGTGGATGGATGATGTGCCCTTTGATGTGCTGATGGACTATCTCAATGAGCTGGTGCAGCAGGGATTAGCGCTGGACAACCTGGATGTGTCGGCCACCGATAAGCCTGGCTATGTACAGGTCCGTCGGATACAGCTATCCCATTAATAAAACAGGAAATGTTCGTGGTAAAAAAGATTTTTTTGGGGTTGCTGATTTACCTGGTGTTCATGCTGGCATTATTTCCTGCCAGAGTGGCAGTGCAGTTGGTCCCGTTGCCGCCACAGGTTAAGATTGCCGGGGTTTCCGGAACTATCTGGGACGGCATCGCCGGGATAGTTTCGCTAGACAAACGCATGCTGGAACAAGTGCACTGGCAGTTGAAATTCCTGCCCTTGCTGACGGGTAAGGTGACAGTTGATCTTGCCGTGGGCTCCAGAGCCACAGTGGTCAGTGGTAAGGGACTTTTGTCTTGGTCTTTATCGGGCGTGCAGGCGCAGGATCTGCGGTTTGAAGCGCCGGCTAATTTTGTTATTGGTGATGCCAGACTACCATTTCACACCAAAGTGGATGGTGAAGTCAGTGTGATTGTGCCGCAATTGCAGCAGGGAAAACCCTGGTGTAATGCCTTGGATGGCAAGGTGTTTCTCAACAAACTTAATGTAACTAACCAGTTTGGTGATTATCCGCTGGGCAATATCCACCTGGCGCTGGCCTGTCGTAATGGCGAATTGGTGCTCAGTACCGATGAAAAGAGCAATGGGTTGGGCGTCCAAGGTGAATTTACCATTGGCGAGAACAATAAATTGCTGGTTGATGCCAAAGTGCGGGAAACGCCTGAGCAGCCAAAGGATCTGAAGCAGGCACTGGGTTTCCTGGGCAAACCTGACAGCGAAGGTTACTACCCCATCCGCTATTCAGGAGTGGTCCCCGGGCTGTAATACCATTTATTGGTGCGGTTGGTATTACCGGGAGCTGGCCAATAAATCATCTAGCAGCAGGTGATAGTCGTGAATAGCTGGGAAGTCACGGAACTGTTTGTGGGGCTTTTGGCTGTCCGGATTCTTTATCCCCAGTTGGAAGCCGGCACCCGCCTTTTGGGCTGCGGTGAGAATAGGCTCACTGTCATCGATAAACAGGCATCGGCCAGGATCGAGATCAAATTTTGCAAACAATGCACGCCAGAACGCCGGATGTTCCTTGGGATAACCGGTTTCGTGGCTCGATATCAGCTTATCCAGCCCGCGCCTCAGCTCTGTGTGCTCCAGCTTGAGTTGAAGATTGTCCGGGTGGGCATTAGTCACCAGGATCCGCAGTTTACCCGCCTGCTCCAGTGCCTGCAGAAAGGGCATACTGTCCTGGCGCATCTGAATGCGATCCACCAGATCCCGGTGCAGCGCCAGGATGTCCAGCTCCAGCGTGTCACGCCAGTAGTCCAGGCAATACCAGTCGAGCGTTCCCGCCACCCGGGCATACTGCTTCTCTACCAGTTCACTGGCCTGCTTGACACTGATCGAACGCTGCTTTGACAACTCCCTGGGAACCAGTTGCAACCAGAAATGATTGTCGAAGTGCAAATCCAGCAAGGTGCCGTCCATATCCAGTAAAACCGTGTCTATTTCGTTCCAGGGGAGCATTAAAAGGCATTCCTCACTGCGCTGTTAATCTTTATTGGTGTCGTAGGCCATTAAACGTGGCCTCTCCACCCCCTACCATCGGGGTGGGAGGGTGGCTGATGTGCACCCCGGCTATGGGTTTAACTGATGCTATTGGGAGCATTGCCGGCACCGTTTACCGTCGCAGACCGCCGTTTAATCCTGTTGCCTGTATGGATTTTCGCTCTCGCTGAACGGGTAATCGCCTGTGAGAATGGTATAAAATCCTGTTGAGGATTAAAAACAGAATAGTAAGATTGTAACTGTTAAGCATTATCTGCGGTCTTATTCTAGTGTCAGTATACAGGCTCTGCGCCCTACTGCATTGCGGAGTCGAAGGGAAAATCGGCATTCTGCATACCATTAATCACCCTAAGCTATGAGGCCGCTATGTCGCAACGACAAAAGCCTGAGATTCTTCACCGGGAAGTGGTTTCCCGCAGTCGTTTGTTTCAGATCGAACGGGTTCATCTGAAGTTTTCCAATGACGAGGAACGCTTTTATGAGCGCATGAAGGGCAATACCCGTGGTGCGGTGATGGTGGTTCCCGTACATCAGGAACAGCTACTGCTTGCTCGTGAATATGCCGCCGGCACCCATGAATATGAGTTGGGGTTTCCCAAGGGGCTGATTGATCCCGGGGAAACACCGATGCAGGCCGCCAATCGTGAGCTGCAGGAAGAAATTGGCTTTGCGGCAGCCAAACTGACGCTGCTCAAGGAGTTGAGTTTGGCCCCCGGCTATTTTGCCAGCAAGATGCAGGTTTTTTTGGCAGAAGGATTAACTGAGAGTCATCTTGAAGGGGATGAGCCTGAACCAATAGAAGTCGTCCCCTGGGAGCTGAATGACTGGGAAATGTTACTTGGCAGAGAAGATTTTTCTGAATCTCGTAGTATCAGTGCTTTGTTTTTGGCGCAAAAGCATCTAAAACTTTAAGTAACATCTTTTTTCCGGTGACGCCGGAAATGTCTGGGAAGTGACCGGGGTAGTTATGCAGGCTGAAAACCTGATTGAAACAGTTATAGCTATTGCCACCGAGGCTGGCAGTAAGATCCGTGAAATCTATTTGGGTGGGGAGTTTGACCGGGAGATAAAGGCCGATAATACCCCTGTGACCTCAGCAGATCTGGCCTCCCATGCCATCATTCTCTCAGGTTTGTCAGCATTGACGCCGGATATTCCCGTGCTTTCTGAAGAGGCGGCAGATATTGCCCTGTGCGAGCGCAGTAAGTGGCAAAGATACTGGCTGGTTGACCCGCTGGATGGCACCGGCGAGTTCATTGCGGGTAGTGGTGATTTTTCAGTGATTATCGCCCTGGTTGAGCACAACCGACCTATTATGGGGGTGGTGTATGTTCCTATGACCGGCGTGTGTTACTACGCTATTGCAGGGCTTGGCGCCTATAAGCGCAGTGACCAGGGGGAAGTGCGTATCACCAGTCACCCTATTTGGGACTCGGAGCATCCTACCTTACGTCTGGCGGTCAGTCGCCGTCAGGATCCTCAGTCAGTACTCAAGCTGTTTCACGATCCGCGGCATTGCGAATTAGTGGTGATGGGAGGCGCGGCGCTCAAATCATGTTTAGTGGCCGAAGGCCGGGCGGACTGTTATGTGCGGGTCGGGCCGACCGGAGAGTGGGATACAGGTGCGGCACAGATCATCGTTGAGGAAGCTGGCGGACAATTGATGGATATCACCCTTAACCCTCTGAGTTACAATGAACGGGAAACGATGGAGAATCCCAATTTCATTGTGGTGGGTGCACCGCAACTGGCCTGGGATGAGATCTTGGAAGGTTACTAATTGAATTCATCCATTATTCCGAAGGCAGCCGCCAAATCCGATTTGGCGGCTGCCTTTTCACTTAAGTAAGCTACATTTTGGTACATACTCTACCCTGGCTTTTTCTTTCGGCAGGTGTTTGGCTGTTGGCATGATGGCTTATCCGTTAGCTGTTTGGCAAATAGCAACGTTTCCCGAAGGAGGAGGCGTCAGTGGCTCAACCAGCCAGATTAGGTTGCCTGAGGCTGTTGGTCTCTAGGAGCCTTGAAGCTCTTTATCAGCATATAGACGCAGGTGCTGGCCAGGCAGATACCCAGATACATCAGCAGGCTGAGTTGGACGTGTTCAAAGGCCGATGCCAACATGGGGCCAAGGGCAGATCCGACGCTGTAGCTGAGCAACATCACCTGAGTCGCGGCAACAATTTTACTGGTGCTCATGCTATCGCAAGCTAGCGTAATGGCAACCGGATAGAGGGCGAAAGTACTGGCACCCAGCAGTGAATAGCCCACCGCCAGCGTGATATTGTCATTGGCGGTGACCAGCATAAATACGCTGGCCGCACCCAGCAAACAGCACAATGCCATCAGCAGGCTTTTACTCATGCGGGTCGACAGGAAGCTGACCACAGGCTGAACCATCATGCCACCGAGGATAACCATCGCCATCAGCAGGCCGGTTTGGGTCTCATTGCCAGTTTGATTCTTGATATAAATCGGCAGCATGCCATAGATAGGGCCCATAGTGAGACCGGACACCAGACAGCCCATCACAGCAGGACGACTGAGGCTTCGCAACTCCCGCATGGCTACCTTATGATGCTGTATCGCCGCTGGTTGCCCTTTTCTGATCAGCAGAGGTGGCAGTATCGCAAGGCCAATTAGAATGCAGACAAGGGTGTAAGGCAGTAATCCCTGAGTGCCGAATTGGCCGATAGCCAGTTGGCCGATTGCGGTGCCACCATACAGGGAGGTCATATACAGTCCAAGGCGTTTGGCGCGCTGTTTGACATTGTCGGTCATCAGCAACCAGGATTCGACCACCACAAACACACCGGCAACGGCAATGCCGGCCAGCAAACGGGCGAATATCCAAACCTCCGCAAGGGGCAGGGCAATCATCAGCAGAATCGTTGCCAGCAGTGCAGCCAAAAAAAGAATAAAAGACAGTCTGTGGCCGATGTTAGCGACAACGGGCTCGATGCCGGTAGCTCCCAGTAACAGGCCAAGATAGAACACACTGGCAAGCCAGGGAGCAAGTGCGACATCCAGCCCAAAAGAAGGCAATGACAGAGGGATCAGACTCATAAGATAGCCTGATGCCAGGGCAAATACACTCAGGCCGGTAACCGGAACAAAAGTGCTGTTTTTATGGGAGGAGGTCGTGCTCAATTCCACCGTGAAATGCTCCGCAGAAAATAGGTAAATGGTGACAAATTGGGCGCGACTGTAAGGCCGTTGGCTATTGGGGTAAAGCGAGTTAATTTTTGTCTAACGGTCAATAATATTGCCCGAGAAATGGGGTTTATTGGTGGTGTATTTTTGAGCGGAAATGGCCAGGTAGCGGTGGTTGTTTGAACTAAATGCAATGGCGCAATTCTCTGTTGTGCAAATGATCGTCAGTGGTATGCTTTTCGGGTGAGCAATCGCTGAATTTATCTGTCATCATCAGCCCTTTTATTGGGTTATGTGAGTTGAGTTCGCTCCTGTCAGAGTCTCTGTGGTTGCTGCGACCTTAGCCTTTTAACTACCATTGGGATAAGGGCATTAAAGGACGGAACCGTGTTTATGGCAAACATAGTGTTGGTAGCCAATCTGAATTGTGATCGTATTTTGCAACTGGATAAGCCGCTGGTAACCGGAGGTCGTTTTCATTATCAGGATCTTGGGCGACGCCTTGGCGGTGGTGGCGCCAATTCTGGCCTGGGACTGGTATGGGCGGGCCATCGAGTCGCGCTTGTCAGTCAGGTCGGTCAGGATGACACGGGCGATTGGCTGTTGGCGAAGGCCAGTACCAGCGGGCTGGATTGTCATCTGGTGTCGCGTCGGCCCGGCAATACCTGTGAAATGATGCTGGTGATGACGCCGGATGGTGAGCGCACCATTATCCGACCCCAGCGGCCGGTATTTGAATTGCCGGCGCCACCTAACTGGCGAAATTGGGATGCTTTATATATCAACTCCAGTGCGGAGGGCGTGGTCAGCTGGGCCAAAACTGCCTTACCCCATTGCCTGGTGGTGGCCCAGCTTGCCAAAGATAACCGTCAACGCCCCTGCCATATTCTGGTGGCGTCGGAAACGGATCTACATGGACGCACAGACTTGTCCTGGTGGGAGTTTGCCATGGGAATTGCCGGAGATAGCCTGCAGGCCTTTGTCGTGACCCAAGGGGAGCGGGGAGCGATCTTGTGCACTGCTGATGGGCTGCAACATGTGCCGGCAATTCCTGCTGAGCTGAAAGATGCCACCGGTGCCGGTGATGCTTATGCGGGAGGACTGATACATGGATTGGTCAGTGGCAACAGTTTACCTGATGCTATGGCGGAAGCGGCTCATTGGGGCGCGATGGCTGTGGCGACGCCCAGTTCTGTGCCTGGGGTATTGCTGAAAGATGCTCTGGAACAGGCTGGTAGCTGACATCAAGCGGGAAGTTGCCTGTCATGCTGTTGTCACAGTGATATCGCTTATTGAATGCGTTTCAGCTCGATGTCTTTTTCCTGTTACCGGTTTTGTCACCCCGGCCGATTGGTCGGGGATTTTTTATCTCAGCACTGGCTGTCGAGCCACTCATGCATTTCCTGATGTGTTCCTTTAAAGCGAATACGCTCAGCCTTCTTTTCCATTTGGAAGTGGTACATGGGGTCGTAATATCGCTCCAGCAGCTGAACTATCCATTGCAGGTGGCCGGACAGGTCATTACGTGACAGCTGCATGATCAATGCATCATCGACCAACTGGCGGATCTCGGCCGCCGCTTTGCCACCAAGGCGCTTTTCTATGCCTTGCTGGCTGCGGATCAGGTAATCCCTGAAGGCTTCCATTCCGGCCTCTTCACCCAACCGCTTGACATAGCCAGAATACATGATGATGACGTACTCATTCAGCAGGCGTTGCAGTCTCTTGTCCCAGGGCTCCTCCAATACCAGCACATCAGCCAGTTGCATCTTTTCATGGAAGAGCTTGGGAATGGCATTGCGGCCAATCAGAAAGCTTTCATCTTCTAGCAGCAGGTGGTTGTGTCCGGCATTTTCATGCTTGAGCAACGCAACCGCCAGTTGATTCTCAAAGTTAATTTGAGACGGCTGGGGGTCATGTTTCTTGCCAAAGCTGGACCCCCTGTGATTGGCTATGCCTTCCAGATCCACGGCTTCTTTGCGTAGTTGCAAAAAGTCAGTTTTGCCTGATCCTGTGATGCCGCTGAGGATAAGCATGGGCATGTTCAGTCTGGTTTGATCAATCACATCAATCAGATACTGGCGCATGGCCTTGTAGCCACCTTCAACAAAGGGGATCTCTACGCCAGCTTCTTTTATCCACTGCTGGGTGATGCGTGATCTCAGCCCGCCGCGAAAGCAGTACAGGTAGGCGCCAGGATTGGCGCGCAAAAACGCCAGCCAGGCGTCAACCCTTTGCTGCTTAACCTTGCCCTGAACCAGTTGATGCCCCAGTGCCATAGCGGCTTCCTGCCCATGTTCCTTGTAACAGGTACCGACTTTCTGGCGTTCATTGTCCATCATCAGCGGCAGGTTCACCGAGCCGGGGAAGGCGCCTTTGGCGAACTCAATGGGCGCCCGGCTGTCCATCATGGGGCGATCGCTGAGGAAGATGTCATAGTATTGACTGGCTGGAATCACTTGCTGACTCATCAGTTCAATTCCACCCACTGATTTTGGCCGTTATGAACACTCAGGGTACCGATACAAACCGGCGCAATACCTACTTCCTGGAACAAATCGGTCAGTTCGGCCTCGCCTTCAGCGGATACAGCAACCAACAGGCCGCCACTGGTTTGTGGGTCACACAGCAGTGCTTTTTGTTGGTCATTGAGTGTTGGCAGTTGATCACCGTAGCTGTCAAAGTTTCTGTGGGTACCGCCGGGAACACAGCCCAGCTCCAGATAATGTCTGGCTTTATCCAGCAAAGGTAATTTGTTCAGGTCGACCGTGGCACTTACGCCTGCTCCCTGGCACATCTCCAGCAAATGGCCTGCCAAGCCAAAGCCGGTCACATCTGTCATGGCGTTGATACCCGGCAACTTGGCGATATGGGTGCCGATTTTATTGAGCTGACACATGGCATCTACAGCGATGTGAGCATCTTCAGCGGCGAGCTTTTTCTGTTTCTGTGCCGTGGTGAGAATACCAATGCCTATGGGTTTGGTGAGATACAGGCGGTCGCCGGCTTTGGCAGTGTTGTTCTGCTTAAGCTCTGTCAGTGGGATTTGGCCGGTCACCGCCAGGCCAAAGATAGGTTCCGGGGCGTCGATACTGTGACCGCCGGCCAGCATAATGCCGGCATCGGCGCAGGCCTGACGGCCGCCATCAACAACCTGCTGGGCAATCTCCGGGCTGAGCACATTCACCGGCCAGCCGAGAATCGCAATCGCCATGATAGGGGTGCCGCCCATGGCGTAAATATCACTGATGGCGTTAGTGGCCGCGATACGTCCAAAGGTAAAAGGATCATCCACAATCGGCATAAAGAAGTCAGTGGTGCTGATAATGCCTGTGTCTTCGTTCAGCTTGTAAACCGCCGCATCATCCCTGCTTTGGTTGCCGACCAGCAGATTTGGGTCGGTAAACACCGGCAGTTGGGATGCCAGTATGGTGCTCAATACCTTGGGGGAAATTTTGCAGCCGCAACCTGCGCCGTGGCTGTACTCTGTGAGTTTAATGCCGGATTTTGCCATTGTTGTATACCAATTTCATTTACTAGGGTCTGTTGACCTTTCATGGTTGAATTTTGCTCGTTCTAGACGCGCTTTAATCGCGACGCAAGGTGTGCCGCCTAGGAGCCTAAGC
>JAJNAU010000031.1 GCA_021462625.1 Shewanella sp.
ATGACCATTTGACTACCATTACTTTTTTCATCCCATACAGTATTCATATGAAATGTACTTTATTATTTAGCCTTTTTTGTTGTACTATTTGACAAATATAACTGTTCGCTGACGATTGTAATTATCTGGCCATGAAACGCTTTTTGTTTGTTCTGCTCCTGCTGCTGGGGATGCTGCAATACCGACTCTGGTTTGGCGAGAACAGCCTGCCGGAGTATTTTTCGCTGAAACAGCAGATCTACAGCCAAATTGAGAGTAATGGCAAACTTATCGAGCGCAACCAGGTGCTGCGTGAAGAGATCAGTGACCTGCGCCGTGGGACTGAAGCCCTGGAAGAGCGGGCCCGCAATGAACTGGGCATGGTAAAAAAAGGGGAAACCTTCTACCGTGTGGTTGGCAGCGAACAGTCCCCTTCCCGAACTGACAATTGATGACTCCCGCTTTATGGAAAAACAACAGACTCTGGCCATCGTTCCTGCAGCCGGCATTGGCGCGCGGATGGGGGCCGACATACCCAAGCAGTATTTGATGTTGGGAGAGCAATGCATTTTGGCTTATACCCTGGACAGCCTGCTGGCACATCCTTTAATAGATGCGGTAGTGGTTGCTTTGCATCCGAATGATGTCTGGTTTGCTTCACTGCCTCAATCTCGTCACCCCAAAATCTGCACAGTCGTCGGAGGCAAAGAGCGAGCCGATTCAGTATTGGCAGCACTTAATAGCCTGACGCCGGAAGTGGCTAAGTATGCCTGGGTATTGGTCCACGATGCGGCGCGCCCATGCCTGCACAGGCAGGATATCGATAAGCTATTGGCCGCACGGCAGCGTTTCCCCCAGGGCGCGATTTTGGCTATGCCGGTACGCGATACCATGAAGCGTGCCGGAAGCCATGGCGAAATAGCCCAAACAGTCTGCCGTGAAAATCTTTGGCATGCGTTGACGCCGCAGATGTTTCCGGTCGGTGCACTGGCTGCAAAGCTTGCGGCTGCACTGGCTGCCGGTGTGAGGGTGACCGATGAAGCCTCTGCAATGGAGTGGGCCGGTGTTAAGCCTGGGCTTGTCAGTGGCCGGGCTGATAATATCAAGGTGACTCATCCGGATGATTTACCACTGGCACAGTTATTTTTGCAGGCCCAGGGTCTCAATAAGGATACTCTATGAAGATGCGTATCGGACACGGCTTTGATGTTCATAAATTCGGCGGCGAATTGCCACTGATCCTCGGGGGCGTGCAAGTGCCCTATGATACCGGATTAATCGCTCATTCAGATGGTGATGTGGTGCTGCATGCTATCTCGGATGCGATATTGGGAGCGATGGCGCTGGGTGATATCGGCAAACATTTTCCCGATACTGACCCAGCGTTCAAAAGTGCTGACAGTCGGGTGCTGCTGCGCCACAGCTACGGACTTGCCCGGGACAAAGGGTTTGAGCTGGGTAATCTGGATGTCACCATTATTGCCCAGGTGCCTAAAATGTTGCCCCATATTCAGGCTATGCGTCAGGTGTTGGCTGAGGATTTAGCGGCTGATATCGACCAGATTAATGTAAAAGCGACTACCACGGAAAAGCTGGGATTTACCGGTCGCAAAGAGGGAATAGTGGTTGAGGCAGTGGTGCTGATGACTGCCGCATCCCAGTAAATGTAAGTGACAGATTTTAATATGAATGAACTGACATACCTGTATGGCAAGCCCGACGTCAGTGCGGATCTGCGAACCTGTAACGCCGATTTTATGGTGCAGGAGATCCTGCCGTTTTTACCCTCAGGAGAGGGAGAGCATCATCTGTTGCACATTCGCAAGGATGGCCTCAATACCGCGCAGGTAGCCAAAATGCTGGCGGAGTTTGCTGGTGTTCACGCCAAAGAGGTGACTTACGCTGGTCAGAAGGACAAGAATGCCATCACCGTTCAGTGGTTTGGTGTTCGTATCCCGGGTAAAGAAATGCCCGAGTGGCATTTGCTGAACAGTGAGCAGCTAACAGTGTTGTCGGCCGCCCGTCACAGCAAAAAGCTGCGCATCGGTGCCCTTGCCGGTAACCGTTTCAAGTTAACGTTGCGCAAGGTTTCAGACGTGGACGCTCTGATCGCTCGGATTGAGCAGATCAAACAGGGTGTGCCCAACTACTTCGGTGAGCAGCGCTTTGGTCATGATGGCCGCAACCTGGAGCAGGGCAGGAAAATGTTTGCTGGTCGTAAAGTGAAGGACAGAAACAAGCGCAGTATTTACTTGTCAGCTGTTCGCTCTAATCTGTTTAACCTGATGGTGTCAGAGCGTTTGGCGTTACATGGAACAGCGCGATTGGCTGGAGACTGCGTCATGCTGGCAGGCAGTCGTTCATTTTTCGTTGCCGAGCAGTGGGATGATACGCTGGTAAAACGGCTGGCCGAGCGGGATATACAGCTGTCTGCGCCTCTGTGGGGTCGGGGGGCTTTACCTTCATTGACTGATGCCGCGGCGCTGGAGCAGTCTGTCATTGTTAAATATCAATTGGCTGAGGACTGCGACGGCTTGGAGAAGGCGGGGCTGGATATGGAACGTCGTAGCCTGTTGTTATTGCCGGAAATGCTTAAATATCAAGTTGAGGGTGCCGACACTCTGGTACTGGAGTTTATGTTGCCTGCCGGTTGCTTTGCGACATCTGTGCTGCGTGAGTTATGCGATTATGAGGATGTGCAGGAACGTGAGTTTCAGGCATATCTGGCCACCAAACAGGCTGAGAAGTGATGAAGATACTGATCAGCAATGATGATGGAGTGCATGCTCCCGGTATCAGGATACTGGCTGAAGAGCTGGCTGATATTGCCCAAGTGATGGTGGTGGCGCCGGACCGCAACTGCTCCGGTGCCAGTAATTCACTTACCTTGACCAATCCGCTGAGAATTCATAGGTTAGAAAACGGCTACGTGTCGGTGAACGGCACGCCGACAGATTGCGTACATCTGGCAATCCGTGAGCTTTACGAAGATGAGCCTCATATCGTGGTTTCCGGGATTAATGCCGGAGCCAACCTCGGAGATGACACCCTTTATTCCGGCACCGTTGCGGCGGCCATGGAAGGGCGTTTTCTGGGATTACCCGCCATTGCAGTATCGCTGGTGGGGAGCAAATTACAGCACTATACCACTGCAGCACATTATGCTCGACGGATCATAGAGGGCTTACTGCAGTCGCCTTTGGCGGTGGATCAGATATTGAATATCAATGTACCTGATTTGCCCTTGCACGAGATTCAGGGGATTAGGGTGACCCGCCTGGGATGTCGGCACAGAGCTGAAGGCATGGTACGTACTATGGATCCCGCCGGACGGGAGATCTTTTGGTTAGGACCTCCCGGTGAGCAGCAGGACGCCGGCCAGGGGACGGATTTTGACGCCGTGGCCAATGGCTATGTATCTATTACCCCCCTGACAGTGGATTTAACCGCATATCGTCAAATTGGCCCATTACAGGACTGGATCGAAAAACTATGAAAGGCTTTGCCTCAACGACAGCAGCACAAAATCTTGTCCGTAAGCTCTATGAGGCCGGGATCCGGGATAATCGGGTGCTTGAAGCGGTTGCCCTGACTCCAAGACAATTATTTCTGGATGGTGCGCTGGCACACAAGGCTTATGAGAATACGGCCTTGCCTATCGGTCAGGGGCAGACGATCTCTCAGCCTTATATTGTGGCAAGGATGACGGAGCTGGTCATTCAAACCAATCCTCAAAAGGTACTTGAAATTGGCACCGGATCGGGTTATCAGGCAGCTATTCTGGCAAGATTGGTCCCTCAGCTTTGTACTGTAGAGCGAATTAAGAGCCTGCAAATTCAGGCAAGACAACGTCTAAAGCGGCTGGATCTGCATAATGTAGCGTTTAAATATGGTGATGGCTGGCAAGGGTGGGGGAGTAAGGCTCCCTATGATGCGATTATTGTCACGGCTGCTGCGGCGACTTTACCCCCTGTGCTGATACAGCAGTTGGCAGTGGGCGGACGATTAGTGATTCCAGTGGGTGAGACGCAGCAGAGTTTGCTGCTGATCATCCGTACTGAGCAGGGTGTGCATCAGGAACTGGTTGAAGAGGTTCGTTTTGTGCCTTTGGTTAACGGTGAGTTGGCTTGACATTATCACTGAAATTGGAGCGTGAGAAGTCGGTGTTCAAACGACGGACAGGATTGTATATCTTCTTGATTTTGCTTGGAGGTTGCAGCTTTCAGGCCCATAAACCCGCACCGGTAGAGAATATCAGTTTTGAATCCGGCCCAGCTTATCGTAAAGGCTCTATTGACGGGACAAAATACCAGGTTAAACGTGGCGATACCTTATATTCTATCGCCTGGGGGGCTGATAAAGACTTTTTGGATATTGCAAAAATGAACGGATTAAAGGAGCCCTTTACCATTTATCCGGGCCAATGGCTTACATTAACGCCCATATCAATATCGACCAAATCCAGAACTGTAAAGAGCCGGAGCCCTGTCAAGCTTGATGCGCGACAGAAATCACCAGTTCCTACTAGTACAGCCAAAAATCATACGAAGGTTGGAAATAGCGTAATTGCGCAGGAAACCAGCAAAAAAAGCCTTGCTAATAAAAATGGGCAACCGTACTCTGTAACAAGTGCGCAACATCCCGTGAATAAAGTTAACATTTCAACAGGCGAAGTTTTGCCGCAAAAGGTGAGTCGTTGGGTGTGGCCGGTACAGGGAAAATTGATTGGCACTTTCTCTCCCAATGGGCAGGGAAACAAAGGCGTCAAGATCGCCGGTGAAAGAGGGGCGGTGATCCAGTCCGCAGCTGAGGGTAGGGTTGTTTATGCAGGCAACGCGCTCAGGGGCTACGGAAACCTGGTCATTATAAAGCACAGTGATAATTATCTTAGTGCTTATGCTCACGCAGACAAAATCTTGGTCAAAGAGAAGCAACGGATCGACGCCGGTCAGGCCGTTGCGACAATGGGCAGTACGGGCACCAACAAAGTCATGTTGCATTTCGAAATACGCTATCATGGACAGTCCGTTAACCCTTTGAAATATTTGCCTGAAAATTGATTATAAGGGCAGCCTATTTGGCAATGGAGGATACAACAGTGCAGTAGTTACAGTGTGAACATGTTTGGGAGAGTAAATTATGAGCCGGAAAAAAAATACTGCGGTTGCAGACGAGCTTGTAGATTTATCAGTAAATGAACCCGATAGTCGCTTTGATAGTGATGTCGATAACAAGGACTCAGAAACGTTAAGCCCGGTTCAGGAAGCTGAATTGGAGCAGCAGGCGCAGGAGGAACTGCACAAAAATCTGGATGCCACTCAGCTCTATTTGAGCGGAATAGGCTTTTCTCCCCTGCTTAGCGCAGAAGAAGAAGTTTACTTTTCACGTAAGGCTCTTAAAGGTTGTGAAAAATCCCGCAATCGCATGATTGAGAGTAACCTCAGACTGGTTGTCAAAATTGCCCGCCGTTACAACAATCGAGGCTTAGCGCTCCTTGATTTGATCGAGGAAGGCAATCTTGGCTTGATCCGTGCCGTAGAAAAATTCGACCCTGAGAGAGGTTTTCGTTTTTCAACTTATGCCACCTGGTGGATACGCCAAACCATAGAACGGGCAATTATGAATCAAACCCGTACCATTCGTTTGCCTATTCATGTGGTAAAAGAGTTGAACGTATATCTGCGTACCGCCCGTGAGCTGGCGCATAAACTGGATCACGAGCCTACTGCAGAAGAAATTGCCGAGAAATTGAATATCGACAGCGCTGAAGTCAGTCGTATGTTGAAGCTGAACGAGAAAATTTCCTCGGTTGATACTCCCCTTGGCGGAGACAATGACAAGGCCCTGCTTGACGTACTGCCCGACGATGAATCTGTTGACCCGGACTTCAAAGTGCAGGACGAAGATATCTCTGACTCTATTGTCCGTTGGCTCAATGAGCTCAATACCAAACAAAGAGAAGTGCTGGCGCGCCGTTTTGGATTGTTGGGATATGAACCTTCCACGTTGGAAGATGTCGGAGCGGAAATTGGATTAACCCGTGAGCGGGTTCGTCAGATTCAGGTTGAAGCACTGAAGCGTCTGCGGGAGCTGTTGAGCTCTCAGGGGCTGTCTGTTGAGACTCTGTTCAGAAGCTGATGCCGGATCAATAACGAGAAACGCATCTCAAGGGTACGTTTTAGAGTGATGACAAACCCCGCTGTTTCCAAGTGGGGTTTTTTATTTTCTTTCGAATAAAAGTGGAACTCTCGATTGAGACATGGTTTCAGGTGAATAACCTGTTTAATATAACCAGCAGTACAATTGGGGTAGATCATCTGTCCGTATCGCAACAAAATGCGATATTTTATTGATAATTCCTTATGCCAACAGAACCTAACAAGGGGTAAAAAGACCGGCCCAAAGTCCGGTCAGTCATACATCAGAAATCGTCGTCGCCGAAATCATCTCCGCCGCTGAAGAACCCGGAATTGAGGTCGCTATTGTTGGAGAACATGTCATCGCCGCCGAAGTCGTTGTCATCTCCAAAACCTGAATCCGAGCCAAATCCAGAGTCTGAACCAAAGCCCTGAGCTTCACCAAAACCATTGTCGCTGCCAAATCCGGGATCGGTATAGTCAGACGCAAAGTTATTGCCACCCTCTAGGAAGCCATTACTATCCTGACTGGTTGTCGTATCGGCTACACTGTCGGCCGCCAGGGTACCGGCACTGCTGCCGTGATCAAACAGCATATCGCTGATCAAATGACCGGCAACCATACCGGCAGCAACACCTGCAGCAGTTTGCATAAAGCTGCCAAAGGCGCTTGGCTGGGCAACAGGTCGAGGTGGAACCGGCGCTGAACGACTGCCACCAAACATTTTGCTCATGGTGCCGCGCTGGGATTCATTACGATAATACTCGGCACTTTGCTCCAGATAGTCGTTCTTTTGCTTCAGCTCCTTCAATGCCATTTCCTGCACCAGCACTGCTTGGGTCAGCTTGTAAATTGCGTCCGGTTGACTGGCAATTTCAGAGTTGATCAACTTCTCTGCGTCGTTGTCTTTGGCTTTAGTTGGGCTGTCTTTCAGCTTGCGGGCGACATTCAGGATTAGATCTTGCTCTTGTGGGGTCATTGTAATAGATACCTTTTCATCGATTGATGTTGTGAGTCACGATCTCGCAGCTGCGTTTCCCTCGGGACTCCTGAAGGATTATATCGGTTTAACGCGGCAGGCAAACAGGTGAGCAGACAGAATGAAATAGAATTAATTCATGTATAACCAATTGTTTTCAATTACTTAAAAATCAGGCCAGCAGATGCTGGCCGAGGGTGATGGGGCAAGGTCTGTATCAGTGAACATGGCCGTGGGCCAGCTCCTCTTCTGAGGCGTCGCGCACATCGCGGATAATCCCTTTGAATGTCAGAGTCTTGCCTGCAAGGGGATGATTGGCATCTACTGTGACCTTATCGTCTGTCACTTCGGTCACAGTCACCTGAAACTGACCATTTTCACCCTGGGCGGTAAATGACATGCCTACTTCAACCTGCTCGACACCGGAAAAGGCATCCAGAGAGACTTGTTGCACATTGGCTGGATTGTGTTCGCCATAGGCCTGTGCTGGCTCGACTGTGACCTCAAATGTTTCACCCATTTGTTTGCCGGTCAGTGCTTGCTCAAGGCCAGGAATGATATTGCCAGCACCGTGCAGGTACTTCAGGGGCTCGCGGCCATCTGAGGAGTCGATAAGCTGGTGGGTTTCGTCGGTCACACTGTAGTCAATGGCAACAACTTTATTGTTTTCAATCATGGGGCCGTCCTTTGGTTCGGCATGAATTGATGCAGCCTGCAGCGAAAATCCTGAAAAATGACAGACTGCGCGTGAGTGGTGGAAAGTTCACCGCTGACAGCCATGCTAACATGTTGAAACTTTGAGATGAAAGGCTTTGGACGTCGCGAAACTGAATTTGCCCTGACAGAAACAGAAAAGCACGCCAGAGCGTACTTTTTCAACAGGAGGGAGGAGTTAGGGGAGTGCGAACAAGTCCTCGCACCGCTCTGGCTTACAGGCAAATTCGAGTTTAAGGTATTCAGGTGCAGCAAGGCGGGTTGCCTTTCAAAGCGCAATACCACAGCAATCGTGTTTGCCCGAAAGCCCCTGGGCGGGGCTGACAGCCCTATCTGCTTGGTTGCAGCTCTCGCTAAGGACTCAGGCCATTAACGTCGAGCTGCGTCGCGCATCTCGGGGCTGGCATCACCCGCACAGCACGCCCGGGACTTATTCGCACCTTCCTTAGATGTTGGCTTTGATGAAGTCAACAATCTCAGCGAATGGGATTTCCTGCTTCTCGCCGGTACGGCGGTTCTTGTATTCAAACACGCTGGCATCGATGTTGCGATCGCCAACCACGATAGTGTGTGGGATACCAATCAGTTCCATATCGGCGAACATCACGCCGGGACGCTCTTTACGGTCATCGAACAGCACGTCGATACCGGCAGCGCTTAGGTCGGCATATAATTTCTCGGCTACTTCAGTCACGCGGTTGGACTTGTGCATGTTCATCGGCAGAATACCCACCTGGAAAGGCGCGATAGCTGTTGGCCAGATGATGCCGCGGTCGTCGTGGTTCTGCTCGATGGCGGCGGCCACAATACGGCTCACACCCACACCATAACACCCCATGATCAGCGTCTGTGCCTTGCCGTTTTCATCCAGTACAGTGGCGTTCATCGCCGCTGAGTAGTTGGTACCCAGCTGGAAAATGTGACCTACTTCGATACCACGGGCGAACGCATAGGTGCCTTTGCCATCCGGCGTTGCTTCACCTTCAACCACGTTACGGATGTCGGCTGCCTGCGCCAGTGGCAGATCACGTTCCCAGTTGACACCGAAGCAGTGTTTGCCATCTTCGTTGGCACCCACCACAAAGTCGCTCATCACGGCAACCGCGTGGTCGATGTAAACAGGAATGTTCAGGCCAACAGGGCCCAGAGAACCACAACCAGCACCCAGGGCATCACTGATTTCACCGTCAGTGGCGAATTCCAGTGGTGCGGCAACCAGCTCCAGTTTGTCAGCTTTCACTGTATTCAGTTCATGATCGCCACGAACGACGACAGCAACCAGAGGTGCAGTTTCGGTGGAGCCACGAACGATCAGGGTCTTGGCGGTTTTCTTGATATCCAGGCCAAATTGCTCAACCAGCTCTTCGATGGTCTTGGCATTTGGAGTGTCGACCTTACGCAGTTCTTCAGTCGGTGCCTGACGGGGTTCTGTCGGCATTGGTGCTTCGGCTTTCTCGATGTTAGCGGCATAGTCGCTGCCGGTAGAGTAAGCGATCAGGTCTTCACCGCTGCTGGCCAGTACGTGAAACTCGTGTGACAGGCTGCCACCGATGGAGCCGGTATCCGCCAGCACCGGACGGAACTCCAGACCCATACGGCTGAAGATGTTGCAGTACGCCAGGTACATGGCTTCATATGTTTCGTTCAGGGTTTCCTTGTCCAGATGGAAAGAGTAAGCGTCTTTCATCAGGAACTCACGGGAGCGCATCACACCAAAACGAGGACGGACTTCATCGCGGAATTTGGTCTGGATCTGATACAGGTTCAGCGGCAGTTGCTTGTAGGAGTTGACTTCTTTACGAACCAGGTCGGTGATCACTTCTTCGTGGGTTGGGCCCAGCACGAAATCACGATTGTTACGGTCGGTAAAGCGCAGCAATTCAGGACCAAACTTGTCCCAACGACCTGTCTCAACCCAAAGATCACCCGGCTGTACCATAGGCATCAGTATTTCGCAGGCACCAGCTTTGTTCATCTCTTCACGAACAATGGCCTCGACCTTGCGCAGTACACGCAGACCGGTGGGCAGATAGCTGTAGAGACCGGACGCGTTGCGGCGGATCATACCGGCGCGCAGCATAAGCTGATGACTGATAACTTCCGCGTTGGCAGGGGTTTCTTTCTGTGTTGATAGCAGGTATTTGCTGACTCGCATTACCAAAATGTCCCAAAGTGATTTGAATGGGCGCCATTTTATCACTTGGCGGACACTTGTCACCTGCAGAATCTGCATCGCGCCTGCGTTGGATTAATTTGTGAAAGGCTCAATTGCCAGTGGTGTCAGCCCTGAGCCGGGAACAGTGCCAGCTCAGGCTTTTTCCGTCTATCGCCGATGATCCGCATGGGATTGCCCACAACGATTGCCCAGTTAGGCACATTTTGACTGACAATGCAGCCCATACCTATGACAGCATGATCGCCAATGGTCACCCCATCGACTATGCCGGCCTGAGCGCCGATCCACACATCTTTGCCGATCCGCACCCCCCTGGAGTGGGATTTTTGCCGGTAAATGGCCTGATTGGGCGCCATGCCATGGTTGAAGGCATAGATGGTGACATTGTTGGCGATGCGGGTCTGATCGCCTATGACAATGCCCTGAGCGCCACCATCAAAGGAGCAGCCATGATTGATGGCCACTTCGTTGCCCAGGGTGATGGGACCATGAAGAAAACAGCCTGCGGCTATCATGCACTGGTTGCCGGTAATGATATCCCGGCCAGGCTCAGCGAACAGTTCAGTTTCCGGTGCCACAAAGCAGTTGTCGCCAAAGCGGATGGTTTCCACAGCGCAGAAATGTGCCTGCACTTCCTGTTGCCAGGAGTGTGCCCAGGCCTGGTGCTTCTCTTTCAGGGAAAAATAAAGCCAGGGCATCCAAGAGAGGCGTTTTTTATGTTGAGCACGGTAGTCCGGAGTCATCCGGTTGCTCCGTCAGTGTCGCTACTGGCTTTAACTGTGCTGGGCCCCAGTTCCAGTACCCGCGCTTTGCCATCTTCCATTTGCCAGAAGATATCCAGATCATACAGGGCGACTTGATACAACTTGGGGTCTTCTTTGGCCTTTTTGTAGGCCGGGCGGGGATCCTGAGCCAGCACTGCGCGGATTAACGGTTCTAGATCAGGGCTGTGTTCGCGTCGACTGTATTTGGCTGTTTGCGCCAGTGCCTGCTCACTGAACACCACCTCAATCAATGCCGGTGCTTCCTGGGCGATACCGCCAATGGCATCCGAAATGGCATCGGAAAATGGAATATAAGGTTTGATGTCGACAATCGGAGTGCCATCGAGCAGATCCATGCCAGAAATTTCCAGGCAAATTTTGCCCTTGCGTTTCACTATACTGTGCAGTCTGATCACGCTCTGGCCAATGCCATTGGGGCGGAAGGTAGAGCGGGTGGCAAATACACCCATTTTTTCATTGCCACCAAGGCGTGGCGGGCGCACTGTGGTTTTCCAGCCCTGGGCCAGATTTTCATGGAAGCAAAACAACAGCCACAGATGACTGTACTGCTCAAGGCCCCGGACGGCATCAATATGATTGAACTCACCGGCTAACTCAACATAGCCACGGGCTTCGACCAGCCCAGGTTGGCGTGGTATGCCGAATTTCTGCTTATAAGGTGTTCGGCAGTAAGCGATAGCCTGGATCTGATTGGTAAAACTCATAGAAAAACGACTTCTCAATTAATAGGGGAAAATGTCCGTCACCCTGTAGTTACTTATCTTCCATGACGATGGCGCGACCAATACACAATACCCGGGTCAGGCAGCCGCCTTCAGGGTCATGGTATTCCACGCAGTTATTCAGTATCACGCCGTTTCCACCGGCGTTGGCCGCAGCCAGACGCATTTTGGTACGGGCATCGGCAATAGAAGCAGGCGGTTCATCGGCATAGACCTGGCAGGATTCTCCGTCCACCATCGCCAGCGGATTGAACGGCCGGGGTGGCGCCATATTATTATCGATAAGCAGCACATCTCCGGCTTTGAAATAGTCTTTAACCGCCTTGCTGCTGAGGTTGGAGTTAAAGCTGTAGTCGCCAGCGCAGCCAGTCAGCAGAGTGCCGGTCAACATGCAGGTGAGAGTCGAAATGTATTTCATGGGTTCCTGCCTTAAAAAAACAGTGGGTTCATTACCCACCGTCTAGGGTCTAATGACCTTTGGTGATTGTTTTTTGCAGCAGTTTGTGGGTTCTTTATCCAAGGCAGAGGCTTCGATGTTTAGCAAGTCTACATGAGAAACCGATAACGCAGGAGAAAGAGGTCACAAACGCTGCCCATAGGGTTGGGCTAAAAACATTTTATGCTTTGTTGAGCTGTATTTGCTTATAATGATTATGCGCCGTACACCTTGGGGCACCTAAAACGTTTTTCGACAGAACAAAACTTGACTGCGAAAGAACAACAGACCCTAATGATTCCTGAAGAAATTCTATCGCTTCAGATACTTTTGATAAAGCTGTCGGTGACGATTGTTGAGGTAATAAGTTGAACCCTCTATTCGGACACGATTTTAGGGAAGGTGCGAGGACTGGTTCGCACCTTCCCTAATCGAGCTGTCCATATTACAATAAAATGCGACATTTTATTGATAATCCCTTATGTCAACAGGAGCTAGTAAGGAACTTGAATGTTGTCCTTACAAAGCGATGCGGTTAGCGTTTGAGGGTCTTGGTCCTGTACTTTACAACCCATTCCAATTCCGGTCATTGACTTTCCGTTTGCCAACGCAACAGTTTCATTTTCTTTCAACATTAAGCACAGGTTGTCCTTATCACCTCTGGTATTATCTTTGGCTTCGTCGGCAGTGACCAGTTGTGTCCCGGTAGGACAGGTGGTACCCTCGACTCGCTGAACTGATTTGCAGAGCGAATAGTCCTGATTATTATCCCTGATGAAAGTATTAATTACGCAGCCATGCGCCATGCCACGAAGCACTGCCAAATTTGCTAGTCTTGCGGAGTCAAATGTATTCATGAACCGACATATTTCTTTTTCTTTGGCACTCGCTTCACTGGGAGTGACGTGAATGCTGTTTTCAGGGCAAAGTTGTATCTTTGACGTGAAAATATCGCCGGCAAAAGAAGGAGGCACGATAAGACACAGGAGTATAAGTGAGGTAGGGGTTACTATTTTCATGGTGATTTACCTTTTAATGTTAAGTAGTGTATGTCTTTAAATTTCAATTAAAATACGAAATGAAGCCGATACTGGCCATGGTGTATGTCCATGGAAATATGGCAACATCACGTTAGAGTCTTATTCTAATTGCATTAGGGAAGGGACGAACAAGTCCTCGCACCGCTCTGGCTGATGGGCAAATTCGAGTTCAAGGTATTCAGCTGCAGCAAGGCGGGTTGCCTTTCAAAGCGCAATACCATAGCAATCGTGTTTGCCCGAAATCCCCGAAGGGCGAGGCTGACAGCCCTATCTGCTTTGTTGCCGCTGTCGCTAAGGGCTTAGGCCATTAACGTCGAGCTGCATCGCGCATCTCGACGCTGTCATCACTCGCAGAGCTCGCACGGGACTTATTTGCACCTTCCTGAGTTATTTGATCACCTCAGAGCGTGCCAGTGCCCTTGGATTAAGGTGCATTGAATGAATAAGGGGGGTTCCCTTTAAGAGCAATGCAACACACAAGCAAAGGTACTGACAGGCTCACCATGTGCGGGTTTCACAGGCCTTGATGCTGTGTTGGCACCCGCGACGCAAGCTGCATGGATGTAGCGAAAGTCATTAACGCACGACTATACGGATATAAGAGGTAGAGCAACGCAGGAGCAGTTGCCTAGGAGCGATTAATGACCTTGCATCACGGCCTTTGAATAATACCCGCCAAGAAAGATCAATAGCTAAATGCAATCGGTATTAAACGGTCTTTCCCTAACCGATGTACATATAATGAGTTATATACCATCGGTTGGCAAATAATCTTATTTGTTAACTGAACTACACATATCTCAGCATTCCGAACTGTCATTTCGGGAAAAACCGATCATTGATTTCGGTTTAAGGAAGGTGCCAACAAGTTTTCGCACCGCTCTGGCTGGTGGGCAAATTCGAGTTCAAGGTATTCAGCTGCAGCAAGGCGGGTTGCCTTTCAAAGTGCAATACCACAGCCATCGTGTTTGCCCGAAAGCCCCGAAGGGCGAGGCTGACAGCCCTATCTGCTTTGTTGCCACTGTCGCTAAGGACTCAGGCCATTAACGTCGAGCTGCTTCGCGCATCTCGACGCTGTCATCACTCGCAGAGCACGCACGGGACTTATTTGCACCTTCCTTAAAGGCTTTGTCAGACGACAGGGACTGGAACTGCAGGATCTGTTTGAGCAGGCTGAATAACCCCAGGTTTTGCCTACAATGGCCATAGGCATCCCGGAAAAGGCCGCAGCAGCAATGACTGCAGCCTGAGATCATCGGGAAGATTGTGATTAATCGTTTGCCAGACGTTTCAGTTCATACAGCAAGTCCAGAGCCTGTCTTGGGGTCAGTTCGTCCGGCTGTAATTGTTTGAGTCGGGTAACAGCCGCTGACTCCTGAAGCTCGACAAACAGCATTTCTTTCTGTGTCGGTATACTGCCGATATCAACCTGTTGCTCCTGGCTCTCCAGTTGCTGCAGCTTGTGCCGTGCGGAGCGGATTACCTGTGCCGGTACGCCAGCCAATGCCGCCACCTGCAGGCCATAGCTTTTGCTGGCAGCCCCTTCCTGAACGGCGTGCATAAAGGCGATAGTGTCGCCGTGCTCTACCGCATCCAAATGGACATTATGCACATGAGGCAGGCTCTGAGGCAGTTGTGTCAGCTCAAAATAATGGGTGGCAAACAGCGTCATGGCGGCGATGTTCTTCGCTAGGTATTCGGCGGCAGACCAAGCCAGCGACAGACCGTCATAGGTGGAGGTGCCACGGCCAATCTCATCCATCAACACCAGTGAATGGGAAGTGGCGTTGTGCAGGATATTGGCGGTCTCAGTCATCTCCACCATAAAGGTTGAGCGCCCGGAGGCCAGATCATCCGATGCGCCAATGCGGGTAAAGATCCTGTCCACCGGGCCAATTACAGCGCGCTGCGCCGGCACAAAACTGCCGATATGGGCCATCAGGGTGATCAGCGCCACCTGACGCATATAGGTGGATTTACCGCCCATATTGGGACCGGTAACAACCAGCATACGTCGGCTGTTATGCAGTTCGACCGGATTGGCGATAAACGGCTCGCTGCTGACCCGTTCCACCACTGGATGGCGACCGGCCTCAATCTTTATGCCGGTTTCGTTACAGAGTTCCGGGCAATGGTAGTCAAGCATCTCGGCGCGTTCAGCAAAATTGCTGATAACATCCAGCTCCGCCGCGGCCATAGCAAAGGTTTGCAGTTCATGCAGGTGGGGCAGGATCAGATCGAACAACTCTTCCCACAGCTGTTTTTCCAGCGCCAGTGCCTTGCCTTGACTGGACAGCACTTTCTCTTCATGCTCTTTGAGTTCAGGGGTAATGTAGCGCTCAGTGTTCTTCAGCGTCTGGCGACGTTGGTAGGACAAAGGCACCAACTCGGATTGGGCGCGGCTGACCTCAATATAGTAGCCATGTACCCGGTTATAGCCGACCTTCAGCGTCTGGATCCCTGTGCGGGCCTTTTCTCTGGCTTCCATATCTTCCAGATAGCCGGCAGCACCATCACTTAAACTGCGCCATTCATCCAACTCGGTGTTGTAGCCCTCACGGATCACCCCGCCATCACGGATAAGTACAGGTGGATTGTCGATAATTGCGCGCTCAAGCAGTTCATATTGCTCGGGGAATTCGCTCAACATGGAGGCCAAACGGCGCAGATAGTCACTCTGGCAGTTGCTTAGCATACTCTGTAGCCAGGGTAACATACTCAGTGCCTGGCGCAGCCGTGCAAAATCCCGGGGACGGGCACTGCGCAGCGCCAGACGAGCCAGGATCCGCTCTATATCGCCCAGTGCTTTCAAGGTGTCATGCACATCAGTGTACAGACCGGACTCCAGTAGTTCGCTCACGCCTTGTTGGCGTGAACGGATGTCCTTGTGGTTGCGCAGCGGCTGGTGCAGCCAGCGTTGTAACATGCGACTGCCCATAGGCGTAGCGGTGGCATCCAGTACGGAAGCCAGGGTATTGTCGCGACCACCGCCAAGATTGACCGTTAGTTCCAGATTACGGCGGGTAGCGGCGTCCAGAACTATGGTATCGCGTTGGTTGAAGCGCACAATGGAGTTGATGTGGGGCAGGGCAGTGCGCTGAGTATCTTTAACATACTGCATCAGACAGCCGGCGGCCTGCAGGGACAAACGGGCATCACTTATGCCAAAGCCACGCAGATCTTTGGTACCAAACTGATCCAGCAACAGACGAATGCAGGTGTCGTAGTCAAATTCCCACTCAGGGCGGCGGCGCGTACCTTTGATGGCGTTGATAAGCTGGATTTGGCTGAAGTCTTCACTATAGAGGAGTTCTGCCGGATTGGTGCGTTGCAGCTCAGCCTCAAGGAATTCTGTGGTTTCAAGCTCGGCAATCACAAATCGGCCAGAGGCGACGTCCAGAGTGGCATAACCATAGCCCTGCTTGCCTTCGTAGATGGCGGCCAGCAGGTTGTCCTGTCGCTCCTGCAGCAGGGCTTCATCGGTGAGCGTACCCGGGGTAACAATACGCACGACTTTGCGCTCGACTGGTCCTTTGGTCGTAGCCGGGTCCCCAACTTGCTCACAAATGGCTACAGATTGGCGCAGCTGTACCAGCTTGGCCAGATACCCCTCCACGGCATGATAGGGGATACCTGCCATAGGGATGGGATCCCCACCACTTTTACCCCTGGCCGTCAGTGAAATGCCCAACATTTCTGAAGCCTGCTTGGCATCATCATAGAAGAGCTCATAAAAGTCGCCCATACGATAAAACAGCAGCATCTCGGGATGCTCTGCTTTCATCGTCAGGTACTGACGCATCATGGGGGTGTGCTTTTCCAAATCGGAGGTATCAATTTCAGCCGTCATCGCAGCGGATATGCCCTTGGTTATGCCGTCAGGTCGTGAACAGGTCGTACTCTGTTCAGGTGCAGCAGTCATTCGAAGTGGCGCCGATCTTAACAATATTCGTTGCAGATGTGATGAGTTCTAATGAATTATCTGATGAGAAATTACCCGCCAGAAGAGATAAAAATAATTTTATACAGCACTTGATACTGTATGACTGTACAGTATACTAGTTCACAAATGGTCATCCGGTGCGTGAGCTGGATTTTGATTTTGTTCCACTTTGGAGCCAAATCAAAAGACACTGCTTCGGGTGTGATGAAACGATTATACGCTATTGTCCATTGTGGTGAATGAGCACCACAGTAAGTGATTGAAGGATTTTTTAATGAATGAGAACAAACAGAAAGCGCTGACAGCTGTCCTGGGCCAAATCGAAAAGCAGTTTGGTAAAGGCTCTATTATGAAGCTGGGCGATAACCGCACCATGGATGTGGAAACGATTTCAACCGGTTCTCTGTCTCTGGATATCGCATTGGGTGCAGGTGGTTTGCCACTGGGACGCATTACTGAGATATATGGTCCTGAATCTTCAGGTAAAACGACGCTGACACTGGAACTGATTGCTTCCGCTCAGCGCCAGGGTAAGACCTGTGCCTTTATCGATGCTGAGCACGCACTGGATCCTGTGTATGCCAAAAAACTGGGCGTGGATATTGACAACTTGCTGTGCTCTCAGCCAGATACCGGTGAGCAGGCGTTGGAAATCTGTGATGCTCTGGCTCGCAGTGGTGCCGTTGACGTTATCGTAGTGGACTCGGTTGCTGCCTTGACTCCAAAGGCCGAAATAGAAGGTGAGATGGGTGATTCCCACATGGGCCTGCAGGCTCGTATGCTGTCTCAGGCTATGCGTAAGCTGACCGGTAATCTAAAACAGTCCAACTGTATGTGTATCTTCATTAACCAGATCCGTATGAAGATTGGTGTGATGTTCGGTAACCCTGAAACCACAACAGGTGGTAATGCTCTGAAGTTCTACGCCTCTGTGCGTCTGGATATCCGTCGTACCGGCGCCATTAAAGAAGGCGATTCGGTTGTTGGTAACGAAACCCGAGTTAAAGTGGTCAAGAATAAGATTGCTGCGCCATTCAAACAGGCTGATTTCCAAATCCTCTATGGTCAGGGCATCAACCGTACCGGTGAACTGGTTGATTTGGGCGTGGTTCACAAGCTGGTTGAAAAGTCCGGTGCTTGGTACAGCTACAAGGGCGACAAGATTGGCCAGGGTCGTGCCAATGCCGGTAAGTTCCTGGCAGACAATCTTCATGTAGCGTCTGAAATTGAGCAGCAACTGCGTGCGCTACTACTGAACACCGCTGAAGCTGCTTCACCTTCAACCAGCGGTGATGAGAATGTTGACCTGGAAACCGGTGAAGTCTTCTGAGTCAGGATGTAAAACAAGCCGCGCTAGCAATGCTGGCGCGGCGGGATCATTCCCGCGCTGAGCTGAAGGCTAAATTATTAGCTAAAGGATTTGACTCAGTAGATGCGGATATTGCCGTGGGTTATTGTGAGTCCATGGGGTACTTGGATGATGGCCGCTATGCTCAAATGCTGTTGCGAAGTCATATCAACCGTGGTCATGGGCCTGCTAAAGTTAAGCAGGCCTTTATACAAAAAGGCATTCCTGCGGAAGTGAGCAGTGCCGTGATGAATGACTGTGATTGTGACTGGTACCAGTTGGCTCACGACAAGGCTCAGCGTAAATTTGGGCCATCCGGTAAGCTTGAATATAAAGAAAAGGCCCGTCGGATCCGTTACTTAATTTTCCAGGGCTTCAGTTATGTTCAGGTAGCCCATGCACTGGAATATGATCCCTACACTGATGATTAATGGCGCCACTGGCGCCTTCTTTATTCTCAGCTGTCCTACTTCCTCTTTCGCCCCCCGCAATTGACAAACAATACTGGTTGTTGGCCGCTTGTCTGCTTATAATGCTGGGCATTTGAGGGTGAGTGTGTACACTCACTCATTTGCTTAATTTCAAGACATCCATTCAGGAAGATTTCATGTACAAAACCACTGCAGAGCTGAGAAGCGCATTCTTGGCGTTTTTCGCCAGAAATGGTCATCAGGTTATCGACAGCAGTTCGCTGGTTCCGGGCAATGACCCAACCCTGTTGTTCACTAACGCCGGGATGAACCAGTTCAAGGACGTGTTCCTGGGATTTGATAAGCGCAGTTACTCCCGTGCAACCTCAGCGCAGCGCTGTGTTCGTGCCGGTGGCAAACACAATGATCTGGACAATGTCGGGTATACAGCCCGTCACCACACCTTCTTTGAAATGTTGGGTAACTTCAGTTTTGGTGATTACTTCAAGCATGACGCTATTCGTTTTGCCTGGACCTTTCTGACCGAAGATCTGAAGCTGCCAAAAGAGCGCCTGTGCGTGACTGTGTACGAAACTGACGATGAAGCCTACAACATCTGGAAAGATGAAATCGGTGTGCCGGAAGATTGCATTATCCGCATTGGTGATAATAAGGGTGCACCTTATTCGTCTGATAACTTCTGGCAGATGGGTGACACGGGTCCTTGTGGTCCTTGTACTGAAATCTTCTACGATCATGGCGACCACATCTGGGGCGGCCGTCCGGGTAGCCCAGAGGAAGATGGCGACCGTTTCATTGAGATTTGGAACATCGTATTCATGCAGTTCAACCGCCAAGCCGACGGTACTATGGATGCGCTGCCAAAGCCTTCTGTTGATACCGGTATGGGTCTTGAGCGTATTGCTGCAATTTTGCAGGGTGTTCATTCCAACTACGAAATCGATATCTTCACCAAGCTGATTGCCAAAGCGGCTGAAATTATCGGTGTTGCAGATCTGAGCAATAACTCACTGAAAGTGATTGCCGACCATATTCGCTCATGTGCCTTCCTGGTTGCCGATGGTGTCATGCCATCCAACGAAGGCCGTGGTTATGTGCTGCGCCGGATTATCCGTCGTGCGGTTCGCCACGGCAACAAGTTGGGCGCAACTGAGACCTTCTTCTACAAGTTGGTACCTACCCTGATTGAAGTGATGGGAGATGCAGGCAAAGAACTGAAGGTTTCTCAGGAAGTTGTTGAGAAAGCACTGAAAGCCGAAGAAGAGCAGTTTGCTCGAACGCTGGAGCGTGGTCTGGGTATACTGGAGCAAGCACTGCAAACCCTGTCCGGTGATACCCTGGATGGTGAAACCATATTTAAACTGTATGACACCTATGGCTTCCCGGTCGATCTGACTGCAGACGTATGCCGGGAGTGCAATATCAATGTTGATGAAGCCGGTTTCGACGCTGCAATGGCGGAACAGCGTCGCCGTGCTCAGGACGCGGGTAAGTTTGGTGCCGACTATAATGCAGGCCTGAAGGTTGACGGTGAAACTGAGTTCAGTGGCTATGATCATCTGACTGGCAGCAGCATCGTGACTGCTATTTATAAAGAGGGCGAAGCGGTCGAAGCGATTGAAGCTGGCGATAAGGCCGTTATCATACTGCAAAGTACGCCTTTCTATGGCGAGTCTGGCGGTCAGGTAGGTGACAAAGGTCAGTTGCTGGCAGATGGGGTTGAGTTTGAAGTAATCGACACCCAGAAGTATGGTCAGGCTATTGGTCATCAGGGTGTACTGCATACCGGTGAACTAAGAGTTGGTCTGTCGCTGAATGCTGCAGTGGATAAGAAGCTGCGTCATCGCACTCAGCTCAATCACTCAGTGACTCACCTGCTACACGCTGCGCTGCGTCAAGTGCTAGGTGCCAATGTGACCCAGAAAGGTTCTTTGGTTGACCCAGAGCGCCTGCGTTTCGATTTCTCCCATGTGGAAGCGGTAAAGCCAGCACAGCTGAAGCAGATTGAGGAGCTGGTCAACACCCAGATCCGTCGTAACCATGAACTGAAAACCGAAGTGATGGCTATCGATATCGCCAAAAAAAAGGGCGCTATGGCGCTGTTTGGTGAAAAATACGATGCCGACGTTCGCGTAGTCACCATGGGTGACTTCTCCATCGAGTTGTGTGGTGGTACCCACGTAGGCCGCACAGGTGATATTGGCCTGTTTAAAATCACCTCTGAAGGTGGTATAGCTGCCGGTATCCGTCGTATTGAAGCGGTCACCGGTGCTGTGGCAATGGATTATGTTGCTCACCAAGAAGCAGAGCTGAAAGCGGCGGCTGCACTGCTGAAAGCCGATGCCATGTCTCTGGTCGTCAAGCTGAAAGCTCAACTGGACAAGACTAAACAGCTGGAGAAAGAAAATGCCCAGCTGAAAGACAAGCTGGCGGCTGTTGCCAGTGCCGATCTGGCCGGTGACGCCGTCGAAGTGAATGGCGTGAAAGTGCTGGTTAAGAAGCTGCAAGGTGTTGAGCTTGGTGCGCTGCGTGGTCTGCAGGATGAGCTGAAGCAGAAGCTGGGAAGCGGTGTCGTGGTATTGGGCATCGCCGGTGAAGGTAAAGTGAACCTGATTGCCGGTGTCACCAAAGATCTGGTTGGTAAGGTTAAGGCCGGTGAACTGGTTGCTATGGTTGCTACTCAGGTGGGCGGCAAAGGCGGTGGCCGTCCGGATATGGCTCAGGCGGGTGGTAGTCAGCCAGAGAACCTGGACAAGGCCTTGGCAGATGTCATGCCATGGCTGACCGAGCGTCTGTAAGAGGTCGTCGTGCCAGAAGTGCAAAAGCTTAGCCGATCTCTGTCCCAGAGCAAGCTTTACGTAAAAAAATTCGGTGGTACTTCAGTGGGCTCGATAGAGCGCATTGAAGTGCTGGCCGACCGGATTGCACAGGCTCATCAGCTGGGGGGACGCCAGGTTATTGTCTGCTCCGCCATGGCTGGTGAAACCAACCGCTTGATATCCTTGGGTGGGCAAATCACTCCTTACGGTGATCCGCGGGAAATGGATATGCTCATCTCCACCGGTGAGCAGGTCAGCATCGCTCTGATGGCCATGGCGCTGCAGAAGCGGGGAGTCTCCGCGCGTTCCCTCACGGGGGATCAGGTACAGATCCATACCAACAATCATTTCGGCCGCGCCAGTATAGAAAAGGTTGATACCCATTATCTACAGCAACTGCTGAGCGAGGGTATAGTTCCGGTGGTTGCTGGTTTTCAGGGGCGTAATCCACTGGGTGATGTCACTACCTTGGGGCGGGGCGGCTCAGATACCACGGCGGTGGCGCTGGCGGCGGCATTGACTGCGGATGAGTGTCAGATCTTTACCGATGTGCCCGGTGTGTTCACCACGGACCCTAATCTTGAGCCATCAGCACGTAAGTTGAGTAATATCAGTTTCAGCGCTATGTTCGAGATGGCAAGATTAGGTGCCAAGGTCTTGCACCCTGATTCCGTCGCCTACGCTGAGCGCTACAAGGTTCCGCTTCGGGTATTGTCCAGTTTTGAGGCCGGAGAGGGCACGCTTATCTGCTTCGATGATGGGGCCAGAGTTAGTGGTGATGTGGTTGGTATTGCCATCAGCGCCGACTTGGCGATGGTGTCATTTGAAGAACTTGACGATTACAGTGACAGTCTGGCACAGCTGTTTAAGCGCTTTGCTGATATGGGAATTGAAACCGATTTGCTGAGCAAAACCCGTAGTAGCGCGTCATCGGTCAGTTTCACTATTTCTCAGTCCTGGTTGGAAAGAGTGCTGGCAGAGCTTGATGCTGCCAGCCAGGCACTGAATATTGGTGCTGTTTACTTTGAGCGGGACTTGGTGAGAGTGTCATTGGTGGGCAATGGCAATTTGGCGAAAAGCGAAGTTGCGGCGAGAGTTTTCGACACCTTGGGCAAACAGGGGATCCATGTTAGGTTGGTTTCTTCCTCTGCAATTAAACTTGCATTGGTGATTCCGCAGAATCATCTGCAACTGGCTGTTTGTACGCTGCATCACGCTTTTAAACTAAATGAGTTGTAAGTAAATAACCAAATTGCCAATGATTTCTGTTAATTTGTACTATGCTGACCTTATAATAAGCACAAGTACTGGGTATACCAAGTTACTGCTGAGTTGGGAACTAAAGGAGCAAAATAATGCTGATTTTGACTCGTCGTGTTGGTGAAACACTGATGATTGGTGATGAAGTCACCGTAACCGTACTGGGTGTAAAGGGAAATCAAGTGCGTATCGGTGTAAATGCGCCGAAAGAAGTTTCTGTACACCGCGAAGAAATTTATCAGCGTATTCAGTCTGAGAAATCTGGTTCAGGTTCTGAAAGCGGCAACTTCTGATAGCCTTTGGTCTGCCAGTAATCTTCGCGCAGTTGCCGTGTAGACGAAAAGAGAGTTAGGGAAGGTGCGAAGAATAAGTCTCGAGGGTGCCCTGTGTGTGATGACAGCCCCGAGATGGGCGACGCAGCTGGACGTTAATGGCCTGAGTCGTTAGCGACAGCGGCAACCAAGCAGATAGGGCTGTCAGCCTCGCCCTTTTGGGATTTCGGGCAAACACGATTGCTGTGGTATTTCGCTTTGAAAGGCAACCCGCCTTGCTGCACCTGAATATCTTGAACTCGAATTTGCCCGTAAGCCAGAGCGGTGCGAGGACTTGTTCTCACCTGCCTTAGTTGTACGCTGATATTTTATTAGTAAAAACCTCCTTATGGAGGTTTTGCTGTTTTTAGGCGCCAAGCGCTGCGGTGAATACTCCCTTGGTATGGGGATGCACCTATTGGCGGCCTGATTGCCTGAGTAAAAACACTGTAGTAAGGCCCTATAAATGCTAAGTTTTGGCGCCGACAAAAGGGATTTGATTAAAATCAGTTCAAACGAATTTCCCCTCCCAAAAAGCGTTTGACTTATTTTCTTCAAACAGTAATATGTGCGCCAAGAAACGCGGAGAGGTGGCCGAGTGGCCGAAGGCGCTCCCCTGCTAAGGGAGTATGGGCTTTATCTCCCATCGAGGGTTCGAATCCCTCCTTCTCCGCCATTTCCTACTGAAAGCAAATGAATGCGCGCATGTAGCTCAGCTGGATAGAGTACCTGGCTACGAACCAGGCGGTCGGAGGTTCGACTCCTTCCATGCGCGCCATATATGAGAGCGCCCCGGGCTAAACTCCTGGGGCGTTTTTTTTCGTTACGGAGGGGGCCGGCCTCAGACGCCCGCCGTCTGGCTGTTTTCTACCTTGCTGTTGAACTGGATTTTATCCAGCTGATCTTCAGATTGTCCCACCACCACCGCAGTCATCATATCGCCGGTGACGTTGGTGCAGGTACGGATCATATCGATCAACCGGTCGATGGCAGCAATAAAAGCGATACCTTCCAGTGGCAGGCCCACCGCGTCTAGGGTGACGGTCAGCATCACCAGGGCACTGCCGGGAACCCCTGCAGTGCCCACAGAGGCGACTGTCGCGGTAACCGCTATCAGCACATAGTCGGTGAAATCTAGCGGAATGCCATAAATCTGGGCAATAAAGATAGCTGCAATGGCAGGATAGATACCACCACAACCATCCATATTCATGGTTGCGCCCATGGGCAGTACGAAAGCACTGTACTGCTTGGATACGCCCATGGCATTGGTGCAGCGGGTGGTGGCCGGCAGGGTGCCAAAACTGGAGGCTGTAGTAAAGGCGATCAGTTGGGCTGGCATCGCTTTGCGGAAAAACTGCAGCGGGCTGAGTTTGGCCAGAAACTTCACAAAACCGCCGTATACCAAAATCATATGGATCAGGGCGGCCAGATAGATGGCAGCAATAAATTTCCCCAGCGGCAGCAGGGTTTCCAGTCCGTATTTACCTATAACCCAGGCCATCAGACCAAACACCCCGATTGGGGTCAGCTTGAGTACCATGCGGGTTAACTGGAACATCACCTCGGCACCGGCCTGAATAGTATTCTTCAACGGTTCAGCTTTCTCTCCCACTGTGTTGATGGCAATACCAACCAGGGCTGCAAACACGATAATCTGCAGAACCTTACCTTCGGCCAGAGAGGCGAATGGATTAACCGGAATCATATCCAGCAGCACCAGGGCAAAGCCGGGCACATTGCGCTCCCGCACTTCAGTGCTTGCCAGCTCCATGGTGCCGCCCATGTCGATCATCGAGCCGACGGTTAGGCCAATCAGGGAAGCAATCGTGCCGGTCAGCATAAACATTCCTAGGGTTTTGATGCTCAGGCGTTTTAGATTGGCACTGTTTCCCAGAGAAGTGATGCTGACAACGATGGCGCAGAACACCAAAGGGGCAACCAGCATTTTGATTGTGGCAATGAACAGATCGCCTAGGGGCTTGAGCGCAGCGGCCTGGGGGCCAAAGATTAACCCGGCGACCGCGCCCAGAGCAAAGCCTGCCAGCACTTGTTGCCAAAATGGAATAGGTTTAATTATCTGGATCATATCAGGTTTATTTCCAGTTGAAGGTTTGGTCGCCAAAGACGACTGGCGGCGGCATAACCCACCTGCATCAAACTAGGGGCTGTTGACCTTTCATGGTTGAATGTTGCTCGTTCTAGACGCGCTTTAATCGCGACGCAAGGTGTGCCGCCTAGGGGCCTAAGCAAATACCTTGCAACAAAGAGTAAAGCGCGTAT
>JAJNAU010000032.1 GCA_021462625.1 Shewanella sp.
CTCGATATGAACGCCTGAAACGAAACTATCTGGGAATGCTCAAATTGAGTGCTTCTTTGATCTGGTTAGCGTAATTGAGAACGCTCCCTAGAGAGTTAAATATAGATTTTGATAAATCAATAAATTACGCTGCTTATTATCCAGAGTTGAGGTTAATGAGGTTAATTGTCTGTATAATCGGTCCGGCCAAGGGGTGTCCTGAATCGAGTGTCGATGAGGGGGCTGAGATGTCGACTGACGAACCCTTTGAACCTGATCCGGCTAATACCGGCGTAGGAATGGGCTGATAGTGTACATTAACCTCGCTTTATCCACGCCGGATCTCAAATTGGAATTGAGGTCCTATGAACAACAATAATAATCGCTATTCAATGCTGTCAACTGTCGTGCTGACGGCGCTTTCTCTCCCGCCGCTGGCGGCCCTATCTGCCCAAGGTGACGATGCCATGGAAACCCTGGTCGTGACTGCGGATTTTCGTGCCACTGAAATCGACCGTGTACCTGCCAGTATCAGTGTGGTGGGTCAGCAGCAACTCGAGGATGACGGTGGTGAAAACTTCCAGGATATCCTGAATGCCATTCCCAATCTGAACTGGTCCGGTGGCAGCTCCCGAGCACGTTACTTCCAAATCCGCGGTGTGGGCGATCAGGAAGAGTATGAGGGGGCGCCCAACGCCTCTGTTGGCTTCTTTGTGGATGACATTGATCTATCCGGATTGGGTATGGCATCCAGCCTGTTTGATATGCAGCAGGTTGAGGTGTTGCGCGGTCCTCAGAGCACACTGTTTGGGGGGAGTGCGCTGGCCGGTGCCATCTACCTAAAAAGTGCCGAACCGACTGCTACGCCTGAAGCCGGGCTCGAACTCTCGGCTGGCACCGACTCTCTGTTGACAGCCGGTGTTTATGCCAGTGGCAGCCTGAACGCAGATGATACTGTGCTTGGTCGACTATCCGTACAGCGTCATCAGCAGGATGGCTTCATGGAGAATTTGTATCTGAGGCGGGATGATACCAACAGCAGGGATGAAGTCTCTGTCAAGGGCAAACTGCGCTGGTATATGACAGACACGTTGCAGGCAGATTTAACCCTGATCCATGGGGACTTTGACAATGGTTATGATGCCTGGTCACTGGACAGCAATGGCGAGCATACCTATACAGATCGCCCCGGGTTCGATACCCAAATCACCAATGGCTCCGGTCTGAAACTGAGCTGGGGTGGCCATGATGCCTTCATGCTGGAAAGTATCACAAGTTTTGCCGATACCGAGCAGCGCCATGCCTATGACGGTGACTGGTCCAATCCCGATTATTGGGCGGGTAAGCAGTGTGCTGAGTATGACGACAACGGGGAGATTGTTGGCTCTGAGCCCTGTGTATACGACTACTGGTGGGACAAGACAGCAGAACGTCAGAACTTAAGTCAGGATTTGCGGTTGCTCAGTACTGAAGATGGCCGCCTGTTTAATGGCACCACAGATTGGTTGGTGGGTGTTTATTACAATCGCTTGAGTGAGGATAATCACCTGCAGATTGAAGAAAGGTACGAGTCGGGAGAAGGGTATACCAGCAGTATGACCAGTGACTACGGAGCTGATAAATATTCGGTATTCGGACAGCTGGATACTTACATAAACCGCTTCCACTATTCTGTGGGTATCCGCCTCGAGCGCTGGCAGGCTGAGTATGCAGACAGCCATGGTGAGTATTTTAATCCCCAGGAAACCATGTGGGGCGGCCATCTGTCTGCCAGCTACCAGCTAAGTGCTGATCAGATCTTCTACGCCAAGCTTGCCAGGGGCTATAAGCCCGGCGGTTTTAATACCGACCTGCCTGCCGGGCTTAACCATTACCGCGCCTTTGACTCTGAGACCCTCTACAACTATGAACTGGGTTACAGTGCCAGTTTGCTGGATGGTAATCTGAGTACCCGTATCTCAGTTTTCTATATGGTTCGTCAGGATCAACAGGTAGACACATCAGTGCAGATCCCGGGAACAGGCAACTTTATTCTTTACACCGCCAATGCAACCAGTTCCACCAACTATGGTCTTGAAGGTGAGATGACATATTACCTTACCCGCAATTTGGAACTTTATGGAACCCTTGGCTTGCTACGCGCTGAATATGATAATTATCGGTTTGAAAAATCTGATAAAATTGTCGACTTGTCCGATCGTGAGCTGGCCCATGCGCCAAATTACAACTATCAGGTAGGGGGGCGCTGGCGCGGTGACTCTGGCCTGTTTGCCAACCTGAATCTGTCCGGTATGGACAGCTTCTACTATTCCGACAGCAATGACTTTGTGTCTGAGGATTATCACCTGCTCAATCTGAGGCTGGGTTATGAAGCTGACAACTGGTCTGTCTATCTGTGGGGGCATAACCTGACGGATGAGGCTTACGGCGTACGCGGTTTCTTCTTCGGCAATGAGCCTGATAAAGACTGGGTCGATCAGCAATATGTGCGTTATGGTGATCCGCGTCAATTGGGTATCACCTTTAGATACGATTATTTTTAAATCTGGTATCGGGTTTGTGCCATGCAGGCGGTGACCTTAGTCGCCGTTTTTTCTGACAAGCAGTAAAAGGAAACTCATTATGATATTGACCGCTGAAATCAGTATGTATCCATTAGCTGATAACTATCTTGAGCCTATCCACTGGTTTATCAAACGGCTGGACAACTATCCCGGCATAGTTCGGCTAACTAATGCCATGGCAACTCAGGTTCAGGGGGACTATCAGGAGGTGATGTCCATGCTGGCCTGCGAGATGCGGGCTGCCCATGAGCAATTCGGCAAGGCCGTGTTTGTGTGTAAGTTTATTGGCAGTGAACTCGACCTGAGCCACAGTGAGTAAGGCATGACGATTGAACTGCAATCCGTGCCGGCATCTCTGATGCAGGCGCTTGGAGATGTGCAGGCGATGACCTTGTGGGAGGGCGTTGCCGTTATCCTGGCTGTCGCCTATCTGCTGCTGGCGATGAAGGAAAATGCCTGGTGCTGGGCTGCGGCTTTTGTCAGTACAGCGATTTATACCTTGCTGTTCTGGAAAGTTGCGCTACTGATGGAGTCTGTCCTCAATGTGTATTACATGGGAATGGCGGCCTATGGCTACTGGCTCTGGACCCGGGGAGGCGGTCGGTATCACGGCGTGGCACTGGTTTCCTGGTCTTGGCAAAGACATGCACTGCTGATAGGCATCACCGCTTTGGTGTCAGTACTGGTTGGCTGGTTGATGGCGACCTATACCCATGCCTCATTTGCTTATCTTGATGCTGCCACGACCTGTTTTGCCGTGATGACCACTTTCCTGGTAGCCCGCAAAGTGGTGGAGAACTGGCTCTACTGGGTGGTGATCGATCTGGTATCCATCTACCTGTATCTGAATAAAGGATTGATGCTGACTTCAATGCTGTTTGTGCTTTATGTCGGCATGGCTGCGGCGGGTTACTTTATGTGGCGGCGTGACTGGCAGGTATCGCAAGCCGAGAATGCCACAGAGAAACCCGGGACGGTGCAGGCGTGATCCTGGCGGATCTGTATGCTTTTTGCCCAAGCATCAGGCAAGCAGTTGCTGGGTTGGGATGTGACGGACAAACTCCCTTGCGCTTGCTCAGCAGCGGCTTGTCCAACGACAACTATGTGATGGGTCATTGTCAGCCGGGCAACTGTCAGCCAGGTAACCGTGTGCAGAACCACTATGCGGTGCGAGTCAACCGAGATGTTTCTTCGCTTGGCGTGGGTCGGGAGAATGAGGTCTGGGCGTGGCGTCAGGCAGCGTCGGGCGGACTGGCTCCTGAGTTGTTATGGGTCAGTCCTGACTACCACTGTTATCTCAGTCGATATGTTGCCGATGCGTCGCTGAACATCGTAAATACTGCAGGCACTATGCGCTCTGGCGCCATGATCGCAGCGCTGCTTGCCGGGCCGCTGCCAACTGCGCCTTCAAGTCGTGCCGTCACCAGGTTGCAGGAGCTGCTTTGCCAGCTGGCTGCCTTGCCCGTTCCCGAGCTGACAGTCAGTACTCTTGAGCAGTGGCAAACATATTACAGCGCGCTGCAAGCCAGCGTCACTAGTGCATCGGCTGATGTGCAACAGGCAATTTGTCGGGTATTTGATCGCAGGCCGCAGATACTGGAATGGATAACCACTATGACTGACGCGCAGCAGGGCCGTTGGCAGTTTTGTCACCGGGATCTTAATCCCTGTAATGTGCTTTGGCCTGCAGATCATCCTTGTCTGGCTATTGATTTCGAATATACCTGTAGTGCCGGTCCCCTCAATGAACTGGCTACTGTGCTGGCCACCCATGGCTGGTCAGCGACTGATACGCGCTGGCTGTGCAGGGAGTATCTGACGCAGTTGGGGCTTACCGATATGCCGCATCAGGCGATTGCTGCTGCGGTCAATATGTACTGGATATTCAGTTGCTGCTGGGCGTTGTTGCAGGCTGTGGCACATAAGGAACAGCAACATATGGATTGGTTCAGGCAATCTGAGCTGATGTTGCCCTGAGGGATTTCATATCCTCTTAGCCTGTGCCATGCTAAATCTATCTGGTGAAAGCTTGACGCTGTGGGGTGTCTGCTTTTTACCCCTTAAGTGATAGGTAATGCGACATGGGCATGAAATCAAAATGCCGGTGTGCTGGTCTTACCTAATAAGTTATATAACAGCAATGACGGGCAAGAGGCATTTGGATGATCACTTTGGCAAGAAAAGTAATAAACAGTATCGCGCATTTTGATGGGCTGGCGCCATTGGCTATTAGACTCTATCTGGCACCGGTACTGATGCAGGCTGGCTACAACAAACTGGTTAATTTTGAAGATACCGCGGCCTGGTTTGGTAATCCGGACTGGGGATTGGGACTGCCCATGCCCGAAGTTATGGCCGCACTGGCTGCAGGCACTGAGTTTTTTGGTTCCATATTGCTATTGCTTGGATTGGCCACGCGGCTAATCTCTGTTCCCCTGATGATCACCATGCTGGTGGCAGCTCTTACCGTGCACTGGCAAAACGGCTGGCTGGCGATTGCCGACCCCTCATCCTGGTTGGCCAATGACCAGGTGCTGGCCTCTGCTGAGAAACTTGGCCGGGCCCGGGAAATCCTGCAGCAGTATGGTAACTATGATTGGTTGACTAGCTCAGGCAATTTTGTGGTACTCAACAATGGTATTGAGTTTGCCATCACCTACTTTGTGATGCTGCTGGTGCTGTTTATGTTTGGGGGCGGGCGCTACACCAGTATTGATTATCTGCTGAGCCGCAGATATCCGTGATGGCCCTGAGCGGCTTAAAGGTGGCGGTGCAGGCCTAGCTTTTGCACCGGTCACTGACATAGATCCAACCTACCTGCAAAGCAGGTTTTTTTTCGCGTCTTTGTGATAACCTTCCGGCAAATAAGCGAAAAGGGGAAGTCACGTGGAAGCAATGGAATTACTGTTAACCCGCCAATCCTGCCCGAGATTGCAGGCACCCGGTCCGGATGACACACAACTGCAGCAGATCCTCGATGCGGCGGTCAGGGTACCTGATCACGGCGCGCTGCGGCCCTGGGAATTTATTATCGCCAAAGAGCAGGGGCTGCAGGCACTTGCCGATATATTAAAAGCCTCGGCAATAGCTGATGGTGCCGATGAAAGTCAGATTGAGAAAGCGGCCACCTTGCCGTTTCGTGCCCCTATGGTTATTACTGTAGTTGCGAAATGCCGCCCGCATCCCAGGGTGCCTGAACTTGAGCAGCAATTGGCTGCTGGCTGTGCCCTGATGGCTATGCAGCAGGCGGTGTTTGCCATGGGACTTGGCGGGATCTGGCGCAGTGGTGATTATGCCTTCAGTCGCGAGATGCATCGGCGGCTTGGCTTGTCGGATACCGATCAGATAGTGGGTTTTCTGTATCTTGGCACACCGGTTGTGCAGGCCCCCATTAAAAAAGCGCAGCACTCAGGCATGGACTGCGCGCGTTTTTTGTAACCCGATAAAAAGCCAAAAGGGCCATTCAGGCCCTTTTGGCTTTGCCGGGGGAACAGCTGCTTTTATTCAGCCCAGTACCCACTTCCAGTTGCTCAAACCAATCGAGAAATTGTTGCACCTGTTTACCCCTGAAAATTCGACCATGTTGCGGGCAAAGGTACTCAATCTCCAACTGCCTGATCCGGGCTATCCAGTTGTTTTTGGCTGAATTGGATGGCATCCAGCGCTGATGAAAGAAGCGCATTTTTTGGGTATGGGCATCAAAATCTTCGACAAATATTCCGGCATCCGGACCTTCCAGCGCCGCACCCACATCACCTGACATCAGCACTTTTGCAGCGGGATCATAGACATGGTAATTCCCTGATGAGTGCAGGTAATGGGCTGGGATAAACTTGATCTCAGTTTGATCCAGGGAAATGGTTAACCCTTCATCCGGAATGGCTTCATAGCTGATGTTATCCATACCGAAGTGCCGGATAAATCCTTCCCACATCCAGGCAGAATAGAGTTTGGCATCGGGCAGTGTCTGATCCCACAAACTCAGGGATGAGATAATGTCAGGGTCCTGGTGAGAGGCAAACAGATGAGTCAATTGCTCCAGCGGGATCATTCTGACTATGCTCGCCAGCATGGGGGCAAATAATTCAATGCCACCCGGGTCCATCAGCAGCGCCTTGTTGGCTGTCACTATCATGTACTGATTGGTGTCGATGATCTTGTCCGGTCGGTCCGGATCTCTGCCAAAAAATATCCACTTGTGACTGGAAGTCTCGGTCAATTGGTGACATTTCATCAGGCAGCTTCCTTATCTTCTCTGTGGGTAAACAGGGTGATAGCAGTATCCACCCGCTGGTGTATCGCTTCGGCTACTTCATCAACCTTGTCGGCAACGCCGATGAAGGTGTCCTGATTCTGTTTATCGACTCGGCAGGCCTCGATCCGACATACCGAAGCCAGGGCATTGGCGGTGCGCAGGGTTTTTTTCAGCTCATCCAGTTGGCACTGGATCTGGTTAATCATGTCGTCAAATTCGTGGCGCTGGTGTTGGTACTTGGCCTGAGTCTTGACTTCAGCTCTCTGCATCGCCGGTTGTTCGGCGTCACTGCCGAGTCGGGCTTTGGCACTGGAAAACTGTTTGAGAGCCATCTGCGAGCGGGCAATATAGGTAGCCAGAGTACTGGCCTGTCTGGCGAGGTGATTAATCTCTTTGGCGGCCTTTTGGGTCTCGCTGGCAAGTTCATCAATAAAGTGAGTCAGCACCTTAAACCCCATGGCGGTATTGCCGATACGGGTGGACGCCGCCTGGGCATTGCTGGCGGTAAGGTTGATTTTACGGCAACTGGCAAGCGTCTTGTTTAATTCAGCTGCGACCTGAGCCACAACCACGTAATAGGGACGTTTGCGCTTTGCATATTTAGTCATATAGCACACTCCATGTCAGACCTTTGCAAAGTATAGACACAGTGCGATGAGGTGCTGATTAACTCACTAAATTAATAAAAACTTATAACAAGTTAGCGTCCATTGCTCTGCTGCTAAAACTGAGGCTACGTTATCCGCAGGTTTGGTTGGTGTGAGCGGGGCGATGGCCTGCTGGCACTTTTTCACTGATAAAATTACGCTAACTGACTCGCGATTAACCTCTTGGTTTGACACTTTGTTGTGATATTTGTCACGCATCGTAATTCATTGAGGGAAGGTTAATGAAATTCAAATATGTTTTGGTAGCCATTGGATTACTGTCACCGGCTGACGAGGCGGAGCGCGCGTTTGCGGCTGAGTTGCTGGATTGTTCTGCTTATTATCAGTTCGCGTCAGAAGCTGAAACATTCATGGATTCTGCTCAGATGGTGAGCGTGGTATCCCGACTGTCTTCTCAGGCGAAAGAGTCCAGAACCATGGCTGCCGGTGAATTGGCATCGGCACTAGATGCGGCCCGTCAAAAACAGATATTGAGTATGAAAGATGCCAAGGATCTGGCAGGGCTGATGGCTACATATTAAAGATAAGTGCAAAAGCATGATGGCGGATCCCCAGGCACGTCTTGAATACTTGGCGATGGCGACCATGTAAGGCGGCATTTTTGAGCTGATAATGTCCTGAGTCCGCTTCTGCTGTTGACTGCGCGGCAATAAGCACGCGGCTGTGTCTGAATATGTTGTGATCTGCTGATGGAAGGGGTGGCTAACCCAAGCTGTCATCTGCTTTGACTTGCGCAGTTACTCATGCCTGAGATGATTCTATCGAGCCTGACTTCAACAACTTAATATCATCCCCATTCTTTATGGCACAACGCGTTCATTGCATAACGAACAGGCAAATCAGGTGAGCAGGCTTTGACACCTGTCCCGGTTCTTAATCATCAGTCTGGCTCTTAGTTTGGCAGCCTGTGTGGCTGTTTATGGGTATGTTCCAGTGACCATGTGCCGTTAAGCCGGGGAAGCGCAGTATGTCTGGGCGCCTGATCTTAAGTCAGAGTAAATGGAAGTCAGGGCAAATAGGCGGCCGCCTTTGGATAATGGCCTGACAGACAAAAATTATTACCAAAATTTAACCACCATTGTTCGTCATCAAGTGAAAATTTTGATAAATATGATTGGGTTATCTACCTACACTGGGCAGACTGCCTGCTATCAGTATTCACCGGATTACGCGAAATGATTACAGTCAACGGACTGACCAAGTCTTACCGTATGGGGGAGGCGGAGGTCAGGGCGCTCAAAGACGTCAGTTTCGACATTCAGGCCAATGAGTTTGTCGCCATCATGGGGCCTTCAGGTTCAGGCAAGTCGACATTGATGAATATCATTGGTTGTCTGGACCGCCCCTCATCGGGTAGTTACTGCCTTAACGGCCACGAAGTGGCCGAACTGGATGACGATGCGCTGTCGGCGGTCCGTAACCGGGATATTGGTTTTGTATTTCAAAGCTTCCATCTGCTGCCGCGGCTTTCTGCGCTGGATAATGTACTCTTACCGCTGCGCTTTGCACGTCCCCCTGCTGGCGATGAGACTCATGCCAAAGCACTGCTTGAGCGGGTTGGCTTGGATACCCACATGGATCATCGTCCCAATCAATTATCAGGCGGCCAGCGTCAGCGGGTCGCTATTGCCCGGGCTTTGGTAAATCGCCCCGCCATTCTGCTAGCCGATGAGCCTACCGGGGCATTGGACAGCAAGACATCCATGGAAATTATGAAACTTTTCAGTGAACTGCACCGGGGAGGGCAAACCATTATTCTGGTGACCCATGAAGAGGAAGTGGCTGCTTATGCCCAACGGATCATTCGTATGCGGGATGGTGAAGTCGTAAAAATAGATGTTCGGGGGGAATAATGCGCCCTAGTTTTTTGTTGTTGCCCCTAGTGACGCTGACCCTGAGTGTTGGTCAGGTTAATGCCGACCAATTACTGCTGACAGGGCAAATCGCCTCTGCCAAATCACAGCGTTTTACTGTGCCTAAGGCTGGCGACAGCTGGCGCTATCAAATCCAGTGGATGTTGCCAGAAGGCCAGCTTGCCAAAGTCGGTCAGACAGTGGTGATTTTTGATAAGAGTCAGATTGACAATCAAATAGAGCAACTGGAAGCGACCCTGCTGCGGGTGACGGCTCAGGAGCAAAGCCAGCAAAATGAATTGCAAGCGTCTGTGCTGCAGGCCAGGTTCAACCTGAAAAAGGCCCGGCTTGAGCTGGAAAAGGCGCAGTTGGAGGCCGAAATTCCTGCTGATTTCATCGCCGCCAAAGAATATGCCGAAAACCAGTTCAAGTTGCTGCAGGCGCAGGCCGAAGTGAGTAAAGCCGTTGAGGCGAACGATGAAGCCAAAGCCCGACAAACTGCAACATTGAGGAAACTGGCACTGGATCGAGAGGAGGCTCAACTCAAACTGGACAGGGCCATGGCGGATCTTGACAGTCTTGAGCTGCGAGCCCGTTTTGCCGGTCCCATGTTGTATGCCCATAACTGGAATACCAACCGTAAATCCGAAGTGGGAGATACCGTGCAGGTCGGTCGGCTTATCGCTTCAATTCCTGCCATGGATGGGTTGCAGGTTAAGGCCTGGGTTAATGAGGTAGATATCGACAAACTGGCTGTGGGAGACAGTGCGCAATTGCGGCTGGATGCCCAGCTTGATCGCAGCTTTGCTGCCCGGATCGCGCGCATCAGTAGCCAGGCACAGAAAAAGCAGGCCTGGGGACAGAGCAACTGGTTTGAAGTGGATCTGAGCATAGATGAAAAGGACTTGGCATTGCAGCCTGGGATGAGTGTACAGGTGCTGGTGGAGGGTTCCAATGGCTGACAAATGTCGCTTGTTGCTGACAATATCGATGCCGCTGATACTGCTGCTGACATTGGGGGGCTGTAATCAGGCTCCGCAAACCCGTGTTACTGAGGCCATATTGCCCCAGTCTATCGAGGTGAGTGGCGAGCTGGAGTCGGCCGGTACTGTGTCAATGATGCCGCCGGCCATCAGACGGGTCTGGCAATATCAGGTGAAGCAACTGGCGCCGGAAGGTCAGCCGGTCACTACCGGGCAGGTGGTCGCCAGACTTGACACTTCACAAATTGTTCAGCGCCTGCAGGTTAAGCAGGCGGATCTGGACGCCACGATTCAGGACATCAAAACCTCAAAAATGCGTAATGAACAGAAGATTGAGGAGCTGAAACTGGAGTTGGCGCAGGTGCGCATGGAATATGAAAAGGCGGATCTGAAGTTCCGGATCTCGGATGACACAGTGGCTAAGATTGACAAGCTGAAATATCAACTGGATGCCGAGATAGCCCGCGACAGAGTGACACTGGTGAAGCGTCAGTTGACACTAGAGCGCGAAAGTATCAAACAGCGTGAAGCCATGCTGGAAGGTGACAGACAGAAGTTTGCCGTCGAGGTCAGTGCGCTGCAAAGTGCCATCGAAGCTATGACCCTCAAGGCACCGCGTCCGGGGATGTTGGTGTATGGCACTGATAATGAAGGTAATAAAATCCAGGAAGGACAGTCGATATTTGCCGGTGGCACAGTGGTGAGTATCGCGGATTTGAATCAGATGCGGGTCAAAATGGCGATCCCCGAGGTGGAGGCCAGACGGGTAAAAGTGGGGCAGACGGTGAGTATCCGGCTGGATGCCAATCCTGAACGGCATTTTAAGGGCAAAATCACCGAACTGGGCGCGGTGTTTCGGCCAAAGAATCAGAATATCCCTTTGATGGTGTTTGATGCCCTAGCTAGCATTGATGACCCGGATCCGGATCTGTTGCGCCCGGGAATGACAGCCAAGATCAGTATCGAACTGCCCAGTCATGAACAGCGGATGTTGCTCCCCAGCCAGGCCGTTCATTATCAAGATGGTCAGGCCTTTGTGTATGTTCCCTCGTTGTTTGGGGATAAGCGGGTTGATGTTACTGTTGGTGCATCGGCCAACGGTCTGGTAGCGATTCTTGATGGTTTGTCCAGCGGTGATGAGGTGAGTCTGCCATGAGCAAACGAAGAGTGAAACAGGCCAGTTACTGGGCGATGCTGGGTTTGATTATGGGGCTTGGCGCCTGCTCGGATGGTCATCGAAATGATGTGCTAACGATGGCGGTGGATAGCGCCTCCTTTGAGGTTACCATTCCTGCCCAGGGTGAACTGGAGGCCAGTCAATCAACGTCTGTGTCTGTGCCTACCCGCCTGCGCGGGCCCCAGTCGCTCGCCTGGCTGATAGATAACTTCAGAAAGGTGAAAGCCGGTGATGTCGTGGCCAGACTGGACCCGTCCCGGGAGAGCTATAATCTGGAACTGGAACGATTTGCTTTTGACAAACTGGGACTTGATCGGAAAATCCAGACCCAAAAGGATGAGACTGCCGACAGGCAGCTGAAGCTGGATGCCGATGTCAACGTCGAGGAACTGGCGCTGGCACGCCGGTTTTTCAGTGACGACGAGCGGGTCTATACCAAGATCGACATCATAGATCAGATGCGCAACCAGTCTTATCTTGAGGCCCGGCAGGACTATCTGGGCTGGGGGCTGGAACAGCATGACAGTCAGGCACAGGCCGAACAATCCTTGCTGGCGCTCAAGCAAAAGAGTCATCAAAGCAAAATGAACCGCTATGAAAACAATCTGGCGTATATGGAGATCAAGGCGCCGCACGATGGTATTTTTGTTTACAGCACGGGCTGGAGCGGCGAGGAGCCGGCGGTTGGGGATATGGTCTGGTCCGGCATGGTGTTGGGGATTCTGCCTGATACCTCGACCATGCAGGCAAGGCTGTATGTGCTGGAATCTGAGGCCGCCGGGCTTGCGGTGGGCAAACGGGCACAGGTTCGCCTGGATGCTTACCCGGAGCGGGTATTTTACGGCACAGTGTCGCAGGTGGACGCATTGGCTAAACCCAGAGAGAAAAATAGTCCGGTAAATTATTTTGAGCTGGTAGTGACTCTGGATAAGACAGTACCTGAGCTGATGAAACCCGGACGTCAGGTCACGGCAGTTATCGAGATACTTAAGCTTGATGATGTGATCACTGTGCCTAATCAGGCGCTGTTCCAGAAAGAAGGAAAATACTGGGTGTATGTGGCACAGGGGCGTGATTATCGCCGGCAACAGGTTGAGCTGGGTGAGCGAAGCCTTAACCGCACTGTGATAACCCGTGGGCTGTCCAAGGGGGATATTGTTGCCCTGACCAAGCCGGGGGAAGCACGATGACATCAAACAGTCTGTGGCAGGAGTACTGGCAGGGCGTGGTGCAGGCATTTGCGGAAATGCGGCATCATAAATTGCGCACGGCACTGACGCTGCTGGGGATGATTTTCGGAGTGGGTGCGGTGATAGCCATGCTCAGTGTCGGCGAAGGCGCGCAAAAAGAAGCGCTTAAGATGATTGAGTCCATGGGGGTGCGTAACCTGGTGGTAGACAGCCGACCTATGAGTCCGGAAGCACAAAAGGCGGTTCGCGAACACAGCATCGGGCTGAGTCTGCAGGATGTGGATGCGATTCGCGATACTCTGCCGTTTGTTACCCAGTGGAGTGCAGAGAAACCTCTGTCGACCTACAGCCTGTTCAGTACTGCAGGCAGCAGCGATGCCAAAGTGGTAGGCGTAACCCCCAGTTATTTTCAGCTTAGCGCCCTGCGTTTGGCCAGTGGGCGAGCCATTGATGGCCAGGATGAACTGCACTTTGCCCAGGTGGCGGTACTTGGACCTGAAGCCGCCCGCAGTCTGTTTCCCAAGGGAGATGTGCTAAATCAACTTATCAAGGTAAATCATCAGTGGTTTAAAGTGATTGGGGTGCTGGCTCAGGGAGAGGAGATCAAATCCAAAATTGAAGGCGTGAAACTGGGAGGGGAGCGCAATCAGGTATTTATTCCGCTCAGCACCGCGCTTAAGAAGATGCACTTAGAGCCTCTGGACGACCAATTAGGACGAATTAAGCTGGCGCTGGCCCAAGGCGTTGAACCGTCACTGGCGGCGGCGTCAGTCAACCATCTGTTGTCCCGGCGTCATGGTGGCGAGCAGGATTTTGATGTGGTGGTTCCCGCCGAACTGCTGGCGCAGCACCAGCGTACCCAGAATATCTTCAACATAGTGATGGCCTGTGTTGCCGGTATTTCCCTGCTGGTGGGGGGCATAGGCATTATGAATATTATGCTGGCCACTATCCTTGAACGTACCGGCGAGATTGGCCTGCTGCGCGCCTTGGGGGCACGGCAGCGGGATATCGCCCGTCAGTTTTTGCTGGAAAGCGTCGTTATCTCAGCCACCGGTGGAGTGATAGGTATCGTTATGGGCATGTTGCTGGCATTGGTTATTGCCACGGCCGCCGGATGGCCTGTGGCCTGGTCTCTCTTTGCGATTCTGCTGTCCCTGGGGGTATGTATGGCTGTTGGCATCGGCTTTGGTTTGTATCCGGCCAAAAAGGCCGCCAGATTGGACCCGATTGTTGCGCTGCAAAGAGACTGAATCTGAACGGGGGCGTATCTTGTACGCCCAGTTTGCTCTCGTCAAATATGAAAATACCTGCCAGATATTCAAGTTAAGCCCTCTGATCTGTGTAACTTTCAAGGTTTACCTGTCTATTGGCAAACTGATGGTTAATGCGGTAGAAGCGAGCGCCAAAATCAATGCTGATCTGCGCAAGAGTGAGGCTATTTTCCCGATTGGTCAGCTCAAGGTGGCTGATGGTCGCGGATTGCAGACTACTGACGCAATAGCCCAACGACTTAAGCTGCAGACGGTATGGGGGTGAGGTAATGGTTGGTCATAGTTTTGACCAACCATTGATGGCACAGCACCAGCAGGAACAAACCGAGCAGCAGTGTGGCGCTCAGTCCCAAAGCCAGCGTTTGCCACTCATGTGCCGCCAGTTACAGCCAGCGCACTGTGGTGGTCAGAGTGTGTGACTGCCCCGGCTCCAGCACCAGTTTATCTTCAAGCACATTGGCTGCTTCTAGACACACCATGGTCAGATAGTCATCGTCATTGAACCGGCTGAGCCATTTGGATTTATCAATCCAGGGATTCCACAGCACGGCCGAGTGGCTGTGCTCACGTCCAACTTCGATGGTGCCATCTTTCGTGTGCAACAACTGCACCGGGCCCAGATCGGTATAAACTCTGTCGGTTTCCCGAACGAACTGCACTTCATCGCCTTCCTGGGCATAGGGACCCTTGGCAAATTCAATGTACTTGGCACCGGCAAACCCGCTGGCTGTCAACTGATGAATATCGGTAATGGGGAAGTAGGTATGCAGTGCCTGCGTCAGGGTTACAGTTTCATCGCCGCGATTATGATTGATCAGGCTGAGCTTCAGCGTCTCTGTCAATTCAAACTCCACCGCCACCTGAGTATCGTGGGGCCAGTATTGACGATCATCAACGCTGATTTGCAGCGCGAATCTGAGTTTGGCGATATCGCCTTGCATCTGCACTGACTCCAGCGACCAGTTGCGGTTGCGGGCAAAACCGTGTTGCGGGAAGCCCTCTTTGTCGTTCACGCCAAACCAGGGCCAGCACACGGGAATACCACCGCGAATGCCATTGCCCGGTTGGTAATCATCAGCACTGGATACCCACAGCAGGGGCTTTTTGCCGAGGGGTTCAAAATAGTCAATTTGCGCGCCCTGCATAAAGATACGGGCCTTACACAGTGCGGTGCTGATTTCAACATATTCCAGCCCGTTTGGATGGATTTTGGTACTGACAGAGGTCATGATATCTCCTTTCTTCAACGCGTTGTGGCCAGCATATCCTGTCAGGCGCTTACAGATAAGTCAGTTGTCGCTGAAAAACCTCATTCGATTAAATTTCAATAGCTTGAGTGTTTTTCGAACACCAATAAACGATTGTTGGCGGGCATCGCGAGATCTTCCTGCAGTTGCAGATCCGCGGTGCGTGCAGTGGTAAATGTCGTCTATCTCCCGCAACCCCGAGCGCGGATCACGCCTTTGCAGCCAGAGGTCAAACTCCTGATTGAATGCTGAAGTGTACTGCCCCTGATACCTAAAGAGGCCATAAACGAAGAGTTAACCATCAACCGGCAAATACCTGGCTGCACATTCAAAAAGTCACTGATAGCGATTGCCGGCATGATATCAGGGTATTGGCATTGAACACCGCATCGAATTGACCCAGCTGAGCGTATGGTGACATCCAGAGTGATGACCACCGGCAGGTTGGCTCTGCCGGCCTGAGTCTGGCGCAATTGTAGGTGAGGTATATTGTCCGGCAAATCCGACATCTGTTACTCCAGATGGGACAGGCGTGAGGCGAAGAAGCTGCTATGCTGGCCGGTTCCACTGCCGATTCTCAGCAGCCGAAGGGCGTTTTTCAACCTTGGCTTGAGTATATCCAAAATAGGTTACTTGTTATTTTCACAGGCCTGGGAAAACGGCAGGGTTGAGGCCAAGGTCAGGATCTCCTTAAATCAGCAGCCTTGCTCGCTGGCGATGACAGTTTCAATGCTGTGGGCATGTATCTTGACACACAGTCCCCTGTGCTTGAAAGCGATGGTTGGATTGGGCAAACGTTCATGTTCACCCCGGGGAGAACTCAATTTGACGTTAATCTCAGTGTGACCGGACAGCACTTGCGCGATGTCAGGCACCTGCTCTGTCAGGGCGTGGCCCAGCGCATCGCAATCGACTGCGGCGACCGGCAGCACCAGCTCAACGTGTTCCCAGCCTTGCTGTGGGTAGTGTTTGTCGCCGGGGAAAGGTAACTCAACGCAGTCGACGGCTTGCTGTCCAAGCATCAGTGGCTTATTCAGTTTGATGATGAGGATCGGGCGACCATTGATGATGTTGTTGGAGATAATCCGGCCTCTGGTGGCAAACTCGTCTGCCAGTCTGGAGGCGGTGTCAGTATCATTAACCCGCAGCGCTGCGTGATCGCAGGTTAATTGCAGGTGGCTGAGTCCAAGGCGAGAGATAAATGCCTCAATAGCATTGGAGAAATTAGGCCAGCAGGTATCAAGGGCATGGATATTCAGGGCGGGTTGGTTGCTCATTGGGTCTCTCAAATGGGCCTTCAGGGCCAGATTTCTATTGGGGTGCCGGGGCGGATAAGCTGCCAGAGTTCATCCATCTCTTTGTTGGTTACGGCGATACAGCCGTTGGTCCAGTTAAAGGCTTGCTGCTCCTCGGGGGAGAGTTCCGAGTTGGGATTTTCACCGTGGATCATGATCTGGCCACCGGGACTAACGCCCAATGCTTCAGCCCGCAGGCGATCTGCTGCATTGGGGTAGGAAATATGGATGGAACGGTAAAAGGCACTGTCCTGCTTTTTGTAATCCAGTATGTATCTGCCTTGGGGAGTCCGCTGATCGCCTTCCTGCAGTTTGTGTCCTGTCGGTGAGTCGCCCATGGCGATATGAAAGCGTTTCACTTCCCGTCCATCCTGATACAGCGTCATGGTACGCAGCGCCTTTTCAACCACAACCAGATCCACGGCTTGCAGCGGTAGACTGACTATCAGGGAAAGTAACCCAGGCAGGCAACGCATTTTGTCTCCGGAATAAATGAAGAATTTACTGCAGCATCTTACACTATTTCCTTGTAGATACTGCAGGATTTGGGCTTGAGATTTCACCCTGCTGGTGTAACAGTATCGGCAGTTTTTTTGATAAAGATTATATTTTACAGGTAATTACATGACCAAAGAGTCTGATGACAGTGTTTTGAAACTGAAGCTCAGAACCATTATTTTCGGGACGGACACCCCGGCGGGGCGCTGGTTCGATATCGTCCTTATTATTTGCATTGTTCTGAGCGTGGCGCTGGTGTTGCTGCAGACGGTATCCCATGTACAGCAGCAGTTTGGTCAGCAGATCATGCTGTTTGAGTGGGTATTTACTATTCTGTTTTCCATCGAATATATGCTCAGGCTCTATTGCTCGGCTTCCCGCTGGCAGTATGTGCGCAGTTTTTATGGGGTAGTTGACCTGCTGTCGATATTGCCCAGTTTTCTGGAGTTGTTGTTTCCTGGCGCGCATATGACGATGATCATCCGGGTGCTGCGTCTGTTCCGGGTGTTTCGGGTACTCAAGCTTATCCGTTATCTGAGCGAAGGCAACATGCTGCTGCGGGCGATGATGCTTTCGGGACGCAAAATCTTTGTGTTTTTCTTTTCCATCAGCCTGCTGGTGATGGTGCTCAGTTCTGTTATGTATGTGGTGGAGGGGCCCGACAACGGCTTTACTTCTATTCCTCAGTCGATGTACTGGACCATCGTGACCATCACCACAGTCGGATATGGTGATATAACGCCTCATACCGTATTGGGGCAGGCCATCGCTGCCTTCACTATGCTGGTGGGTTATTCCATCATTGCCATTCCCAGCGGCATAGTGACTGCCGAGATCCATCAGCAAATCGTTCAGCAGCGTGATTTGCGTCGTTGTTCCCACTGTCTGAAAACCGGACATGCGCTTCAGGCGCTATACTGCGATCACTGTGGTAGCGAGTTACCTGAAGATATTTAAACAACCGCGTAAAAGGAATTTCATGGGAGAAGCCAAGTTCGTCGACGGCAGTATTATGCGCCATATCTGGGTAATGAGCTCAACTGCCGCGGTGGGTATTTCGGCCTTGTTTGTGGTGGATTTGCTGGATATGTTTTTCCTCAGTCTGCTGGGGGAAGAGGAGCTGGCCGCCGCAGTGGGCTATGCGGGCACCATCTCCTTTTTTACCACCTCCATCGGCATAGGGCTTTCCATTGCTCTGGCGGCCGTGGTTTCCAGAGCAATAGGGCAGAAAAACTTTGCTGCGGCCCGCCGTCTGCTGCTGAATGCCGCGCTGGTAACCTTGATGACCTCGATACTGGTATCTGCCCTGGTGACCTGGCAAATCCCGCAATTGCTGGATCTGGTCGGGGCCAGTGGCAGAACCAAGGCGCTGGCATCCGAATATCTGTATATCCTGGTTCCATCTTTGCCTTTTATTTGTTTGGCGATGGCGCTAGGTGCGGCGTTAAGAGCCGTTGGTGACGCCAGATTATCCATGATGTCGACGCTTGCCGGCGGCGCCGTTAATGCGGTGTTGGACCCTGTGTTTATTTTTCTGTTTGCCATGGGGATTGAAGGTGCTGCATTGGCTTCTGTGCTGGCCAGAGTGACAGTGCTGCTGGTCGCTGCCCGGGGGGTAGTAAGTAAACATCGCCTGCTTGGCCAATTCACTTGGTCTGATTTGAGGAAGGATCTTCCTTCCATTCTGGCCATCGCGGTCCCCGCTATGCTGACCAATATTGCGACCCCAGTAGGCAATGGCTTTGTTACCCGAGCGGTTGCTGAATACGGAGATGCCTACGTTGCCGGTTGGGCTGTGGTGGGGCGGGTGATTCCTGTCGCTTTTGGGATGATCTTTGCACTTTCCGGTGCCATCGGCCCGATAGTTGGTCAGAATTTTGGTGCCGGAGCATTTGACCGGGTTAGGGAAACACTTGTCAGAGCGATTCAATTCTGTACTGTGTATGTGCTGGCGGTCTGCCTGATCTTGCTGTTGTGTCGCCAACCTCTGATCAATGCGTTTGATTTGAGTGGGCAAAGCGCAGATATCGCCGGTTTCTTCCTGACATATATCGCAGTGTTCTTCATTTTTAATGGCATTTTGTTTGTCGCCAACGCCTCGTTCAATAATCTTGGTCAGGCCAAATACTCCACAATGTTTAATGTGGGGAAGGCGACGCTGGGCACTGTGCCTTTTGTTTACCTTGGCGGGCAGTGGGGCGGGGTTCACGGCGTATTGCTTGGGCAGGCGCTGGGTACTGTGGTGTTTGGTCTTGCCGGAGTTTGGGTGGCGTTCAGGCTAATAGGCCGGGTTCAGCGTCTGCATCAGCCACAGCCGGGAGATTTTGATGACTTGACGCCGGCCAGTTCCAGTGCGCTATCGTCGTCCTGCGTGCAGATGCAGCTGGGCGAGCAGGACGAACTTAAGTCGACTGGGCAAAAACGGTAAAAAGGACCCTGATGGGTCCTTGATATTAATCAGCCTGTTCCGGGCTGGTTGGTAAAGCATGCTTTTCGGCAGCGGCATTGCCCTGAGTGGCCGCCAAGGCTTCCAGTTTGGCCCGCTCAGCCTTGGAGATGTATCTGGGCTTGACCTTACTGCTTGGATTTGGCTTCTCTTTTTTGTTTTCTCTGGCCTTGGCGCGTTTGGCCATCTGTTTGATCAACTTTTGCTTCTTGTTCATGGTATACCCTGGGATCGGCTTGTCGGGGCGGTCATCTGCATTGGGCGCGCATTCTACCCCATGCCGGAGCATCTGGCTAATATTGCTGTTCGGCAGGGGGTTTGACATTGTCTCGTTAGATAATCCGCGTAGACTCATTAGCCAGCAGCCTGTACTGAGGTTATATCTATGGACAAGATAACATTTTTTAGCCGTTTTAAAGCCGACATTCTGGCCGGGAAAAAGACGATTACCCTGAGAGACGAGGGTGAGTCCGGGGTGATTGCCGGACAAAGGTTGCCCGTCTACACCCTGGAAGAAGAGCGCTGGTTTTGTGATATTCACATTATTGCAGTGCAGGAGATTGAGTTCGATGCGCTGAGCGAAAAAGAGGCGCAGCAGGAAAATATGTCGCTCGAACAGTTGAAGGCAGTGATCCAGGAGATTTATCCGGGGATACGGCAACTTTATAAAATCAGCTTTGAGCTTTGTTGATGCTGTTGTGACTATGTTGGTCGGGACGTTGGTGAGGACGTATTAGCGGTGTTGTGCGCCGCTGCCATTGCTTTGGGTCGGAGTGACCGCCTTCAACTCCCAGGCTTTTTGCTCCGATCCTGAAACCGACAGCCAAGAGCCATTAGCTAAAAGTCATCGGCTACTTAGTTGACAGCCATTAGCTACTCATGCCAATACCATCACAGCAGCCAACGGGGCAAGATTACAGGGGGTTGCTGTCAGGCATTTTACCAAGACGTCTGACGGCTTTTTACAGAGAAAGGTCGGCGGGATGCTTCTGGCACAGTGCTTGTTGCTCAACACAGATTAAAACACGGCTGAATCTCCGGGGCGAAACTTAATTGTGCCTGAAACGCCGGACATCTTCCGGAGTGGCACCTTCGTTACATTCACCTCTTAGCTCACCCCGATCAGCTTCTACCATACGAAAGAGTTCCAGATAGCCTTTACGGCAGTACCCCGTCATTTCAAGGGTTCTGGCAAGCCCCAGTTCGAACTGCGCCTCAAACTCTTCCCGGGCATCCTGCATTTGTTTGGCAATTTTAATCGCCTCCTGCTGGCTTTGAGGTCTGGCGCGGGATAATGTTGGGGGCAGAGCGAGTGTCGCCCGGTAAGTAAAGAGCTTGAGACTGTTGTCTTTGATATCTGTTGTGAGCTGATCGCGGATTTTACCTGCATATTTTTCAGGAGACGGTGAGGCACCGCAGGCAACCAGCAATGTTCCGGTTAACAGCAGCATCAGAATCTGATGGGTCGACATTTGTGTGGGGGTCCAATATTACGCTTTTGCTTATCATAACCTTATTACTGTGTTTGGGGGAATTGTGTCGCTTTGGGAGCAGGTTGGGAACAAACTGACTCATATTGACTGGCAGTTTTCGCCGGGTGATTTGTTTGCTCTGGTGCTGCTGATCATCTGGCTTTGGCTTATCTGGCCCAAACGGGATTTCAGCCAATTGCTGATGGATAAAGGCAAGCAGCGCCGGTTGCTGTGGGTGTTGATGGCTGTCAACCTACTATGGATGCTCAATGCCAGTATTTATCACCAGCTGCATGTGCATTTTTTGGGGCTGGTGGTGTTGATGCAGATGTTTGGTTGGCGTCTGGCCAGCATTGCCGTGATCATGCCAGTTAGCCTGTTTGCCTTGCTGGTTCAGGGGCAGGCCGGCTGGATCGCTCCCTATGCCCTGTTTGGCTCGGTCTTGCCCTTGTTTATCAGTTTCACCATATACAGCCGTGGTTTTCATCTGTTACCCAGAAATCTGTTTGTTTACCTTTTCTGTGCCGGTTTTTTCAATGCCGGCCTGGTGCTGATAAGCCACATGCTGTTGTGGGGAAGCTGGTTATGGCTGACGACGGACTATATCTGGAGCGAGTTGGTAGACAGCTATTTCAACCTGATCCCACTGCTGGCATTTCCCGAGGCGCTGCTGAACGGCATGGCGTTGACTTTATTGGTGGTCTATCGACCCGAATGGTTGTATGACTTCAGAGATAATCAATACTGGCCCATGGGGAGTGATAAAAAGTAGTTCTTTCAATGTATTACCAACGAAATCCAATTCAGACATGGGCTGCGGCTGTTGCCCTGCACTTGACAGCAGATATCAAAGACATAGGCTTAATACATGGGAAAGCGCTTTTATTCTGGCAGATTGCAGGGCAATCTGGTTAGTGGAGGGTAAATTCTCAAATTAAAGATGCTGATATTGATTCAGCAACCATAATAAAAAAGTAGCTGCCGCTGATTGGATCTCTGGTCCGGGTGACCTCTTTAAATGCGATCAGGCATGGACAGGTTTTTGGTGGAGAAATGACACTTTTTTATTTGGATAACCAATCTTTTCACGCCCAACCGGGCGAAACCGTGCTGGACACCCTGCTCAGGTATAAGTATCCGGTCAACTATTCCTGCAAGAAGGGCCGCTGTCGCTCCTGTCTGCTACAACATGTTCAGGGCGAACTGACCATGATCTCTCAGCGTGGGCTGGAGCCGGATCAGAAAAGTGCTGGCCTGGTATTCGCCTGCCAGTGTATTCCGGCCCCAAATATGGTGTTAACAACACTCGAGCCCCAGGCTCTGTATCTGGATACCCCGATAGTCGATAAACAGGTGCTGACAGACAATATCGTGTCTGTGACCCTAAAAGTGCCTGAGGATAGAGAATATCAGGCAGGTCAGTGTGTAAACCTCAGGCGTCCCGATGGTGTTAGTCGCACTTACGCCATCGCCAAAGTAACCGAATCCGGCGCCGTTGAAGTGCATGTCAGGCGAAAGGTGAATGGTGATTTTAGTCAGTGGCTGTATGGCAGTGCCCGGCGGAATGATTTGCTGCAGATGCAGGGACCCTGGGGATATTGTCATTACTTTCCCGGATTGCCTGACGATATCCTGGTGCTGTTCGGCAGCGGCACGGGCCTGGGGGCGGTTGCCGGCATTGCTGAGGAAGCGCTCAGCCGTGGGCACAGAGGAGATATTTTTCTGTACCACAGTGGTAAAAACCTCGCGGACCTTTATTTGCACAAGGAAATGCTCAAGAAGATGTTACTGCACCGCAACTTCTACTATCAGGCTTGTATCAGCGCCGAGTCCGAGAGGTATCAGGTTGATGGCAAGCGAATTCGATGGGCTGATCCTCTTGAGCTGGCGGCGGGCAGACATAACTATAACCGAAGCTATAGGGTGTTCCTGTGCGGCGAACCAAAGATGGTCATCAAAGGGCAGGAGCGGGCATTTCTCGGTGGTGTACCGATAGAGCGCATCCATGCACTGTCATTTGATTATCGGGAGCTGAGAAAGCACCCAAGAACCTGGATGTGATCGGCCTCTGACAGTCGGTGGATTTGGTATTACAATACGCGTTTTTTATTCACTGATTTGTATGGGGAAGTTTCCTTGAATAAAAGTCTGATGACCAATTTACTGGCGGCGGCACTGGTCGCTGCGGGTTACCTTTTGCCTTCCAATATCCTGCTGACGGTGGGGCTGTTCGCCCTTTCCGGTGCTGTGACCAACTGGCTTGCTGTGCACATGCTGTTTGAAAAAGTGCCTGGGCTTTATGGCTCAGGAGTTATTCCGGCGAGGTTCGAACAGTTCAAGGCGGCTATCGCGACCTTGATGATGGAGCAGTTTTTCACCCGGGAAAATATCGACCGCTTTCTCAGTCAGTCAGAGGGGAGCCCTGCTCATCTGGATTTAGCGCCGGTGATTCAGAAAATCGATTTGGAGCCTTCGTTTGATGCGCTGGTTGAAACGGTTGGTCAGTCTTCTTTCGGCGGTATGCTGACCATGTTTGGCGGCGTCGAGGCGCTGCAGCCCTTGAAGCAACCTTTTATCGACAAAATGAAATCCTCTCTGAAAGACATGGTGACCAGTGAGCAGTTTTACGAACTGCTTAAAGGAGAGTTGGAGCAACCGGATATGATGGCGGAGATGCAAAAGAATATCGAAGATATCGTCCGGCAACGGCTCGATGAGTTAACCCCGGAGATGGTCAAGATCATGGTTCAGCAAATGATCCGTGAACATCTCGGCTGGCTGGTGGTATGGGGTGGGGTGTTTGGTGGCGTGATTGGATTTGCTGCGGCTTTGATGCAGCGTTAAGCTGAGATTTCCAGTCCTCAATTGAGTCTTGTTAATGGAACGTCACAACTGCATAAATTATATCGAGATGCCGGTACGGGATCTTGATGCCACCAAGGCCTTCTTCACCCTGGTATTTGGCTGGCAGTTTGTGGACTGTGGTCCACATTACAGCTGTTTCACCAATGCCGGGATCAACGGCGGCTTTTATCAGGATGCGCTGACATTCAATGTCAACAAAGGCAGTCCGCTGATTGTGCTGTTCAGTCAACAGTTAGAACAGACTCAATCTGCAGTTGAAAATGCCGGCGGAGAGATCACTAAGGCGATTTTCCGCTTCCCCGGCGGCAGACGTTTTCATTTTGCTGACCCAAACGGCAATGAATACGCCGTGTGGGGGCATGAAACCGGCTCAGGCTGAAGGTAATCTCGCAGACTGTCGATCGTGCAGTCGACTCAGGGTGATTAACGCCATCACTGCTCCGAGCAAGGCATACCCCATATCACTCTGGGTGTCCCACTCATATCCCTGGGTGCCGAGAAAGGCTTCGGCACCTTCTCCGGTTGCCAGCGCCACCCCCCACTCCATCAGCTCATAGAAAGCACTGAAGGCCAGGCAGAAACAGACGATAAAAAAGTTACGCCAGGCACTGGAATTAAATACCTGTCGCCTGATGGTAATTTCTCTGGCAATCATGACTGGAATAAAACCCTGGGCAAGGTGCCCCAGTTTGTCATAGTTGTTTCTGTTTCCTCCGGTGGCGTCACGTATCCAATCAAACAGCGGCACCTCAGCGTAGGTATAGTGGCCACCGACCATAAGAATGACACAGTGGATCAGAATCAAGCTGTATAGCAGGGGTGTAAAGGGAAAGTGTTTAATGGTTGTTGCCAGCAGCACAAAGCCAATAATGGCCGGGAGCACTTCCAGAAACCAGGTAAATCGGTCAAAGGGGTTGATGGCTGACCAGATCAAAACCAGAGCGAAAATCAGGCTGTAACCAACCAATAACGGTTTGGATGTCATACGCTTGTTGTCGTTAATAAAAAACTCATTATGTGGTAATTCTCAGCATGACTCCAGCCCACTAGGCTCAGCCTGACAGGATGATGTTTATCACCTCCGTCGATGATAGGGGATGGCTCCTGCTGTATCTGTTCAAGCTACAGAGGGAATATTAATGTTGGGTGACACAGGGATAACAGCTTGGGGTCAGAAGATGCCAGTAAATGGCGGCTCCCATTGCGCCGCCAGTGAGGGTGTCAGGAGCTATATCTGACTGGGTTGAAGTTGGCCCGAAGAAACGTTTTTACGGCGCAGCAGTCAGTACCAGATTGCAAGCACCAAAGCCAGATATCCAAATCCAGCCAGGAAAGCCTCAGCCTGATACAATGCTGTTCACTTAGTATGTTTCCGTTACGTTTGAAAGAGAAAGATTGAACCACGAAGACCACGAAGAAAAGCTTTTCTTTGTTATCCC
>JAJNAU010000033.1 GCA_021462625.1 Shewanella sp.
TCTTTGCAAAGCCAAGCATTGATGGCTGATTCATCCAACCAAAAGGTAACGGAACCTCGATTAACCAATGCCTGGTTGTACTGCTTCCAATCACCACATACCGCAAAAAGCGCTTGGTCATACCCCTCCAATTGAACGACTAAAGGGGTACTATCAAACTTCACCTGAGCTATTTCGCGTGAAGCCTATCAATCACCGGGGACCTGACATCTAACTAATGGTCACAGCTTCTTTTAAACATTGCAAATTTTCTTAAATTGGCAGTAGCTATATGGTCGTTCACGCTAAGAAATCATTATGTTACAAAATAGTTACCTCTGGCAGGCGTTATCGAAAGGCCAATGCATCATCGCTTAGGGATACAAGACATCAAGTCAATGTCGGGCACAGAAGCTAACCTGTGTGAGGGGATGTGTTTCCTTTATCCTGTGCTAAGCCAAAATTGGCTCTGCAGCACCGTAAGCAAAAATTAGAAAGTTAGGTTACTGCCTCATCTAAAGTCCCGGAATTTAAATCCAATTTTTTCATAGCATCAAACTTATCTTCCAGCTTTCCACTATCAAATGCACCACCCCAGCCTCTATTTCAAAAGTTCGACTTACCTTCAAAATATTCGACAGCAAGTACGTATGAGGCTGTACTCTGGCAGTGGCAAACAGTTTAAACGAGGGCGAGATACATTGACGCAATCGACTTCAGACAAACAGCATTGATTTGCAGAAACGGAGCAGATCATAGATTTTTATAGTCTGAGCATTTCCTTGACAAATGGAATGGTCAGCTTACGCTGATGGATCATCGAGGCCTTATCCAGTCGATCCAGCACATCAAACAATGTCCGCATATCCCGCGCCATACGGTTCAACAGAAAGCGTCCCACATCTTCGGGCAACTGCAATCCCCGCATCGCGGCTCTGCGCTGCAATGCCACCAATTTTTCGTCATCTTCCATCGGGTACAGCTGATAGATAAGTCCCCACTGCATGCGGGATTCCAGATCCGGCAGCAAAAATCCTGCCTCTGCCGGTGCACTGCTGGCGCTGACGACCAAACAGCCACGTTTGTATTCGGCCATACGGTTGTATAGATCGAAAATAGCTTCTTCCCACAAAGGATGTCCGGCAATGGCATCGATGTCATCAATACAGACCAGATCGACCTGCTCGAGTCCTTCAAGCAATGCGGGTGAAATACTGGCATGGATCCCGAGCGGAATATAAAAGCTTCTTCGCTCAAGTTCATTGGCCCGCGCACAGGCGGCATGTAATAAGTGAGTACGACCTGATTTTCCGGGTCCCCATAAATACAGGGGTCGCTCAGCCTCACCGGCTGCACTGGATTGAAGTTTCCGAATTAACTGATCGTTCCCAGTTGCAGGATAATAACTCTGAAAAGTTTCATCATCCGGCAGATGAACAGGCAAAGACAATTGCAGAGGTGAGTTTTGAGTCACTCAGGTATTTCTCAATATTGTAAACAGAGCATAGTGGGCGCCAGTGTACCACGGGCGCTACTCTCAGGTAAAAGCCGACGTATAGTTAAGCAGTGCTTTTGCTCGCTTTTGACCACTTTTTAGCTTATTGCCAGTGATATTCCATCGTTGGCGCTGGCGCAACCGGGGACGTAAAATCCGATACAGCTTGAGTGTCGATATGCTCAAGTCTGGACTCCAGGTTCAGTTGCCGGGCCAGCTCTTCAGGGGATCCATACAGGGTGAACCTGTAGGTCACTCTGTTTCCCTGGATCCTGGCAATCACGGCGCTGCGGGCTACAGTCAGTTGTGCAACATAGGTTTCCAGTGCTTTTAACCTGGCCATGGAATCGATGCCATCGAATACCACATCAACTTGCTCTCCCGCTCCGGAGTCGGCAACAGCGTATTGACTGACAAAGTACTGGCTGAGCGCAGTCACCATATTGACCACCGCATTGGGATCAGTAGCAACGGTTTGTTCCGACTGCAATAAAGGACGCCACATTGTCACATTCTGCTTCATCGGATACAGGTAAAAGCGGTAACTTTCCCGGCCATCAGCCTGCAGCCGAATACTGGCCAGCACAAAATAATCTGCATGATAACGGGTCGAGGCCTGATAGATTGTCGAAGGGAAATTACCACGTACATCGGCCTCACTGACCTGCATCATGTCGTCAAGATCCATCAAAGGGAACGACAGTGGCAAACCTTTGGCTTCTGCATCCTGTTTGAACAGCGTACGGATATCGGATGTCGAAGCGTCAGATAGCAGGCCACGCTGTTGTTGCGCATCCTGAACAGACAGCCACACCAATATCAGCGGACGCTGTTTACCCCATACCGGAACCTGAGCCTGACGCAACAGCTGGACCACGCGCCGCTCATCAAACTGACCTTTCAGATAAAGTTGTCCATCCAACTCTTCATAACCAAATTGTACCAAAAAAGCATTGGGATTATTGAGCTGCCCAGCAATAACCGGATTCTGCAGTACCTTATCATCCCCAGTATTTTTGACAACAACTGCGGCAAGAGCGGCTTTCAGGGCGATATTTTTATCAGCCACAGAACGGGAAGCGACCGGAACACTGGCCTGATCCAGCCCCTTAACTTCAACAGCAAAGGCCGAGTTGACCGTCAGGGCCAACACCAGCGTCATTAACAGGAAAATGTGTTTAGGCATTGATTGGAAATGAATTAACCGACATTAAGGATGCTTGAGTGTATCACACTTGCGCGGGATGGCGAGCCAGGCCGATTTCCCTGAGCGGTCATATTGGCTTATCCGAATGTTCAGCGTTTCAGGCCTTCGATTAAAAAACCTTTACTTTTGACTTAGTTATGTGATCAACCGACGCGCAGCGACAACATTGGCATGTTAACATAGGAAGATTTTGGCCCAACAAAAAAGAGAAAAACAATGTCCCGACTGACGCTGCCCCTTCAGGGTGCCCAAATGCTGTTCGTCGCCTTCGGTGCGCTGGTATTGATGCCACTTATCACCGGACTCGACACCAGTGTTGCGCTGTTTACTGCTGGAATAGGTACCCTGCTGTTTCAGTTTATCACCAAACGACAGGTGCCTATCTTCCTGGCATCATCCTTCGCCTTTATTGCGCCAATCCTCTACGGCGTACAGACCTGGGGGATCTCTGCCACCATGGGCGGTCTGATGGCTGCCGGCCTGATGTACCTGATGCTTGGCACCATGGTTAAAATCCGTGGTACCGGCTTTATTCACCGTCTTTTGCCCCCGGTGGTAATCGGCCCGGTGATCATCATCATCGGTCTGGGTCTGGCTCCAATGGCCGTCAATATGGCACTGGGCAAAACCGGCGATGGCACTGCAGTGCTGGTAGACCCGGATACAGCGCTCATCATTTCTCTGGTATCACTGTTAACCACCATCGCGATTGCCACCTGGGCCAAAGGCTTGCTCAAGCTGATGCCGATCCTCGGCGGTATTCTGGCTGGCTATGGTCTGAGTCTTATCTTTGGTATTGTCGATTTCACTAAAGTCGAGCAGGCTCCATGGCTGGCCATGCCTGATTTCGTTGCCCCGGAATTCCACTGGCAAGCCATTATGTTTATGATCCCGGTCGCGATTGCACCTGCAGTTGAACACATTGGTGACATTCTGGCGATTTCCAATGTGACCGGTAAAGACTACTTCAAAAAACCCGGTCTGCACCGTACTCTGGCCGGTGACGGCGTCGCCACCATCGCGGCAGCCGCATTTGGGGGTCCACCAAACACCACCTACTCAGAAGTCACCGGCGCCGTCAGTTTGACCCGCAACTTTAATCCCATCATCATGACATGGACAGCAATCACGGCGATCATAATGGCTTTCGTGGGCAAGTTAGGCGCGCTGATGCAAACGATCCCTGTCCCAGTCATGGGGGGCATAATGTGCCTGCTGTTCGGCTCCATTGCTGCTGTGGGTCTGAACTCTCTTATCCGTAATAATGTTGATCTCGGTGAACCGCGTAACCTGTGTATTGTGGGCGTCACTCTGGTATTTGGCATTGGCGGCATGGCATTTGGTATCGGCTCTTTCAGCCTGCAGGGCATCAGCCTGTGTGGTGTTGTCGCCATCATCCTGAACCTGGTACTGCCTGCCACACCAAGCCATCTTAAAGCCGAGCTGGCTCACTCCAAACAGGACGCTTCCCGCTGATATTGGCTCTTCCGGTACACACTGGTCGACGTCATGATAATTTTTCTGAAATAAAGCCCTGCACTTGCAGGGCGTTAACATTCAGAGCAATGTGCAAATTAAGCTTCTTCGCTCTTGTACTTGGCGGCCACTTCTTTGATCAACGCTGGCAGTTCTCCCTGCTGGTACATTTCAACCATGATGTCACAGCCACCAATCAGTTCACCTTCAACCCACAGCTGAGGGAACGTCGGCCAATTGGCAAACTTGGGCAGTTCAGCACGGATGTCCGGGTTTTGCAGGATATCAACATAGGCAAACTGTTCACCGATATTGATCATAATCTGGGCCGCCTGAGAGGAAAAACCACAACTAGGCAGTTTGGGTGAGCCCTTCATATACAGAATGATTGGGTTTTCAGCAAGTTGCTGCTTAATTTTGTCTACTGTTTCCATTATTTATCCTAGCGATTACACACTGTGTTGTGAACTTCATTGTACTTCAGCAAAGATCATAACAAAAACACAATGTTTTCAGGGTTATGTTATGTCCGGATTTTTTGATGATGACGATCTATGCAAACAGCCATACAATGATTCACTTCACATAATTTATCAGTACAATAATCCACAGTGAGTAAGTCTGTTCAAAGACAATGACATCCATGGAGAAAAGCAAATGGCTTTCGAATTACCTGTATTACCTTACGCAATGAATGCGCTTGAACCTCATATTTCCCAGGAAACGCTGGAATACCACTATGGCAAACACCATAACACCTATGTGGTGAAACTCAATGGCCTCATTGAAGGTACTGATCTGGAAGGTAAATCTCTGGAAGAGATCGTGAAATCCTCTACTGGTGGTATTTTCAACAATGCTGCTCAGGTTTGGAACCACACCTTCTATTGGCACTGCCTGGCACCTAAGGCCGGTGGTGAGCCAACTGGCGCTATTACCGATGCCATCAATGCCGATTTCGGCTCATTCGATGCATTCAAAGCCAAGTTCAACGACAGCGCCGTCAACAACTTCGGTAGTTCCTGGACCTGGTTGGTTAAAAAGGCCGATGGTTCACTGGATATCGTTAATACCAGCAATGCTGCTACACCATTGACTGAAGCCGGTGTAACACCTCTGCTGACCGTTGATCTGTGGGAACACGCCTACTACATTGATTATCGCAACCTGCGTCCTGATTATCTTGCGAACTTCTGGCAACTGGTAAACTGGGAATTCGTAAACGCAAACTTTGCTGGTTGAGATATTCACCGTCTTGGATAAAAGGAGCCATACCGGCTCCTTTTATCTTTTTTATCGCCCTTCGCCTTGGTGAAATACAGGTGCAACTGTTGCTTTTGCAACTATTTCTTATTGTTTTTTATAAACTTTTTTTTGCTTTCCCCGGATTCTTGGCGCTATGCTTACTATCAGGTGAGCAGATTTTGATCTAGCAACCTCAACAATTTGAACTGCGTTTCAGGGGGCGATATGAGTATATTTGAGCATTACCAACAACGGTATGAAAAGAAGCTTGACGAGGAATACACCCTGCAGGAGTTTCTTGATATCTGTAAGCAGGATCGCAGCGCCTATGTGTCTGCCGCCGAACGCTTGCTGATGGCCATAGGTGAACCCAAAGTCATTGACACCTCAAAAGACCCGGTGTTAAGCCGGATATTCTCTAACAGATTGATTTCCAGATATCCCGCCTTTGCCGACTTCTTCGGCATGGAAGAAGCTATTGAGCAAATCGTGTCCTACCTGAAACACTCAGCTCAAGGGCTGGAAGAATCCAAACAGATCCTCTACCTGCTTGGGCCTGTGGGTGGCGGTAAGTCTTCTCTGGCCGAAAAACTCAAAGCATTAATGCAGAAAGTTCCTATCTACATTCTCAGTGCTGATGGAGTCAGAAGTCCGGTAAACGATCATCCCTTCTGCCTGTTCGATGTTGATGAAGACGGTAAGGTATTACAGCAGGAGTACAAAATCCCTTCCCGTTACCTGCGTACCATTATGTCGCCCTGGGCGGTTAAACGCCTGCATGAGTTTGGTGGCGACATCAGCCGCTTCAAGGTGGTAAAAGTCTATCCTTCAGTGCTCGATCAATTGGCTATTGCCAAAACCGAACCGGGGGATGACAACAACCAGGATATCTCCTCTCTGGTGGGCAAGGTGGATATCCGCAAGCTGGAGCATTTTGCCCAAGATGATGCCGATGCTTACGCCTATTCAGGTGCACTGTGTCGTGCCAACCAGGGGTTGATGGAATTTGTAGAGATGTTCAAGGCACCAATCAAGGTGCTCCACCCACTGCTGACCGCCACCCAAGAGGGCAACTACAACGGCACTGAAGGTCTGTCTGCCCTGCCCTACAACGGCATTATTCTGGCTCACTCCAACGAATCTGAGTGGTCCACTTTCCGCAACAACAAAAACAATGAAGCCTTCCTCGATCGGGTTTATATCGTCAAAGTGCCCTATTGTCTGCGGGTGTCCGAGGAGATACAAATTTACCAGAAGCTGTTGCAGAACTCTGAGCTGTCCAAGGCCCCCTGTGCTCCCGGGACATTAGAAACATTGGCACAGTTTTCCGTACTTTCACGTATCAAAGCGCCGGAAAACTCCTCAATATACTCCAAGATGCGGGTCTATGATGGCGAAAGCCTGAAAGATACAGATCCCAAAGCCAAATCCTATCAGGAATACCGGGATTACGCCGGGGTTGATGAAGGTATGCTGGGGCTGTCGACCCGTTTCGCCTTCAAAATCCTTTCCAGGGTATTCAACTTTGATCACTCCGAGATTGCGGCCAACCCGGTACATTTGTTTTACGTACTGGAGCGGCAGATTGAACAGGAACAGTTCCCCAATGAAACCGCCGAGCGCTATCTTGAGTTTCTGAAGGGGTATCTCATCCCCAAATATGTGGAGTTCATCGGTAAAGAGATCCAGACCGCTTATCTCGAATCCTATTCAGAGTACGGCCAGAATATCTTTGACCGCTATGTCACCTATGCTGACTTCTGGATCCAAGATCAGGAGTACCGTGATCCCGAAACCGGTCAGCTGTTTGACAGAGCTGCGCTTAACGGTGAACTGGAAAAAATTGAAAAACCAGCCGGTATCAGTAATCCGAAGGATTTCCGTAATGAAATAGTCAACTTCGTACTGCGTGCCAGAGCAAATAACGAAGGTAATAACCCTCTGTGGACCAGTTATGAAAAACTACGCACTGTGATCGAGAAAAAAATGTTCTCTAACACAGAAGATCTGCTGCCGGTAATTTCCTTCAATGCCAAAACCTCAACCGAAGATCAACGCAAGCATGATGACTTCGTTAACCGCATGATGGAGAAAGGCTACACCAAGAAACAGGTGCGCCTGCTCTCCGAGTGGTACTTAAGAGTACGCAAGTCCTCTTAATCGTCTGGACACAGTGGGGGCTGATGCCCCCACCTTTCCTGTGGGAGGTACGTATGGCTAACTTTATCGACAGGCGGTTGAATGCCAAAGGAAAGAGCACGGTCAATCGTCAGCGTTTTCTCAATCGATACAAGCAACAAATTAAAAAGGCGGTCAGTGATGCGGTAACCCGTCGCAGCGTTACTGACGTCGACAAAGGCGAAAAGATCTCCATTCCCACCCGGGACATCAGCGAGCCTCTGTTTCATCAGGGACGTGGCGGTGTGCGCGAGCGTATTCATCCGGGCAATGATCAGTTTACCCGTGGCGATAAAATCGAACGTCCCCCTCAGGGTGGCGGCCAGGGCTCTGGTCAGGGTGAAGCCTCGGACTCAGGTGAAGGTCAGGACGATTTTGTGTTTCAGATATCCAAGGACGAGTATCTGGAGTTGCTGTTTGAAGACCTTGAACTGCCCAACCTGCAAAAAAACCGGCTGAACAAACTGGTGGAATATCAGACTTACCGTGCCGGCTATACCACGGACGGCGTGCCCACCAATATGAATATAGTCCGCTCTTTACGCTCTTCTCAGGCACGTCGTATCGCCATGACCGCAGGCAAAAAGAAAGAACTGAGGGAGCTAGAAGCCAGACTTGAGTCGCTGGAAAATACGCCAGGTGCCAATGCCGAAGAGATCCTGTCGCTGCGTGGCCAGATAGAAGAGCTCAAGCGCAGAATTGACCGGGTGCCTTTTATCGACACCTTCGATTTGCGCTACAACAACTTCGCCAAACGGGAAATTCCCACCAGTCAGGCGGTGATGTTCTGCTTAATGGATGTGTCAGGCTCCATGGATCAGGCCACCAAGGATATGGCCAAACGTTTCTATATTCTGCTTTACCTGTTCCTGACCCGGACCTACAAAAACTTGGAAGTTGTCTATATCAGGCACCATACCCAAGCCAAAGAAGTGGACGAACATGAGTTTTTCTACTCTCAAGAAACCGGTGGCACCATAGTGTCCAGCGCTCTCAAACTGATGAACGAAATTCAGCGCGAGCGCTACCCGGCCGATGAGTGGAATATCTATGCCGCCCAAGCTTCCGATGGCGACAACTGGGCCGACGACTCACCCAATTGCAGCAAGCTGCTGTCACAGCAGATCTTGCCCGTGGTGAGATACTTCAGTTATATCGAAATCACCAACCGCGCCCATCAAACCCTTTGGCGTGAATATGAATCCCTCCAACAACAATTCGACAATATTGCCGTACAGCACATACGCCAGGCAGAAGACATCTACCCTGTGTTCAGGGAACTATTCAAAAAACAAGCGGTGTAAGGAGGTCCTTTATGGGGAAACGCAAACATGAGCCGTTAAGTGACGGCCCGGACTGGACCTTTGAGCTGCTAGAGCAGTATCAGGCTGAAATCGAACGGGTGGCCTTGCACTACGGCCTTGACGCCTATCCCAACCAGATAGAAGTGATCACCGCCGAGCAGATGATGGATGCCTATGCGGGAATTGGTATGCCCATAGGCTACACCCACTGGTCGTTCGGTAAGAAGTTTATCGAAACCGAACAGGGCTATAAGCGCGGTCAGATGGGGCTTGCCTATGAGATTGTGATTAACTCAGATCCCTGTATCGCCTATCTGATGGAAGAGAACACTGTCACCATGCAGGCATTGGTGATGGCGCACGCCTGCTATGGTCACAATAGTTTCTTCAAAGGCAACTATCTGTTCAAAACCTGGACGGACGCCAGCTCGATTATCGATTACCTGGTGTTTGCCAAGAATTATATCGCCGAGTGCGAAGAGATCCACGGCGCCCGCCAGGTGGAAGATATTATCGACTCCTGTCATGCCTTGATGAATTACGGGGTGGACAGGTACAAGCGTCCGGTAGAAATCTCCTTCCGCGAAGAGCAGGTGCGGCAGAAAGAGCGTGAAGCCTACCTGCAAAGTCAGGTTAACGATCTGTGGCGCACCATTCCAAAGAGCCAGCAGGAATCCGGTCAGGCACAGAAAAAACGTTTCCCCGAAGAACCTCAGGAAAATATTCTCTATTTTATTGAGAAACACGCACCTTTGCTTGAGCCCTGGCAGCGGGAGATTATCCGCATCGTGCGTAAGATGGCACAGTACTTCTATCCCCAGAAGCAAACTCAGGTAATGAATGAGGGGTGGGCGACCTTCTGGCACTACACCATACTCAATCACCTGTATGACGAAGGTAAGGTCACCGACCGTTTTATGCTGGAGTTCTTACAAAGTCATACCAGTGTTGTTGCCCAGCAGCCATACAACAGCCCCTATTACAGCGGAATCAACCCCTATGCCCTGGGCTTTAATATGATGGTGGACATTCGCCGCATCTGCGAAAACCCCACTGAAGAAGATAAAGCCTGGTTTCCGGAAATGGCTGGCAGCGACTGGCTTAAGACACTGCATTTTGCCATGCAGAACTTTAAGGATGAGAGTTTTATCAGTCAGTACCTCTCACCCAATATCATCCGCCAGTTCAAGCTGTTCGGGATACTGGATGACGACAGCAAAAGCTATCTCGAGATCAATGCCATTCATGACGATCAGGGATACCGAAATATCCGTCACATGCTGTCCCAGCAATATAACCTGTCAAACCTGGAACCGAACATTCAGGTATACAATGTGGATGTATCCGGCGATCGCTCGCTGACCCTGAGATATGTGCCCTTCAATCACATTCCTTTGGCTGACAGCCAGGCAGAAGTGTTGAAGCACCTGCACCGCCTGTGGGGTTTTGATGTCACCCTGGAACAGGAGTGTGAGGATGGCAGTGTTATTGAACTGGCCTCCAGCCCCGACCAGACCGCAACCAAAGAAGCGTAAAAAAAACACCGCCTTAGGGCGGTGTTTTTATCTTATAAAGAGTCAGCTATTATCCTGCGCTATATCGGCAGGCATGGCATCGCGCAATTGCAGCCACATTTTGCCCGAATCGATACCATAGTTGCGCATCAGTACGGGCGCTTGTTCATAAGTTCCTGATTTTGCAAGCGCTTCCAATTTCTTGTAGAAGTCCAGCGCCAACACTCGGGCTTCTGTACTGGTAAAGTAATAGCGGCCAACCCGGCTATATAATCCTTTGAATCCGTTCAGGATCAGCACATACAGCGGATTACCTGAGGAAAACGCCAGCTTGTGGTGCAAGTGGTAGTCAAAATCGGCGTAAGCATCAGCTGTATCTTCCATCTGGTGGATTTCAGTCAGAGTATCCAGCACCACCTGAGGGCTGTGTCTGAGCGCCCCGCGGAAATAAATGGCGCTGATGTTGGTGCGGGCAGACAGCAGTTGATCCACAAGCTCAGGAAAGCCGTCAGGATTCAAATCCGCAATCGTCTCAAGGATATTCAGTCCGGATGTTTCCCAGAAATTATTAACCCGGGTTGGCTTGCCGTGTTGGATAGTCAACCAACCATCACGGGCCAAACGCTGGAGAACTTCACGCAATGTTGTCCGGGTTACCCCAATTAACTCGGACAGCTCCCGCTCGGCGGGTAAAATGGACCCTGGTGGAAATTTTTTTTCCCAAATAGATTGCACTATGTACTTCTCAGCAAAGCTGGCAGGCCCTTTGGCATTGATGATCATCAGCCGGTTATCCAATGTTTATGCATAGTTATATAGAGTGAACTCATCATACCAGATGGACAAAAAATGAAAACCACTGGTGCAAAATCGGGATTAAGATCAAAAGATAAAGGGGTTTTCTTGGTTAAATATGAAACAAACGAATATAGTCCAATGTGGATTTTGCCGTGCAGCTTGGCTTTTTTATATTTAGCGATCGCTAAGCCATGACAATAACGGTAAGGTTAGGGCACAGTTCTGTCCGCCACGCAGCGTGCAGCATTTCCGCAAACAACACTTAACATTCTTTTTATTTCAGAGAGGGTGCCATGCCTTTGACAATGAGTCAGGCGTTTATTGCTAACTTCTTGGGGAACTCACCCAAGTGGTACAAAATCGCAATTCTGTCGTTCTTAGTTATTAACCCGATACTTTTCTATATCAATCCATTCGTTGCCGGCTGGGTATTGGTTATCGAGTTTATCTTTACCCTGGCGATGGCGCTGAAATGTTATCCCCTTCAACCAGGAGGTTTGTTGGCGATTGAGGCCGTTGTTATCGGCATGACCAGCCCAAGCATGGTGCTGCACGAAATTGAGGCCAACCTCGAAGTGCTGCTGCTGCTGGTATTTATGGTGGCCGGTATTTACTTCATGAAGCAGCTGTTGCTGTTCGGTTTCACCAAAATGATCACCAAGGTACGTTCAAAGATGGCCGTATCTCTGATGTTTTTTGGTGCTTCTGCTTTCCTGTCCGCATTTCTGGATGCTTTGACTGTAATTGCCGTAATCATCGCCGTTGCTGTTGGCTTCTATGCTATCTATCACAAGGTAGCCTCAGGTAAAGATTTGGGTGCAGACCATGACCATACCTCTGATGGCCAGTCCCAGCTGAACAGCCAAGAACTGGAAGCATTCCGTGGCTTCCTGCGTAACTTGCTAATGCACTCTGGTGTGGGTACCGCACTGGGTGGTGTGTGCACCATGGTGGGTGAACCTCAGAACCTGATCATCGCGGCTCAGGCCAACTGGCAGTTTGCTGAGTTCGCTATTCGCATGTCGCCTGTTACAGTACCTGTATTTATCGCCGGTGTGGTAACCTGCTTCCTGGTAGAAAAATTCAAAATTTTCGGTTATGGCGCACAACTGCCCGAATCAGTTCGACAAATCCTGTGTCACTATGACGCCCACGAAGATGCACACCGCACCAACAAAGACAAAGTCAAACTGCTCATTCAGGCATTGGTTGGTATATGGCTGATCCTCGGTCTAGCACTGCATCTGGCATCTGTGGGTCTAATTGGTCTTACCGTTATTATTCTGTGTACTGCCTTCAACGGCATTACCGATGAACACGCGCTGGGTAAAGCCTTCGAAGAAGCATTGCCATTTACCGCTCTGCTGGCTGTATTCTTCGCTGTTGTGGCTGTGATTATCGACCAGAAACTGTTTGCTCCTGTTATCCAATGGGCTCTGGGCTTCGAAGGCAATATCCAGTTAGTAATCTTCTTTATCGCCAATGGATTGCTGTCCATGGTGTCTGACAACGTGTTCGTGGGCACCGTTTATATTAACGAAGTAAAAGCCGCATTGCTGGACGGTCAAATCACCCGTGTTCAGTTCGATATGCTGGCCGTGGCCATCAACACAGGTACTAATCTGCCTTCTGTTGCCACACCCAATGGACAGGCTGCGTTCCTGTTCCTGCTGACATCAGCACTAGCACCGCTCATTCGTCTGTCATACGGCCGTATGGTTTGGATGGCTCTGCCATATACCATCGTACTGTCTGTTGTTGGCCTGCTGGCAATTGAAACCGGTTTCCTGACTGAAATGACTCAATATTTCTACAATAGCGGCTTACTGAGCCACCACGCTGTTGCTGAAGCTACCAACGCCGTAACACACTGATCACCACAGTTGACCTAAATAGCTGGATTGAGTAAAGTCCTGAAACGCCTGCCAATGCGGGCGTTTTTTACAGGATCAGGAGTTCCCCGTGACTGGACTTACCGGATTTGCCCATTCCCGCCCAGCTTGGTACTTACTCGCCGCTACCGCTTTGGGGCTGGAAGCCGCCGCGCTTTTCTTTCAATACGGCCTGCACTTAAACCCATGCGTCATGTGTGTTTATCAGCGGGTTGCGGTGCTTGGCATTCTGCTGGCAGGTCTGCTTGGTAGCCTGGCTCCCCGTACGGGACTGCGCTTCATCGCCTTACTATTGTGGATAGTCAGTGCTGGCTGGGGATTATCGCTGGCTATAGAGCTATACCAAATCCAGACAGATCCTTCCCCCTTCACCACCTGCGATTTCATGCCGAACTTCCCTCAGTGGATGCCATTACAGGATTGGTTTCCGCAGGTGTTTATGCCGACAGGTCTTTGCAGTGATGAAGTCTGGAGCATGTTTGGCTTTTCCATGACTCAATGGATGCAGTTTGCCTTTAGCATTTATCTGCTGGCGGCGGCCATCTTCCTGTTGCCGGTAATACGTAAAACCAATTTCATTTGTAGCAATGATGCCAGTCTTTATAATGGTTCGCCTCGTTAATACTTCACCTCTAACATAACGATCGAGAGGTGAGGCGGACCATCTAAATTAAGCCTACATCAAGTGAGCTTTTTTCATTTATGGCAGATGGGTTTCAATCCATATCTTTTAATGGCCACAGGACGATATGGTCTTCGATATCTTTGACTGTGGATTCACACACCACTTTACCCTGCACACTCATACCTGCCGCATGCATCGCTTCCTGAGAGCCAGTAATTAAGGGATGCCAGGATGGCAGCGCTCTGCCCTCGTAAAGGCGTTTATAAGCGCAGGAGTCCGGCAACCAGGTCAATTCACCGATATTGTCTGTGGTTACCCGGGTGCACTGGGGGACATGACGAAACCTTGATTCATAATGGGTGCAACGACAATCATGCTGATCCAACAGCTGGCAAGCCGCATTGGTGTAGTACAGCTCTTCAGTATCGTCATCGATCAGTTTATTGAGGCAACATTTTCCGCAGCCATCACACAGGCTTTCCCATTCAGCTTCATTGAGCTGGGCCAGCGTTTTTTCTTTCCAGAAGGACATAAGACTCGTATTAACCAGAGTGACATTGAAAACGGCGCTATTCTACACCATAAGTCCATGGCTTGGCCGGAGTGAAAGTACCAATGCTCGCAAGATGTTCTCTGCTTACCTGCTTACAGCTTTAACTCTTTCAGACAGGTAACTGACTGACAACGCAAAATAGTGATCATCCTGCCAGGCCAGCAAAGCCCGATAATTATCATAAACCAGATAGGCCCGCCCTTTTTGCCCGTCCGGCTGCAGTAAAGAAGCCTGAATATCGGTTCTGCGCGGCAGGTCATCACCATTGAAACGCCTGATCCCGGCATTCTGCCAGTACTCAAAACCCGCCTGATACTCCATACCCAGTCGCCCGCTTAAATCCTCAGGCAGTGTGACCTGGCGTCCCCATATTTGCTCGGCGTTCCAACCATGTTTACTGAGAAAAAAGGCATAAGATGCCAGGATATCGGCCACCGAGCGCTGGTGATCTATTACGCCATCATGGTCTCCATCTCTTCCATAGCGAACCAACTGACTGGCTGAAAAGCCTGAGCCGGCGATGCTGGCGTCACGCAGAGCCACCAGGCTGTGCTTATCAAATTGCTCATTCTGCAACAACCTCAATGCGGCAATGACTTCATCTTCAGCCAGTTCCCCCTCATATGCCAGCGAGCTGGTAACAGATAATAAGGGGTATGCGCTATCAGCTCTGGAAAGATTGCCGGCAACCGCCCATAAGGCCACCAGAAATCTCGGTTGAATCCCATATTCCTGTTGCAATTGTTGTAACAGCGAAGCGTGATCTTGCAGGGCGGTTGCCGCCGCGTCTATGTCAGATTGGGTAAAGCGATTGGGTAAAAACTGTTCGAGGGTCTGCGCAGGATAAGTATCTAAGGACGATGCGACGGGAGTGACTTTCTTGAAACGCTTCACATCAGCAAATTGCTGTGAAAGCCACTGTGGATCAAATCCCAGAGGGCTGACTTGCTGCTGCAAACGGGCAAGATATTGCTCAAACTCAGGTTTTCCCTGCTTTACCTGGATAGGATCTGGCTGGGCATCATCGGCAAGGACGGCGAAGTGCACAGCCAGTAACAGGCCACTGAACGCGATAAAATCCCTTTTCATTGCAGTACGTTCCCTCAGTAAAGTTAGTCTTCCAGCCCCAACTCCTGTCGGTGGTTTTTCAACAGGTCTTCTGGAGGAGGTGGCAATTGCAGGTAAAATCCTTTCTGCGCCAACTCACTTTTTACCTTATTGATATCAGCCACTCCCAGATACTGACGCTGAGCGATGGCAAAAACCATAACCAATTGGGGCGTGCCAAACACCTCCATAAGCGACTTGGGTACATCATCGAAACAATCACGCTTATTCACAAACAGATAGGTGTCGACCTTACGACTGCTTTTATATACAGCACACAGCATAATTGTCCAAATTTCCGGGTTATCAAATCTTGCCAGTACAATAGCCACACTATAACATGAACCCCGTAAATTATAATGCAACTCGGCAATTCAACTGAGTTTTTTCTGGAGATGTAAGCTGGGATGACAACCCCAAATCTTGAATTGAAAGGCGCGTCTTTCACATTGTCCGTGCTGCACCTTTACAGTACCGATTTGGATATCTTCGCCACCGAGTTGGCGGCAAAACTCTCTCAGGCCCCTCAGTTTTTTCTCGGTGCGCCGCTGGTGATCAATCTGTCCGGCATCAACGCCACAGAGCTCGATATTCAGGCTCTACAACAGATCATGAAACAACTGCAACTGGTGCTGCTTGGATTCACTGGTGCCAATGACGCCTTGGCCAAGCAAATACGCAAGGCGGGATTGGCATTGCTGAAGACTGGAAAAACGGTGGTAACGCCACCGCCACTGCCTCAAAAAACCCGCATTGTTAAGCAAAATATTCGTTCAGGTCAGCAGATCTATGCCCAAAGCAGTGACTTGATCATCTTTGGCAATGTCGGCAACGGCGCAGAAGTCATCGCCGACGGAAATATTCATATTTTCGGTGCGCTCAGGGGCAAAGCGATGGCCGGCGCCAAAGGCAATCGTCATGCGGTCATTCTTGCCCGAAAACTCGAAGCTGAACTGGTTTCGGTAGCGGGCCAGTATTGGCTGTCGGAAAACCTCACGCAGCACACTGACTCAACAAGCGGTTGTATTCGCCTCGACGGCGATTCATTGGTATTTGAAACACTGCCCCTGTAACCAGGTGGCAAAGGGATAATAAACATGGCACATATCATTGTGGTCACCTCAGGCAAAGGTGGCGTGGGCAAAACCACATCAAGCGCTGCCATTGCCACCGGGCTGGCGCAGAAAGGACACAAAACTGTCGTCATCGACTTTGACATCGGCTTGCGCAACCTCGACCTTATCATGGGTTGTGAGCGTCGTGTGGTCTACGATTTTGTCAACGTCATCAATGGCGAAGCCAACCTTAATCAGGCACTGATCAAAGATAAGCGTTGTGACAATCTGTACATTTTACCGGCATCACAAACCCGGGACAAAGACGCCCTGACCAAAGAAGGCGTCGGCAAGGTACTGGACGATTTGGCTGATTCTGGTTTCGGGTACATTATTTGTGACTCTCCGGCAGGTATCGAAAGCGGCGCCATGATTGCATTGTATTTCGCTGATACTGCCATCGTCACCACTAACCCCGAAGTCAGTTCGGTACGTGACTCTGACCGCATTTTAGGTATGCTACAAAGCAAATCACGGCGAGCCGTGCAAAACATGGAACCCATCTGTGAGTATCTGCTGTTGACCCGTTATTCACCAACCCGAGTGAAAACCGGCGAAATGCTCAGCGTGGGTGATGTTGAAGAGATCCTCGCCATCAAACTGCTTGGCGTAATCCCTGAATCCCAAGCGGTGCTGAAAGCATCCAATGCAGGTGCACCGGTAATTCTGGACAAAGAGAGTGATGCAGGCCAAGCTTATGAGGATACTGTAAGCCGTCTGTTAGGTGATGAAGTTCCTCTTCGCTTTGTAACTGAAGAGAAAAAGGGCTTTTTAAAAAGGATATTTGGCAGCTAACTTATGTCTTTACTCGATTATTTCAGAAGCAATAAAAAGCCCGCTACGGCGGCAACTGCAAAGGAAAGACTGCAGATTATCGTGGCGCATCAGCGCAGCGAACGCGGCGCGCCAGACTATTTCCCACAGATGAAACAGGAGATCATCGAAGTGATCCGCAAGTATGTGGCCATTGAAGAAGATCAGGTCACGGTACAATTAGATCAGAATGACGATAACCTGTCGGTACTTGAGTTGAATATCACGCTGCCGGAAAAAGCTTAAAAAAGCGCCCCAAGGGCGCTTTTTTTAAATCGATAATTCAAGTGTCTGCAGTGGTATCGCAGCCAGCGCACCACGCCAGCCGGTCAGCAACAAAGGTAATTCTCCCTCCTGCTTATCCAGTTGCCATTGCAGGAAATCATGGATCTGGCGCTTGGAAGCAAGCAACTCTTCCGGCACCTGATGAGCATCACAGATAGCAATAAGCAGGGCTTTAACCACTTTGAATGACGCCTTATATCCCGGACGCAGTGCCAACACATCGATACCGGGTGGCGGATTGTCCAAATCAGCCGTTGCCATGACCTGCAACAACTCCTTGCCGTGGATCCGCTTCTCTTGCTCAGTCAGCTCATTCATTTGCATCAGTTGTTCAAGGTTCTGGGGAGTCTTGCGGCACAGGGCGATCAACCCATGATCCTTGATGACGAACCCCTGTGCCAGATCCCGGCTCAAAGCCTTTTCCAACCGCCACTTTGCCAGCACTTTAAGCACCGCCAACTGCTTGGGGGTCAGTTTGAAGGCATTTTTCACCTTACGATATACCTGGTCACCGCAAGGCGGCTCAAGCCGCCCGACGGTCAATCGGCAACCCTCTTCCAGTACCCAATCCATACGTCCCTGACGCTCTACCTTAGCCTTCAGTGCCGGATACAACTGATACAGGTAATAGACATCCTTAGCCGCATACTGTAACTGAGCCGCAGTCAGGGGACGTTTCAGCCAGTCGGTACGAGACTCCCCCTTGTCAAGGCTGATACTCAGCTGCTGCTCGACCAGCTTGGCATAACCCAGGCCATGCCCCCAACCACACAGTGCCGCTGCAATCTGGCTGTCAAACAGTGGCGCGGGCTGACACTTACCATAATTGGCAAAAACCTCGAGATCTTCGCTGCAGGAATGAACCAACTTGAGCATGTCGGGATTGGTCAGCAATGCCCAAAAGCCACTGAGATCATCAACCGCCAACGGGTCAATCAGCGCCAGATGTTTACCATCGTATGCCTGAATAAGTCCCAGCCTGGCGTAATAGGTGCGGGTGCGGACAAACTCGGTATCCAAAACCAGAAGTTCTGCTTCCTTATATTGGGCCACCAGAACATCCAGTGCCGCCTGATTATCTACATATTGAAACGCAATCAAACTTTTCTCCAAAGTGCGCAACACGCATCGCTTTACCAACAAAAAGCCGGCTGGCAGCCGGCTTTTGGGAGATTATGCACTCACTTCCTCTCGAAGTTCCCGGCGCAGGATCTTGCCCACATTGGTCTTTGGTAATTCATCCCGGAATTCTACCAGCTTGGGAACTTTATAGCCCGTCAAATGATGACGACAATGCTTGATAATGGCTTCTTCGGTCAAAGAGTTGTCTTTGGCAACCACGAAAATCTTCACCAACTCACCGCTGGCGTCATGGGGAACGCCCACGGCGGCAACTTCCAGCACTTTGGGGTGCAGTGCCACTACTTCTTCAACCTCATTGGGGAACACGTTAAAACCGGAGACCAGAATCATGTCCTTTTTGCGGTCAATAATATAGAAGAAGCCTTTCTCATCCATATAACCAATGTCACCGGTACTCAGCCAGCCGTCTTTATCTATGACTTTTGCTGTCTCTTCGGGTCGCTGCCAATATCCCTTCATCACCTGCGGACCTTTAGCCCTCAACTCACCCACCTCCCCTTGAGGCAATACATTACCATCATCATCACGCACCTGAATGTCGGTGCCCGGTGCAGGGAAACCAATGGAGCCATTGTAACCGTCCAGATCGTACGGGCAGCAGGTCACCAGTGGCGAGGCTTCAGTCAGACCATAACCTTCAAGCAATCTGGTGCCTGTCAGAGTCTGCCATTTGTCGGCCACTGCGCGTTGTACGGCCATCCCACCACCAATGGAAAACTTCAGAGTAGAGAAGTCCAGACTGGCAAAATCAGGATTGTTTACCAAGGCATTGAACAGCGTATTGACGCCGGTGAGCGCAGTAAAGGGATATACCTTCAACTCACCCACAAAGGCAGGAATATCCCGTGGGTTGGTGATAAGTAGGTTTTTCGCCCCTTTGTGCAAAAACAGCAGACAGTTCACTGTCAGGGCAAAAATGTGGTACAGAGGCAGTGCGGTAACCACAAATTCACGGCCATTACCCAGCGCCGGTGAATATGCTGCATCGGCTTGCAACACGTTGGCCACAACATTGCCGTGGCAGAGCATTGCGCCTTTGGAAACCCCGGTGGTACCGCCGGTATACTGAAGGAATGCCAGATCGTCAGTGCCGATTTCATGCTTAACATATTGCAGACGGCGTCCTTTAGACAGCGCCTGACGCATAGAGATGGCATGTGGCAGGTGATATTTTGGCACCAACTTTTTGATGTACTTCACTACGAAGTTCACCAGGGTACGTTTTGGCGGGCTGAGCAGATCGCCGAGTCCAGTCAGGATCACGCTCTTGACCTGCGTTTCGTCGACGACTTCTTCCAAAGTACGGGCGAAATTGGATACCACGACAATCGCCTTGGCACCGGAGTCATTCAGCTGGTGCTTCAGCTCACGGGGGGTGTATAACGGGTTGACATTTACCACAACACAACCGGCACGCAGTACACCAAACAACACGATTGGGTACTGCAGCAGGTTAGGCATCATAATGGCGACACGGTCACCTTTTTGCAGTTTTAACTCATTCTGCAAATAGGCCGCAAATGCGCGGCTGCGCTCTTCCAGCTTACGGTAGGTCAAAGTCGCGCCCATATTGATAAAGGCAGGCTGATCAGCATATTTGGCAACAGATTGCTCGAACATGTCCAACAGTGAGGAATACTGATCGACATTCACCGTCGAAAATACGCCGGCAGGTAAATGTTTAATCCAGGGCTGGTCCACAAATTTCTCCTAGGTACCAAAAGCAGTGCTGAATCCCCCCTTTCGGGGGCGTTATCTGTGTGCCCAGTGACACAACACACTGAATAAGTTACAAATAATATTGTTATTCTTTACGAGCACACAAAATCATACGCCCGTTTAAAACTATGATCATCATCACATAAAAGCTGCTATTTGCCTAGTTCAGCTCGTCACACTCAGACCAAAAAATCTTGTATGGCCTGTGCAACTGCCGCAGCATTGCCCATGTGAAGGTGGTGATCCCCATCTAGAATGAGGAGAGAGGCCTCCCTGTACCACTTGTTCATTAACGGTTGTGCCCGGTGCAATTGCCGGTATCCCTGACGGCCCATCAATAATAAAGTACGACTTTCCACCTGAGTCATCAGGGCATCTACCTGTTCAAAGGTAAATCTCAGAGGAGACTCCAACCGCAGGCGAGGATCGGTGCGCCAACAAAAACCGGACTCAATCACCTGCATATTGCGCTCAATGATCAGCCGACAAAATGCTTCATCCAGCCCGGTCAACTGCCGTCTTGCACGTATCACCTGTTCCAGATCAGCATAACGGGTGACCGCTTTCTGAGGAGTGAGGTGGGTATCCAGGCTTTTCATCAGTCGGCTACGAAGTTGCCCGGTGGATTCAAACAATGGTCCCATGGCTTCGATAAGGAGCAAATGATTCACATTCTCCGGGTACAACGCCGTATAGGCTGAGGCAACCAGACCACCAAGCGAATGCCCAAGCACAGCCAGAACACGTATTCCATTAAGTTGCAATTGCCTGATCAGGCAGTGCAGATCAAGCAGATAGTCAGTCCAGTACAAAGGCGTTGAGCCCGGCCGGTGTTCTGACATGCCGTGTCCTGGCCACTCAACAGCAAGCACCTGCCAATCAGAAAGATGGCTGGCCAGAGGTGCAAAACTCATGGCATTATCCAGCCAGCCATGAAGCGCCAGAATCACTGGCTTGTCAGGCTCACCAAACCGCAAACCCGCCAGTTTTATGTGAGGTAACTTAAAGGACACAGGGCTTACAGGAAAAGCCATCATTCATCTCCAGTCGGGGCACGGAAACTCCTGCCGCCAGTCCACTCCGGGCGGAACACACCCACCTGTAAGGTTGTCATATCCGGTGATTTTTTTCTTTGCGCCAGCGCGCCTTTTTTACAAATGCGTGAGTCATCCGACCACTTCCGCTGATCGCCAGACAGCGGTTTTTGTCCTGCTCTCCCAAAGCCTGCTTCAGCGGTAAGATCAGCACACCTCTATCATAATCTTTGGTATGTTTGTAACAGGTATTAACCGCTGATTGGGCTTGCTGTACAAAACCGGCTTGTTACGCAGATGGCGCAAAATACATCATATCGGCACTTCCTTCCGGCCCGAGTGTCAGGTGTGCTGGCGGGGCAAGCCCCACTACAGGAGCCTGGTTACCCAACTTGTCCCAATTGGTCTGCAGCCATTGACTGAATTTGAGCCCCGCATCGCGGTAGAAACTCGCACTTCGTTCGCTGCAGGGTTATTGACGCTAAAGTTCGCTGCCACGTAATGACCGGGATAAGGCGAGATACGGAGCAATGATCCCGGTATACCAGACTCCGGTTCCGTGCCAGAGTTCAATCACTGTTTGTTCCGGACGCAAACCAAACAAGTTCAGGGTCTCTTCAGGATGGCGATACTGGTCGCGTTTGACATTGTCAGGCTAACAAAAATCACCTGCAACCACCATGGAGATAGATGGTTAGGCCAACACATCGTCACTGGCCAGCGCTGCGGTAAGTACAGGAAAAAGAGATGTTTTCATTGGTCACTCCATTGAAGTTTATGCTGATACTCAAGGCTCAAACTTCAATTACCCTTTTTCGCCCACTGCGACCGCCACCCTCCGCCAGGTCATTAAAAGTGCCAGCGCACTGGCAAGTAACCATAGGGCAATCCAAATCGGGCCAGGAACCCAGGTAAGATCAGCCAGCAACTGGGCATCTCCCTCTCCTTCGAGCCCCACCAGAGCAAACGGGCTGCTCATGGCATTCAGCATAATCATGAGTGACATCACCCTGAGCAACATCAACAGCCATTGATTGGCCGCCAATCTCAGTGGCAAATAGAACAGGGCAGACAATGCCAGTAAAATTGCTATCGTCAACATATCCCGGGCCCACAACAGCAGACTAGCGGCCACCAATGTCCCGAGAAAAGCATAGCTGGCTTTAATCCATCTTGGCTGCGTTGCCATGTTGTACATCAGGTACCCCCACAACGCCGCCCCGCCATAACCGGCAAATCCAATTAACACAGGCCAGCCGCCACTGGCGTAACAATAACCGGCACCGCTGGAAAACAGCTGGATATGGCTGACCTCGCCCCCTGTCACTAGGGTGGCAAGGGCGTGGGAAAGTTCGTGAAAAAAACTCTCAAGCCATTGAAAAGGCACGCTGATATAGGGTAATCGAATAAGCATAAAGGCCAGGATCAGTTCCAGCATGAAACGCCCTGGACGCGGTAAAGAGGAAGTGCCAACACTGAGTTCAGGCATAAGTATCTATGCCCACCATGGCAGAGATGGAGTCCCGTTTATCGGAAAACTGAGTGTGTAAATACTGACGGATGGCTCCCTGTGCAGAGTGATGGTGACGCTCATACACAATCCGGGCTTCACCACCATTCACAGGCGAATCAACTGGCGTTGGATAGGTTGGGGAGGGCTTTGGATCAACAGAAAAAATCTGGATATCGCGACCGATGCTGCTGATTTCATTTGAGTAAAAGGTAACGCCTGTATGACTAATTTGCATCAGGGTTTACTCCCCTCTGATAAGGCCTGCGACTATTCCCTTCCCGGCAGTTTCTTCCAGGCGACTGTGTCACGCAAATAAACAGGTTGAAGGTCATCAACCTCAGTCTGTAGTCCTTGAGCCAAGGATTTTTGAGCCAGTTTCAACATCTGTCTGGCATCCGGCAAACGACTGCGGCTATCTTGCGCTAACTCACCGCTAAGCGTGAGCAATTCAGGATAAATTTCAAAACCGGTTCCACAAGCGATAATAGGTTGTTTTTCATCCAGTGACAAGGTCACAGCCTCTGGAGCAGATACCTGTTCATCACCGATCTGTCTGGCCAATCCGTTCTCGACAACATATTGTGCCCAGTACACTTCTCCCATTCTGGCATCAATCGCCGCCACCACCTGCATTGCGCCGTTGTCGATGGCACTTTGTGCCATGGCGGCCAACGTTGAAATCCCCACGACAGGTTTATTGGCACCCAATGCCAGCCCCTGAGTCATACTGGTACAGATACGGATCCCGGTGAAACTGCCCGGCCCCCGACCGTAGGCAATCACATCCAGATCGTTAAGACTAATCCCGGCCCCGGCCAGCAGACCATCAACCATAGATAAAAGCCGCTGACTGTGTTCACGGGGAACTTCTTCAAAAGCTGCATATTCCTTTCCCTGCGACAAGAGTGCTGCAGAGCAGGCCTCTGTACAGGTATCCAAAGCCAGTATGGTCGACATCTTGAGGGTCTCACTAAAAATCGGTCAATTAAAGGCAACATACACGCCGCCCGTTGTTGGGGCCGAATCATACCACTTACCCAGGCAAAACACAGGGTTCACAGGGGAACAGTAGACACGCTGCTCACTATTCCGGCAAATCGCTACAGGAGAGTACCTCAAGCACTGATTATTATGAGCCGGGATGAATAATCGTTAACTGATAACTCAGTCGATAGCGGTAACTGATAACTCAGTCGATAGCGGTGTTTTCCCTGCTCATTAGGGTCTGTTGACCTTTCATGGTTGAATTTTGCTCGTTCTAGACGCGCTTTAATCGCGACGCAAGGTGTGCCGCCTAGGGGCCTAAGCAAATACCTTGCAACAAAGAGTAAAGCGCGTA
>JAJNAU010000034.1 GCA_021462625.1 Shewanella sp.
GCTCTTCCGATCTAAAAAGGCCACCCCGGGGCGGCCTTTTTTTACGGTCAATGAAATTACTGACCTTTAATCTCGCTCAGGCCGCGATAAGGCGCCTTTTCACCCAACCGCTCTTCAATGCGCAGCAGCTGATTATACTTGGCCACACGATCAGAGCGGCACAGAGAGCCGGTCTTGATCTGGCCTGCGGCAGTGCCCACTGCCAGATCGGCGATGGTGGCGTCTTCAGTTTCACCTGAGCGGTGCGAAATCACCGCGGTGTAACCGGCTTCTTTGGCCATCCGGATAGCAGCCAGAGTTTCAGTCAGAGAACCAATCTGGTTGAACTTGATCAAAATAGAGTTGGCAATCTTGTTCTCGATACCACGGCTCAGGATCTTGGTATTGGTCACGAACAGATCGTCACCCACCAGCTGGACCTTGTCGCCCAGGATCTGCGTCTGATATGCCCAGCCGTCCCAATCGGATTCATCCAAACCGTCTTCGATAGAGACAATTGGATACTGCTCGGTCAGTGACTTGAGAAAGTCAGAGAACTCGTTGGAGCTGAATACCTTACCTTCGCCGGACAGGTTATACTTGCCATCTTTGTAAAACTCAGAGGCCGCACAATCCAGTGCCAGGGTAATATCAGTCCCCAGCTTATAGCCCGCCGCTTCAACCGCTTCTTTAATCATGGCCAGCGCATCTGCATTGGAGGCCAGGTTTGGTGCGAAGCCGCCTTCGTCACCCACAGAGGTGCTCATGCCCTTGGCAGACAGTACTTTCTTCAGGTTGTGGAAGATTTCGGCGCCCATGCGCAGGCCTTCACGGAAGCTGTTGGCACCTACGGGCTGGATCATGAACTCCTGAATGTCGACGTTGTTGTCGGCGTGTTCCCCCCCATTGAGGATGTTCATCATTGGCAGAGGCATGCTGTACTGACCTGGAGTACCGTTCAGCTCAGCAATGTGAGCATACAGAGGCATGCCCTTGGCAGCAGCAGCCGCCTTGGCCGCCGCCAGAGATACGGCCAGAATGGCGTTAGCACCCAGCTTGTCTTTGTTCTCAGTGCCGTCTAGGGCGATCATGATGCCGTCCAGCTCAGCCTGAGCAGTAGCATCTTTACCCAGCAGGGCTTCGCGGATTGGGCCGTTAACATTGGCCACGGCGTTCAGCACGCCTTTACCCAGATAACGGGTCTTGTCGCCGTCACGCAGTTCCAGCGCTTCACGGCTGCCGGTTGAGGCTCCGGAAGGCGCAGCCGCCATACCGATAAAACCCCCTTCCAAGTGTACTTCTGCTTCTACGGTTGGGTTACCGCGGGAATCCATGATCTCACGACCAATCACATTAATAATCTTAGCCATAATGCCCTCGATTTAGTCCTAATTATCAATTCACATAAATAATTGCGCTGTGGCTGGTCGAGGCGGTAAAAATCGGCAAAGCGGCCGGTTTTCATCCAACGCGGTACAACTCAGATCCATGAAAACACACATATTTATAGAAACTGTCCGGTTTTATGTGGGGGCAATATCATGAGCCATAGCCCCCGTGGTTCGCAATGATTTTTTGCACGTCCCAATGCAAAAAAGCCGGTTCCCTGTGAGGGAGCTGGCTTGAATGATTACTCTACACTGCCTTTCTGATGACCCATGGCCGCCGCCACAAAGCCTTCGAACAGTGGGTGACCATCACGCGGTGTGGAGGTGAACTCCGGGTGGAACTGACTTGCCACAAACCATGGATGGTTTGGCAACTCAATCATCTCAACCAGCTTGCGGTCAGTAGACAGGCCGCTGAATACCAGACCAGCTTTCTGCAGACGTTCAACATAGTTGTTGTTCACTTCATAACGGTGTCGGTGACGTTCGATGCAGCTCGCGCCGCCGTATGCCGCTGCCGCTTTGGTCCCTTCAATCAGGTGACACAGCTGAGCCCCCAGACGCATGGTGCCGCCCAGTTCAGAGCTGTTATCACGCTGCTCTACGTTACCTTCTTTGTCGATCCACTCTGTGATCAGCCCCACAACCGGGTGTGGCGTATTCTTATCGAACTCAGTGGAGTGCGCCCCGGTCAGACCCGCAACATGACGGGCAAACTCGATCAGCACAACCTGCATACCCAGACAGATACCCAAGTATGGAATGTTGTTTTCACGGGCGTACTTGGCGGCCAGGATCTTACCTTCCACACCACGCTCACCGAAACCACCAGGGATCAGAATGCCATCCAGACCCACCAACACTTCATCACCCTTGGCTTCAACAGTCTGGGAGTCGATGTACTTGATGGTCACAGATACACGATTCTTCAAACCAGCGTGCTTCAGTGCTTCGTTAACTGACTTATAGGCATCAGGCAGTTCGATGTACTTGCCCACCATACCAATGGTCACTTCACCATTTGGATTGGCTTCCTGATAAATCACCTGTTCCCACTCGGACAGGTCTGCTTCGCGGCAGATCAGACTAAAACGCTTGACCACCAGCTCATCCAGACCCTGAGAGCGCAGCAGCGCAGGGATCTTGTAGATGGAGTCAACGTCCTTCAGCGAGATAACCGCACGCTCTTCCACGTTACAGAACAAAGAGATCTTGGCACGCTCGGAAGCAGGGATAGCGCGGTCACCACGGCACACCAGAATGTCCGGCGCAATACCGATGGAGCGCAGCTCTTTCACAGAGTGCTGGGTTGGCTTGGTCTTCACTTCCTGAGCAGGGCCAATGAATGGCATCAAAGTCAGATGCATGTACATGGAACGATCACGGCCCAGCTCAACCCCCAGCTGACGGATAGACTCCAGGAATGGCAGAGACTCGATATCACCCACAGTACCGCCAATTTCCACGATGGCCACGTCATAACCTTCGCCGCCTTCCAGTACCTTCTCTTTGATGGCGTTGGTAATGTGAGGGATCACCTGAATTGTTGCGCCCAGATAATCGCCACGACGCTCTTTACGCAGCACCTCTTCGTATATACGACCGGTGGTGAAGTTATTGCGCCGGCTCATCTTGGTACGGATGAAACGCTCGTAGTGACCCAGGTCCAGATCTGTTTCTGCGCCGTCCTCAGTAACAAAGACTTCCCCGTGCTGAGTTGGGCTCATAGTGCCTGGATCAACGTTGATGTACGGATCTAGCTTCATGATGGTGACGTTGAGGCCACGAGCCTCGAGAATGGCTGCCAGAGAGGCTGCTGCAATGCCTTTACCCAACGACGAAACCACGCCGCCGGTGACGAAGATATACCTAGTAGTCATGCTGAACCTGAGAAAATGAATTTGAAATATAGCGTACTTGTAAGAAAGCACTAGGACGGGGCGACAGTATACTAAAGTCGCCCCGACGAGACAAATAGGAATCGGGGAATATTCGCTTTTATTTTGTTTCCTGTGACTTGGCCTGCTGCCAATACGCCTCCAGCTCATCCAGGCTGTGGTCTGTCATGGCCCGGCCACTGTTTTCAGCCAAGTGCTCTACCTGCCGAAACCGCCGTTCAAACTTGTCATTGCCCTGACGCAGCGCCTGCTCGGGCTCGACCCCGAGATGCCGGGCCAGATTCACCACGGCAAACAGCAGATCTCCCATTTCATCCTGCACTCTGGCTTGTTCGGGATTAGCAACATTATCCACTTCAGCCAGCACCTCATTCACTTCTTCATGGATTTTAGCCACCACATCAGCGGTATTGTTCCAGTCAAACCCGACCCGAGCCGCCCGCTTCTGAATTTTAACCGCGCGGGACAGCGCCGGCAGGGATTTGGGAATATTATCCAGTACACTGTGTAGATCTTTGTCGGCTCGTTCATCCGCCTTCAGCTGCTCCCAATTGGCTTTAATCTGCTCACTGGAGATGCCTTTCAGCTCGCCAAACACATGGGGATGCCTGTGGGTCAACTTGTCACAAATACGACCGGTAACTTCTTCAAAGTTAAAACGGCCCTGCTCTTGACCCAACTGGCAGTAAAATACTACCTGAAACAGCAGATCCCCCAACTCATCCGGCAATTCATCCCAGGCACTGCGCTCAATGGCATCGGCCACTTCATAAGCTTCTTCCAGGGTGAAAGGCACGATGGACTTGAAATCCTGTGCCCTGTCCCAGGGACAGCCGTCTTTGGGATCACGCAGTTTGGCCATAATCTGCAGTAAACGGTCGAGATTACTCCCCTGCACAGTCTCACTCCTCACTTACGGTGCACATCAAATACACCTTCAATCTGCCCAATTTTGGACAGCACCCGTGACACACCGTCAGAGTCATACAACTCCAGCTCCAGTTCTATGGTGGCAGTTTGGGCCTTGGTGTCAGAACTTGAACTCATGGCCATCACATGGGATTTCTCTGACGCCAGCACCGAAGTCAAATCCCTAAGCAGGCCATATCTGTCGTTGGCGGTGACACGGATTTTTACCCGATAACCACCTGAATAATTCTTGCCCCAGACCACATCCACAGTGCGCTCAGGATGCTGGCGCATTAGCTCTTTCACCTGCTCACAATCTTCCCGGTGCACCGAAATCCCACGGCCTTTGGTGATAAAGCCGATAATTTCCTCACCCGGTACCGGATGACAGCACTGGGCAATATGACTGAGCAGGTTTCCCACGCCATTCACTTCTACCTGATCCCGGCTCTTGCGCTCCTGCTTGGACTGAGATTTCTTGACCAGATCCTCAACCACGGCTCCTTCAATCGGCTCATTACGCAAACGACTCTGAATGTGATTGACCACCTGATTGAGACGCACATCACCACCGCCAATTGCCGCCAGCAGATCGTCCATAGAGGTGACATTAAAACGCTCTACTGCAGATGATTGGGCATCCTTGAGCCTGAGGCCATGGCGACCCAGTTCAGTCTCCAGCATCTCCCGACCGGCCAGAATATTTTTGTCTCTGTCCTGCTGCTTAAACCAATGCTGGATCTTGGAGCGGGCACGGGACGATTTGATATATCCCATGTTGGGATTGAGCCAGTCACGTTTGGGATTGGGCGTCTTGGAGGTAATAATCTCAATGCGCTCGCCGGTTTCCACCTGATAGGTAAAGGGGACAATGCGACCGTCGACTTTAGCACCGATACACTTGTGTCCCACCTGGGAATGGATGTAGTAAGCAAAGTCAAGCACAGTAGAACCCAGCGGCAGATCAACTACCTCCCCGGAGGGGGTAAATACATATACCCGATCTTCAAATACCTGTGAGCGGATTTCCTCCACCAGATTGCCACTTTCGGCCACATCTTCCTGCCACTGCAGAATTTTGCGCAGCCAGTTGATCTTCTCTTCGTAGCCGCTCTGCTTACCGTTAGCGCCCTCTTTGTATTTCCAGTGCGCCGCCACACCGAGCTCAGCATCTTCATGCATCTGCTGGGTACGGATTTGAATTTCTACTGTCTTGCCCACAGGTCCCACCACTACAGTATGGATGGACTGATAACCATTGGGCTTGGGGTTGGCCACATAGTCATCAAATTCCCGGGGAATGTGATGCCACATGGTGTGCACAACGCCCAGCGCAGCATAACAGTCCTGCAACCGCTCGGTGACGATACGCACAGCGCGCACATCAAACAGCTTATCGAAGGCCAGATCCTTGCCCTTCATCTTGCGCCAGATCGAATAGATATGCTTGGGCCGACCATATACCTTGGCACGGATCTGCTCTTCATCCAGCCGCGCCTGCAGCTGAGTGACGAAATTATCTATGTAGGTTTCACGATCCAGACGCTTGCCGTCGAGCTGCTTGGCAATATCTTTGTAAGTGCCCGGATGCAAGTATCTAAAGGAGATATCCTCCAACTCCCATTTGAGCTGACCAATCCCCAAACGGTTTGCCAGCGGCGCATAGATGTCGGCAATTTCCCGGGCCAGCAGCACCCGGGTTTCTTCATCTGCGTTTTTTACCGCCCGCAGTGAACAGATACGCTCGGCCAGTTTAATCACCACTGCACGCACATCTTCCACCATCGCCAGCAGCATACGGCGGATATTGTCTATCTGCGGTTCACTGGTACGGGACTGGTTGTTGATTTTCAGGGCGCTGATGCCATTCATGGTCACCACGCTGTCCACCAGCTTGGCCATACCGGCACCAAACAGTTCTTCCAGTTTGTCGCGATCCAGCAGCCCTGCCTCCACGGCTTCAAACAGCACGGCGGCCTGCAGGGTTTCAATATCCATATTCAGGGGCGCGAGGATTTCCACCATCTCGCGTGCGCGGGACACCAAATTACGGCTTTCCACCTGTTGCTCTTTGGCTAGGGTATCTATACGACGAATGAGCGCCAGCAACATACCGGCTTCCCGGCTGTCAGCCACATAACGGTCAACCCACTTTTCTAGCTGAAAATCCGGATCGTTAAAGTGTGCTTCGCGAACAGATACCATAGAGTCATACTTCCTTATTGCATCAGGATCAGAGTCCTGCACCGACTGTATGTGCCTATCATCAGCATTGTATTGAGCTTGTCAAACAACTGCGTCCCAAGTGCGCAGTTTTTTACCTTGCTTCCCATTCAATTATTAAGTTGACAATTTCTGCAACAATCTGGCGCAGCTTTCTGAGCATTCAACAGCGTTCAAACAAGGCCATTGCCTCGATATGATGGGTCTGTGGGAACATATCCAGCAAAGCCAACTTCGCCAACTGATAGCCCTGCTGCTTCAACACCATACTGTCCCGGGCCAAACTGGCCGGATTACAGGACACATACACGATTCTGGAAGGTTTCATTTTCCCAAGCCACTGCAGGCTTTCGAACGCACCGGCGCGGGCCGGGTCCAGCAGCAACTTATCAATTTTGCCAAGCCAGGGCTCGGCACTGAGGTCAGCACTCAAATCACCGTGAAAGAATGACACCTGAGACAGGCCGGCATCCAGGGCATTGCTGCTCGCTTGCGCCACCATTTCAGCCACCCCTTCCACGCCAATCACCTGCGCGCCGGTTTGTGCCAGTGGCAAACTGAAGTTTCCCACGCCACAAAACAAATCCAGCACCCGCTCACCCGGTGCCGGCGCCAGCCAGTCAATGGCACGCCCGACCATAGCGGAATTGATTTCACCGTTAACCTGAATAAAGTTCCCCGGCTTGAAAGCTAACGTCAGCTCGCCCAGTTGATAACCGGGAGTAACAGCAGCCCCCTGAAGGTCTTTGCTGTGGCCTTCATTGTCAACCAGTAAAATCTGCACATTATGACTGGCGGCAAACTCTGCCAGCAGCGCACAATCTTTCTCGCCTGGTACCCTGGTAACCCGCAGTACCAGATAGCGACCGGACTCAACCTCAATAAGCTCCACATGCCCCAGCGATGATTTCCCACTCAGGCGATTTAACATCTCGTCCAAAGGAGCAATTAATGCCGACAGAGCCTGAGCCAGCACCGGGCAGGACTGAATCGTCGCCACCTGCTTACTGGCTTCTGTGCGAAATCCCAATTGCAGGGTTTTGGATTGTCTGTCATACCAGGTCGCCAGTCTCGCCCGCCGCCGGTAATGCCAGGGTTCACCGGCGATAAGCTCATCAACACTGACCTCTCTGTCCCAGGCTCTGCTGAGCATGTTGGCCAGCGCATCAGTTTTCGCCTGACGCTGGGCATCCACCGTCATATGTTGTAGATCGCAGCCACCGCAAGCATTGTAATGAGGACAGGCTGGCACAGTGCGACATGGCGCAGCCTGCTCCACCTTCAGCAATTTTGCCTTGGCATATTGTCTCTTCTGCTCGGTCAGTTGCACGGTAACAGTTTCTCCGGGCAACACGCCGGGAATGAAAACGACTTTGCCCTGATGTTGGGCAATACCTGCACCCAGATGGTCCAGACTGTTTACCTGCAATGACAGCCTGGCCGATAGTTGTTTGGATCTATTTGGTTTTACATTAAAAAATTGCGCCATTTCGGCCTCAGAATCGATAAATATCTGGCAAAGTCTGCGAATTTTCTGGCAGTCTTGTACCATTAGAATGATTTATCCGTTAAAGGATTTTCCCGCTCCAATGAATAATGCCCAAGACATGACCAAATACAGCCTGCGCTCCTGGGTAATGGTGCTGGCTTTGGCACCGACTATTCTAGTAGGGATCCTGCTGGGCAGCTATTTTACCATAGACAGATTTTATCAACTCGAAGAAACCCTCATCGAACAGGGCAGCAACATCATCGAGCCACTCGCAATTGCCAGCGAGATAGAGCTGATAAACAACGGCAGAGAAACCAGCAAACGGCTGCTGGCCAATGCTCAGCTCAGTCGCTCACCACTGGTCAAATCCATTGCAATTTTCGACAAAAACAACCAGTTATTCGTCACATCCCATTACCACAAAGATATTGAACTATTGCGCTATCCCGGTGATATCTCAGACCTTATCTCCACTCAGCATGAAACGCTGGGGGACACAGTGGTGATGCGAACCCCGATTTTTGGTGGCCATAAACCGGGTGAACTGCGGGTAATTGGGGCGGACCGACAAAGCGCAGGCGAAACCGGCAATGCCCAATCTCTGGGCTATGTCGCGCTGCTGCTCAATAAAGAAAAAACCCTGCTGGAATACCACAGAGCCGCAGTTGCAGCCTTTATTATTGTGCTGGTCGGTATTCAGTTGAATCTGTTGTTTACTTTTCGTCTACTGAAAAATGTTACCCACCCCATTACCGAAATGGTGAAGGTGGTCGCCAAAATCCGTGAAGGCAAGTTAGATACCCGGCTGGAAGGCAATCTTATCGGTGAGTTGGATCTGCTCAAACGCGGCATTAACGCCATGGCCTCGTCATTGTCGGAGTACCACGATGAGATGCAGCAAAACATCGATCAGGCCACCTCTGATCTTCGGGAAACGCTGGAGCAGATTGAGATCCAAAACGTCGAGCTTGATCTCGCCAAGAAACGGGCCCTGGAGGCCAGCCGGATCAAATCAGAGTTTCTGGCCAATATGTCCCATGAATTGCGCACCCCACTCAATGGGGTGATTGGTTTTGCCAGACAACTGCTCAAAACACCTCTGCATCCAAGCCAGCTGGAATATATTCGAACCATTGAGCGCAGCGCCGCCAATCTGCTGGGCATCATTAACGATATCCTCGACTTCTCCAAGCTGGAAGCCGGCAAAATGGTGCTGGAAAACATGCCCTTTGCGCTGCGGGATCTGGTTGATGACACCTTGGCTCTGCTGGCGGGCAGCGCCCTGGAAAAAGAACTTGAGTTAGTGGTTAATATTGATGCTGATGTCCCCGAAGGCGTCAGCGGTGATGCCATGCGGGTCGGACAAATCATTACCAACCTGGTGGGAAATGCCATCAAATTTACTGACGATGGTAGCGTACTGCTCAATATCAAACTGGTTGGGGAGCGCAGCGATAAATTCACCCTGAGATGTGAAGTTATCGACACAGGCATAGGGATCAGTGAAGAGCATCAGGAGTTGCTGTTCCATGCCTTTGGCCAGGCTGACTCATCCATTTCAAGACGGTTTGGAGGCACCGGGCTGGGTCTGGTGATCACTAAGCGGCTTATCAATCAAATGGGCGGGCAGATAGGTTTCTCCTCGACCCAGCACAAAGGCTCAACCTTCTGGTTTACCCTGCCTCTGCTCAATGCCCAGTTTCCCTTTGCTGACAGCCCGCCAGTTGAGCAGCTCAAAGGCCAACAGGTTCTAGTGTTCCAGCCAAGGGTACTGACCATGGGTATCCTATCAACTCGATTGAGCAAATGGCAGATGAAACTGCTGCCCATCACAGATTACCCAAGCCTGAAGCAGGTGATTGATGATGGAAACGAGTTGGATGCCGCCATAATCAGCTGTCGCGGCTTTGCCGATATGGACAGCTTGGAGCAGACTCTACAGTCGCTCAGAAAGCGGGTGGATAAGTTGATTCTGCTTGATGACTGTCATCAAAGGCGGACATTACCGGAATCCTGTACTCAACTGGTCGACAAACAACTGACTCCTCCGGTAGGTGACAATGTTCTTGCTTGGGCGCTGCTGTTTACCCAAATAGGGGAGTCCTATATCTCAGTGGACAATCTCCCCCAACCTGTGGCACAAAAACATCAGCTGACAGTACTGGCGGTGGATGACAATCTTGCCAATCTCAAGCTAATGGACACCCTGCTCAATGAACTGGTGACGGAGGTTGTCACAGTCAACAGTGGTGACAAAGCCATTGCCCAGGCCCATAACCGCAAGTTTGATCTAATTTTCATGGATATCCAGATGCCCGGCACCGACGGCATTACCGCCACCCGCCGCATACGTATGGACTCTTTGAATCGCCGCACACCCATTATTGCCGTCACCGCCCATGCTATCGCCGAAGAACGAGAGCGCATCATGAGCAGTGGCATGGATGCATACCTGCCCAAACCCATTGATGAAGCAGCACTGCGGGAGGTTATCAGCCGCTGGATAACCCGTCCCGAATTCGCTCATGTTGATCAGCAAACCCTCAACTGGGAGCAGTGTCTGACTCAGGCAAACCATAAACAGGAACTGGCGCTGGAAATGTTGGGCATGTTACTCGATACACTGCCACAAACGACCAGCCAGATAGAGCTGGCGCTGGAGCAGGAAGACCCTGTGAACATGTTGACCACAGTCCATAAACTGCATGGTGCCAGTTGCTATTGTGGTGTCCCCAATACCCGCAAACTGTGCCAGGAGATAGAGTCGGCCCTCAAGCACAACACTAAAATCAGTGAGCTTGAGCCGGAAATTCTGGAGTTACTTGACGAGTTAACTAAGGTAGAATTTGCGGCCAAGCAAGTGATTTCCCAGCTAACTGCGGATAAACCCCATGACCAGAAAACCAGGCTTCTTCAAACGCCTAAAGGCGCTTGATCCTTTACAGAAGCAACTGTTTGCCACCGCACTTTGTCAACGTATGTATCCAAACTACCAGCTTTTTTCCGATGTCTGCGAGTTTGGTGACAGTCAGGTGCTGTCAACCGTGCTGGATTTGCTGTGGCAAGCCCTTTACGACCGCAAACTGAAATTCAACTACCAGATCCACCTGGAAAGACTCGATGCAGTCACCCCGGATCCGGAAGACTTTGTCGTTTACGGCGCCCTTCCGGCCATGGATGCTGCTGTGGCCCTGACCTCTCTGCTAAGTGCCATTCAGGGCAAGCAGGAAGATGATATGGTGAACATCAGCAAACTCTCTTCCGCCACAGTTGCCAACTACATTGAGGCGACCATGGATGTCAATCTGCAGGGCGATGCGCTGGATGACTATATCTTCGAGCAGGAGATCATGCAGGAAGAACGTGAATTGCAGGCTTCATTACTGGATATTATCGAGCAGAATCCCATTAATGCAGAGCTGGTCAAGGAGCTACGCAAGGACATCATCGCCTCCGGCGTCTCTAATATCGGCATTTGCGTTGAGTAATATCTCTTACAAGACATGAGGGGCTGTTGACCTTTGTGGGCAAATTTTGTTTTAACGAAACCGTGTTAGGCGCACCGAGGTGTGCGGCGCATAGTTATTCAAAGGAGGGTGCGAACAAGTCCTCGCACCACTCTGGCTTACGGGCAAATTCGAGTTCAAGGTATTCAGGTGTAGCAGGGCGGGTTGCCTTTTAAAGCGGAACACCAGAGCAATCTTGTTTGCCCGAAAGCCACAAAGGGCGAGGCTGACAGCCCTCTCTGCTTGGTTGCAGCTCTCGCTAACGACTCAGGCCATTAACGTCAAGCTGCGTCTCCCATCTCGGGACTGTCATCACTGGCAGAGCACCCACGGGACTTATTCGTACCTTCTTCAACAACGCATAAAACGCTTTTAGCCCAGCCCGATGGGCAGCGTTTGTGGCCCCTTTCTCCTGCGTTATCGGCTTCTCATCTGGGCTAGCTACATATCGAAGCCTCCGCCTTGGATAAAAAACCACAAACTGCCGCAGACATCATCACCAAAGGTCAACAGACTCTAATGTTTTCAAAAAAGGTTTTGGGCAGGATGCGCGTCTTTTAAACACTGCCTCACATCAGGACAAAACTTATTTAAAATCAGACAGCTTCCCCAAGTAGTCAGATATTTTTATATTCACAGGTTTACTGTATATAAAATCAGTATATACTGTTCATTAATACAGTGTTTGCATTGTTTTTAGTCAATCAGCGTATTCCGCGGGGAATCACTATGCTTTGCCAACTCAGCATCAACAATTATGCCATTGTCCGCTTTCTGGAGCTGGATTTTCACCCCGGCATGACCAGTATTACCGGGGAGACAGGTGCCGGGAAGTCTATCGCCATTGACGCGCTTGGGCTTTGCCTGGGCAATCGTGCCGATGCTGCCACTGTCCGCCCCGGCGCAGCGAAAGCCGAAGTCAGCGCCCGTTTCAGTGTTGATGATATTCCCCTTGCCAAACGCTGGCTGGAAGATAATGACCTGGATGCCGAGAATGAATGCATCCTGCGCCGTACCATCAGCAGCGACGGTCGCTCCCGTGCTTATATCAATGGTAACCCTGTGCCTTTGCAACAGCTCAAAGCGCTTGGTCCCCTGCTGGTTGGCATCCATGGCCAGCACGCTCACCATGCCATGCTAAAAAGTGAGCATCAACTCACCCTGCTTGACAGCTATGCCAACCATAAAATGCTGTTGGATAATGTCACTTCAGCCTATCAGAAATACAAGCAAACCCAGGCAGAACTGAAACGACTTCAGCAATCATCACTTGAGCGTATTGCCCGCAAACAATTGCTGCAATATCAGGTGGAAGAACTGGATGAGTTTGCCCTGCAGCCCGGCGAATACGAAAAGATTGAAACGGAGCACAAACGACTGGCCAACGGCAGCGCGCTGATTGAAACCTGTCAGCATGGCTTGAATCTACTCACCGATGGTGAAGATGCCAATATCGAGTCCCTGCTCAATAAAGCAGTGATGCTGGCTGATGAGTTAAAAGACTATGACCCGCAGCTTGAAAGCATAGGCAATATGCTCAATGACGCCATGATCTCTGTGCAGGAGAGTGCTGCAGAATTGCAGCGATACCAGAACAATCTGGAGCTGGATCCCGAGTACTTTGCCCAGCTGGAACAGCGCCTATCGCAGATCCTGCAGCTAGCACGTAAGCACTTAGTAGCACCGGAGCAACTGGCGGCTCATCATTTGGCATTGCGCGCCGAACTGGACAACATCGAAGGGGATAATATCAAGCTGGAAAGTATGGAGCAGGAATTGGAAGCCAGTCGTCAGGCTTATTTGACACAGGCGCAGAAGCTCAGCCAGAGTCGCAGTCGGTATGCTAAGTCGCTGGATAAACTGGTGACTCAGTCAATTCAAGAGCTCAACATGCCCAAAGGTAAATTTGTTATCGATGTCAGTTTCAACGAGCTCAGTATATCGCCTCTGGGCTCAGACAACGTGGAGTTTATGGTCACCACCAACCCCGGCCAGCCGCTGCAGCCTCTTGCCAAAGTCGCCTCCGGGGGTGAGCTGTCCCGTATTGGTCTTGGAATTCAAGTCATTACCGCCCGAAAAGTGTCGACTCCTACCCTGATATTTGATGAAGTGGATGTGGGTATTTCCGGCCCAACAGCTGCAGTAGTAGGTCGTATGCTCAGACAGCTGGGTGACTCAACGCAGGTATTCTGTGTGACCCATTTGCCGCAGGTTGCCGGTAATGGTCATCAACATATGTTCGTCAACAAGGCCAACAAAGCCGGTCAAACCGAAACCTCTATGACCCCACTAAATACCGAGCAGCGCATCAATGAGTTAGCTCGTCTGCTTGGCGGAGACGCTATTACCAAAAATACCCTGGCCAATGCCAAAGAGCTGCTGAAACACTGATTCTTACTGCAGTCCACAGTCAGTGGGCCTGTATTCTCCTCCGTTCAGGCAATACCCTCTGTCGTGGCTCACCATAGGCCCTGATGCTGTGTTGTCACCTCTCAACATAGGGCCACTGTGTAATCGACGCGACACAAGCCCCATGGATGTAACGAATGTCATTAACGCACGACTATACGGATATAAGAGCTAGAGCAACGCAGGAGCAGTTGCCTAGGAGCGATTAATGACCTTGCATCACGGCCTTTGAATACCCGCCAAGAAAGATCAATAAACCAAGGTTGCGCGGGCACACTCAACAGGCAGTGTAATTAAGGCTGTAGCCACACAAGATTAAGCATAACTGATATAAGCGGTTCCCTGTACCCATGGTATCCTTCATACATTGCAACAACAGTATCCAGAACAAAGCAAGATGACTACCCTCAACCAAACCCAGTTTGCTGTCCTTGGACAGCTTTACCACACCCCGGTTAAAGGTGACTTTGAATACCTGTCAAATGCGCTGATCACCATTAATGCCCAAGGCAACATACATTCAGTGACCACGGCAGACGACGCCAACTTCGATAGCCAGATCCAACGACTCGAACAAGCCGATAAACTGACCCGCCTGACGAACAGCCAGTATCTGATGCCTGGCATGGTAGATCTGCATATACATGCTCCCCAATGGCCTCAGGCGGGTAAAGGGCTGGATCTGCCGCTTTATGATTGGCTGCAGGACTATACATTCCCACTGGAAGCAAGGTTTGCCGACAACAACTTTGCAACCCCCATGTACCACTCTGCAGTGGAAACGCTGCTTGCCAATGGCACCACCAGTGCCGTGTACTTCGCCACCATTCACAATCAGGCATCACTGACCCTGGCCAGAACCTGTCTTGCGCTGGGGCAACGCAGTTTTGTCGGCAAAATCAACATGGACGACAAAGAGCTATGCCCTGACTATTATGTGGAAGACACAGCCCAGGGGCTGGCAGATTCAGAGCAGTTTATTCAGGATGTACTGGCGCTGCCGGGCAATGAACAGCGACTGGTATCCCCGGTTATAACGCCGCGTTTTGTCCCCAGCTGTACCTCCCAAATGCTACGTGGGCTGGGTGAACTGGCTGTAAAATATCAGTGCCATGTGCAGACTCACTGCTCCGAGTGCGACTGGACACGGGATTATAGTCAGCAGCATTACGGCAAAAGTGACGTCGTCATTTATCGGGAAATGGGCCTGCTGACCCGCAAAACCATTCTGGCCCATTCTATTTTCCTCAGCGATGAGGATTGCAGAGCAATCAAAGAAACCGGGGCCAGTATCGCGCACTGTCCACTGTCAAATATGTACTTTGCCAATGCCGCCATGAAAACCCGGGAAATACTTGACCTGGATCTGCATGCCGGACTGGGGACCGATATCTCAGGCGCGCCAATCCCTTCAGTATTTCATACCTGTCTGGATGCGGTTAATCACTCCAGAGTCCGCGAGGATGGAACAAATACCCATCTCGCCGCCGATTCCCGGGGTGAAATCGGCAGCCGCATCAGTTTTCTGGAGGCTTACTGGATGGCCACTGTCGGCGGCGGTCTGGCAATCGATACCAAAGTAGGCCTGTTTGCTCCTGAGTATGCATTTGACGCCCTGATTATCGATACTCAGGCGCCTGACTCGGACCTGTTTGTTATTCCTGAGTTGGATACCCCAAGAGACCGCCTGGAGAAGATTATTGCCCTTAACCGCCGCACCAATGTGCGCAAAGTGTATGTTCAGGGTAAGCAGGTGATCAACAAAGACGCCTGAGACTTGTCCGACGTGGCATAAGCCAGAAATAAAAAAGGAGCCTGAGGCTCCTTTTTTATGTTTGAAGTCTGGGTTTATCCCATGACTGACAGGTAAGTCTGAAGGATAATCAGGTTAACAATGTCGATAAAGAAGGCACCAACAATAGGTACTACCATAAAGGCCTGAGGCGATGGACCATAACGGTTGACCACAGAACTCATGTTCATTACCGCCGTAGGCATCGCGCCCAGACCGAAACCGCAATGCCCGCTGACAATCACCGCTGCATCGTAATTGGCCCTCATCAATCTGAATGTGACCCAATAGCTAAACAGCACAATCGCTATCGTTTGAACCGCCAGAATGATCAGGATTGGAATGGCAAGATCAAATATATGCCATAACTTCAGGCTCATCAGTGCCATTGCCAGAAATAGCGACAACGACACTGTCCCCAGCATATCTACAGTATCAATATCAATAAGGCGGGTCTTGGTCACCTCCAACAAATTGGTCACCACCACACCGATAAACAGGGCGAAGACAAAGTCAGGAATGGTCAGCCAAGAGATCTCAAAGCTACTGACCCATTGTGCCAGATACTTGGCTCCGGTCACGCAGAGGATCATGATAAACAGCATCTCGATGACCTTCCTGGCGGTCACATCATCCTCTTTGCTCTTGCTATAAGTCACCACTTCCGAGTGAGGTTGTAACATATCGCCACGACCAAATTCAGACTTCAGCTTATTCCTTACAATCAAACGCTGAGCAACCGGGCTGCCAATAATCCCCCCCATAATCAGGCCAAAGGTGGCTGATGCCATGGCGATTTCCAGCGCGTTGTGCAAACCATACTGACCAGACAGTGTCTGAGACCAGGCAGCACCCGTACCATGACCACCTGACAGGGTAATGGAACCGGCGATAAGGCCGATAAGAGGGTCCAGTCCCAGTAAAGTAGCTAAAGATACACCAATGGCGTTTTGAACGACGATAAACACAGAGCATATCATCAGAAAAACAAAGATCTTGAAGCCACCTTTGAGCATCTGGGTGTAATTGGCAGACAAACCCACAGTGGCAAAGAACATCAACATAAAGGTGCTCTGCAGTGGTAAGTTAAATTTAAGCTCAATCTGATTGAAGTGCAGCACGGTAATAAAAGCTGAGACCACCAAGCCGCCGGTTATAGGCTCAGGAATATTAAAGCGTTTCAGAATTGACAGCTTGGCGTTGATACAGTGGCCCGTAAAAAGCACACTGGCTGCGATAAGGAAGGACTCGAGGGAACCTACGGGAATGATATGGCTCATAGTAGCTTATATACCTCAATAATTATTAGATGTAATAATTCCTCCTTGATCCCTGTAATGCCTCATCCCTGCACTGGCGAGCGCGTTTGCCGCTATATACTGAGCAGTAAATCAGTATTTTGTTATCTTTACGCTGGCCATAGAATCACAATTTACTCATAAAATACAACCAAAAATATAACCAAAAATATAACCAAAAATATAACTACCTGATTTTTGGGAAGGGGCGAACGAATAAGTCCTCGCGGCACTATGCCTTTGGGAGTAACAGGAGTCCCAGACATTCAACGCTATACTTTCCTGATGTTGGCGCAGCCAGACCAGGTTAGGCGCCCCGCGGTAACCTGTATAGAAGCCTCAGTCAAAGTTAAATACAGTAAAAATAATTCCACCGTAAAATCCCATTAGAAAGTGGCTGACAGCCATACCCAAGGCGTTACCGTTGTGGCAAAAAACCAGGGCTATTCACTGGAACTGCAGCTTACACATGGCAGCGATGGGACTATGCATAGCACTGACGGTAGTTGTTCACATTTACCTGAAATTCAGCCACCCTCTGGTGTTGAGTTTGTTGAATATGTTAAATACGTTAAATGCGTTAAATATGCTGAATGTGTTAAATATGTTAAATATGTTAAGTTGTGCCGAATGGGTTGAATATGTTGAATATGTTGAATATGTTGAATATGTTGAATATGTTGAATATGTTGAATATGTTGAATATGTATGCTCCTATATCTGCATTCCCATTACAGTAAAACAATAAACACCATGAGCACAGCATTTTATCCAATTGGTATTGAAGGTACCCCCTGGGGTGAAACTGAAAAAGCACAGTGGCTGGCCCAAAGAGAGGTACAGCGAAGCTATGAGCAGGAAGTTGTCAGTAAAGTCAAGGCGCTGGCAGATCAATTTGAATTGATCCAATACGGTGCATTGAAGGTCAATCCGGAGCATTTCCCGTTATTTGCCCTGAAAAGCAAACAATGGGATGTCAGCAAACCCAAGGTGCTGCTCACCGGCGGTGTACACGGCTATGAAACCAGTGGCGTACAGGGCGCGATTAAATTCGCCCAAGCCCTTGCCGCCAAATACGAACGGCATTTCAATCTATTGATTGCGCCCTGCGTCAGTCCCTGGGGCTATGAAGTCATTAACCGCTGGAATCCCCAGGCAATCGATCCCAACCGCTCCTTCGTACCCAACAGCCCGGCACAAGAGTCTGCAGCCCTGATGGCATTGATCGCCAATCATGGCAATGACTTTCTGGTGCATATCGACCTGCATGAAACCACGGATTCAGATGAGCAGGAATTCCGTCCTGCTCTGGCCGCCAGGGACGGTAAGACCTATGTCGCGGGAGAAATTCCGGATGGTTTTTATCTGGTAGGAGACAGCGAGAATCCACAGGCAGAATTTCAACAGGCCATGATAGATGCTGTACGCCGGGTTACCCATATCGCACCGCCAGATGACAATGGCCAGATCATTGGCGTCACTATCGAGCAGGAGGGTGTTATTAACTATCCGGTGAAATCCCTCGGCCTGTGCGCCGGCGTAACCGATTGCCAGTACTGCACCACCACAGAAGTGTATCCGGACAGTCCGGGCGTTACTGCCGATAAGTGCAACAACGCTCAGGTGGCTGCTGTCACTGCGGGACTGGATTACGTGCTGGCACAGCTTCAGAAGTAAACTGAAAAAGGAGCCTGAAGGCTCCTTTTTATTAATCAGCTGGCCATCCATCTCCACGCTGCTTATGCCGATACTTAGAGACCAGGGCATCACAACCAAGCTCAGAGGCCGTCCAAGGTTCAGCCAGGTACACTGAATGCTATAAAAAAGTCCCCGCGATGGAGGGACTTTAACTCAATCTATTAAAGTGACACACTAATGTTCCTCACCCTGTCCCCGGCTAGCCAACCAGGCGAAAGGAACAAACCAGATGCCGACCATAACCAACATGGCAGTGGTGACAAGCTCCTGATCTTCCACAGCAATCGACATTAAGACAATGGCAGCGCCAAATGCTATCGATAGCAAAATATTCCAGAATCCCGCTTTTCTAGCACTCATCTTTATCTCCTCCATCTCCTCCAATCTGCGATCCTGTGCATTGTGTTAAAAGTCAGCGTACTGCTATCTATAACCCGCTCGGAAAACACAATATCAGTTAGAGTAAAACTTATTGCAATGAATTCTCATTTGCAAGTAATTATCATTTGCAAGTCTTGCTCAGAGTAGATTTCGACAAAGAATAAAAATTTGGGTTCATAAAAAAACCGCTCAATGAGCGGGTTCAATACTCAGTCTGGCCAGTTTAGGCAAAACAATATATCAGCAATTGCATGCAGCCAAACGCAAACACTCCAGCCAACACATCATCCGCCATGATACCCAGACCTCCATGGACTTTGGCATCCAGGATACAGATTGGCCAAGGTTTGAGAATATCAAAAATGCGGAACAGAACAAAACCCGCGACCAGCCATGGCCAACCGGGTGGCGCGGCAATCATGGTGATCAGCAGCCCGGCCACTTCATCCCAGACAATGGCACCGTGATCATGCACACCCATATCCTTAGACGCTTTCCCGCAGATATAAATGCCTGTCAGAGTTACCACAGCAGTAACGACCAGATACCAACTCAGCCCCAGCGCAGCCAACACCAGATACAGAGGAATGGCCGCGAGCGTACCAAAAGTTCCCGGCGCTTTGGCAGCCAAACCACTGCCGAAGCCAAGTGCCAAAAAGTGCACCGGATTAGACAATGACAGGCGATCCAGAGCCTCATCTTTTGCAAACAATTTCATCTAAAAATGCTCAAACCCGAGATATTCCGGTATAAATGGCTCGCCATCCCTGAGCAACTTCAACTGGCTGCCGGCACAAACCTGACCGATACGGACAAATTTGACACCGCTTTGACTGAGCGAGGTTTCCAGTGCCCCCTTCTGCGCCTCGGGCACAGTAAACAGCAATTCATAGTCCTCACCGCCGGTCAGCGCCAAACTGAATGCTGTTTCAGGGGCAACCGTATCGCACATCGCCTGGGACAGCGGCAGATTTTCCACCTTAATCACTGCGCCCACACCTGAGGCTTTGAGCACATGACCAATATCGGAAACCAGTCCATCAGACAAATCGATGGCACTGGAGGCCAGACCACGCAGATACTGCCCCGCCAACACCCTTGGAGTTGGGCGGTAGTGGCGGCCGATCAGAAAGTTACGATGCTCAGTTCTGGCATCACGCTTACCCTGCAGCAATTGCAGACCCAATGCGGAATCCCCCAGAGTACCGGTGACATAAATCCAATCACCGGCTTTGGCACCGCTGCGGGTCAGGGCCTTACCTTCGGGCAACTGGCCATTAACGGTAATGGTAATAGACTTGGGCCCTCGGGTGGTATCGCCACCTATCAGGGCAATGCCATAGTAATCCGCAGCTTCCAGCAAGCCTTCAGAGAATCGGCGCAGCCACGGCTCATCAGCCTGAGGCAGAGTCAGCGCTAATGTCATCCAGGCAGGTTCGGCGCCCATAGAAGCCAGATCAGAGAGGTTTACCGCCAGCGCTTTATAACCCAACGCTTCGGCGGGCATATCGACCAGAAAATGAACACCTTCAACCAAAGTGTCGACGGAAATCGCCAGAGATTTATTGGCAGCGGGTTGTACTAGCGCACAATCGTCACCAATCCCAAGCAAGACATCGCGGCGCAGGGGGCCTCGTCCGCTGAAGAAATGTTCGATCAGTTGAAATTCTTTCACTGTAAATTACCGGAGCAATCCATAGAAAAACGGTATCCAGAGGATACCGTTTTATCTGTTACTTACGTGCAACCAGCTTGTCGAGAATACCATTGACAAACTTATGACCATCTTCAGCACCGAAGGTCTTGGCAGACTCGATAGCTTCGTTGATCACTACCTTGAACGGAACATCCTTACGGAAGGTTAGTTCAAAGGCGGCCAAACGCAAAATGGCTTTCTCGATTGGATCCACTTCATCCAGAGGACGTTCAAGGAAAGGGATCAATATCTCGTCCAATTGCGCAGTTTTGGTTGCAGCGCCCGCAAACAGTTCACGGAAATAAGCAATATCAACACCGTCCAGGTTCTGCCCAGTCAGAAACTGATGTTCCACATCAGCGACGTTGTTACCGCTCAATTGCCATGAATAGACGGCCTGCAGTGCTAGACGGCGGGCCTTACGGCGCTCAGAAGGCTTCATTGGATTTCCTACTAATTACAGCTGTTGTTCAAGTTGTTGCAGCACATTGACCATTTCCAGCAGACCCAGGGCAGCTTCGCCACCTTTGTTACCGGCCTTGGTACCTGAACGTTCAATCGCCTGCTCAATGGTATCTGTAGTCAGTACGCCGAAAGATACGGGTACGTCGAACTCCAAAGAAACCTGAGCCAGACCTTTGTTACATTCACCTGCAACGAAATCAAAGTGCGGCGTACCGCCACGGATCACTGCACCCAGCGCAATGATACCATCAAATTTTCCACTGGCAGCGACTCGACGTGCAGCCAATGGCAGCTCAAACGCACCAGGAACACGGACAACAGTGATGTTTTCATCAGCTACCTGACCAAAGCGCTTCAGCGTGTCAATCGCCCCTTCCAACAGGCTCTCAACCAGAAAGCTGTTGAAACGTGAAACAACAATTGCCACCTTGGCATTTTTCGCTTCGATATTACCTTGAACTAAGTTCATTATCTTACCTATTGCTATAGCACCCGGGCTCGGGGCGAAAAGTGGCGGTATGATACCACAGGCTTTCCACCCAAGCTCTATGCAATTTTTCTTAAAAAGTGAAATTCGGTTTTCCCATCTGGCAGCGCCTCCGAACAGGTCGGGACGATGCCCAATGTAAATCTTATTCTGAAACGTATTCAGTCACTTCCAGACCAAAACCAGACAGGCTGTGATAACGCTTCTGGGAGCTCAGCAGGCGCATTTTGGTCACGCCCAGGCTAGCCAGGATCTGTGACCCCACACCCACGCGGCGGGAAGTGCCCTGCCACTTGGCGGCAACCGGCTGGGCATCTTTATCCTCAGCTTCAAAAGCGCGCACCTTGGCCAGCAGGTCATCAGTGGTCTCTTCATTGCCCAGCAACACCAGTACACCGCCCTCACCGGCAATGCGTTCCATCGCCAGATCCAGCGGCCAGCTGCGGCTTTGGTTACGCTTAGAGAACAGCAGGTCATTGAAGATGCTAGGCAGGTGTACGCGCACCAGCACGTTTTCGGTAATCTCACCCTTCACCATGGCGAAGTGCAGCTGATTATCAATTGTGTCGCGGAAGGTCACCATGGTGAAGTCACCATAGCGAGTTGGCAGCTGACACTCAGACTCACGCACCACAGTGGTTTCTGTGTTGTTGCGATATTCGATAAGGTCGGCGATGGTACCAATCTTGATGCCATGCTTCTCGCTGAAGATTTCCAGGTCTGGACGACGGGCCATGGTGCCGTCTTCATTGAGAATTTCAACAATCACACCTGAGGGTTCAAACCCGGCCAGACGGGCTAGATCACAACCGGCTTCTGTGTGACCGGCACGAATAAGCACGCCACCTTCCTGAGCCATCAGCGGGAAGATGTGACCAGGTTGTACCAGATCCGATGCATTGGCATCTTTGGCCACTGCGGCTTTAACAGTCACAGCGCGGTCGTGGGCACTGATCCCCGTGGTCACGCCCTCAGCAGCCTCGATAGACACAGTAAAGTTGGTAGAAAACTGGGCATTGTTATTACTGACCATCAGCGGCAGATTCAGCTGCTGACAACGGCTTCGGGTCATGGTCTGGCAAATCAGACCACGACCGTGGGTCGCCATAAAGTTAATCGCTTCCGGGGTCACCATCTCGGCGGCCATGATGAGATCACCTTCATTTTCCCTGTCTTCATCATCCATCAGGATGACCATTTTCCCCTGACGGATATCCTCAATGATCTCTTCGATTGTATGTAGCGCCATTGTTAGACCTTTATTTTGCTTTGACTGGAAGGAGACACTCCCAGCATTGTAAGAAGATTTGACTCAAATACTGTTGATTAACGCATAAAACCAGCGCGGGCCAGCAGCTCCATGGTGACGCCAGCGGCAGATTTATCATCGTCCTTTGCGCTTATCAGCCGCTCCAGATACCGGGCCACCAGATCCACCTCGATATTGACCTGGCTATCGGCCTGCAAATCCAGCAATGTCGTTTCACTGGCGGTGTGGGGCACTATGGTCAGACGAAAACATTTGCCGTCCACCTCATTGGTGGTCAGGCTGACACCGTCGATAGTGATGGAGCCTTTATGCGCAATATAACGGGCCAGCTCAGCCGGCGCCTCTAGCCAAAACTCAATCGCCGTGCCGCGGTGACTGCGCTCCATTACAGTGGCAATGCCATCCACATGGCCAGACACCATGTGTCCACCCAAACGCGTGGTTGGGGTCACCGCCTTTTCTAGGTTGACTTTGGTGCCCACCTGATAACGATTAAAACCGGTCAGCGCCACGGTTTCCGCTGACACATCGGCGACATAACCATCGGCCAGACGTTCAACTACCGTCAGACATACGCCATTGGTGGCGATACTGTCACCCAGCTTGATGTCACTCAAATCCAGCTTGCCGCTGGCCACGGTCAGGCGAATATCATCGCCACGACGCTGGATCTGCCGAATAGTCCCTACTGCTTCAATAATGCCGGTAAACATAGTTACTCACTCTGTGCACTTCAGGCACTCTTGCGCCCTAAGTTGCAAATTCTGTCGATTAGTCTGCACTGCGCAGACCAGGGGCTGTTGACCTTTCATGGTTGAATTTTGCTCGTTCTAGACACGATTTAATCGCGTAGCTTTGTATAAAACAACGACAAAACGCTGCAAAAA
>JAJNAU010000035.1 GCA_021462625.1 Shewanella sp.
CTTTCTACTGCATTAACGCTCATTTATGTAGAACAACTACACCACAATCGCGTTGCTTTGTATAAAACAACGACAAAGTGCTGCAAAAAAACATCTTCAAAGGTCAACTGACCCTAATAATGTTCAGGTATTTCCCACCGACTTCTACAAATCCAGGATACCGGAAGTGTGTCAGGGGCAATACATTTCTGATAAGTAATTAAAGTTAAACGATCGTTTAAATTGGGTGTTGAAATTTGTTCCTTTTGGAAGCACACTGAGCTGCAGCAGGTCAAACCATGACCGCGTTGCAAAACAGATGGACAGGGTAACAAGGCCAATAAACCTCTGTCGATGCTTTGCTGAAAGGTAACCCATTCGACTGAGCCAAGCTGCTAAAACCCGCCTCAGCAATAAGGATGCAAGCAAATGATCTACCAAAGTCCCACGATTCAGGTTGAGTTACTGGACAACCAGGTCGCACGTCTGTGCTTTAATGCCCCAGGTTCCGTCAATAAATTCGACCGGGAAACCCTGGAGTCCCTCGATCAGGCTCTCGATGCACTGCTCGCCAACGGTTCAGTGCAAGGTCTGCTGCTGATCAGTGGCAAAGACTCATTTATTGTCGGTGCCGACATTACCGAATTTCTCGGGCTGTTTTCCCAAAATGATGAAGTTCTGCTGAACTGGCTGGTGCAAGCTAACTCAGTATTCAACAAACTCGAAGATCTGCCCTTCCCAACCGTATCTGCAATCAGGGGATTTGCTCTTGGCGGTGGTTGTGAAACCATCCTTGCCACTGATATGCGCATTGCAGACACCACAGCCCGCATCGGTTTACCTGAAACCAAACTCGGCATCATTCCTGGATTTGGTGGCACAGTTCGTCTTCCACGTGTTATCGGAGCTGACAATGCCATGGAATGGATTACCTCAGGTAAGGAGCAAAAGCCAAAAGCGGCTTTAGCTGTCGGCGCTCTGGATGCAGTGGTTGCACCGGATATGCTGGAAAGTGCGGCGCAGCAGATGCTCATGAATGCGGTAAATCAACGCCTAGATTGGCAATCCCGCCGTAAGCGTAAACAGTCACCACTGACTTTGCCAAAACTGGAAGCACTGATGAGCTTTACCACTGCCAAGGGAATGGTGCTGCAGTTGGCAGGCAAACATTACCCCGCGCCCATGGCGGCGGTGAATGTCATCGAAGCCGCAGCAGCAATGGGCCGCGCAGAAGCGTTGAAAGTTGAACACAAGGCATTTGTTCAGCTGGCCAAAACCGATGTAGCGACGGCGTTGATTGGACTGTTCCTGAATGACCAGTTTGTTAAAGGCAAAGCCAAAAAAGCAGCTAAATTAGCTAAGCCAGTTAATCAGGCCGCTGTTTTGGGGGCCGGCATCATGGGGGGCGGTATTGCCTATCAAAGTGCCAGTAAAGGCACCCCCATCATTATGAAAGACATTGCCCAGGCCGCATTGGACTTGGGCTTGGGAGAAGCAGCCAAGCTGCTGGCAAAACAGGTGGAAACCGGTCGCTCAACGCCAGCTAAAATGGCTCATGTGCTTAATAACATCACTCCTGCGCTGGACTACGCGCCAGTCGGTCACGCCGATGTGGTGGTAGAAGCTGTGGTAGAAAATCCAAAGATTAAAGCCATGGTGCTCGCCGAAGTTGAAGATAAAGTCGGTGAGCAGGCCATTCTGGCATCAAATACTTCAACCATCTCCATCAATTTGCTTGCCCAGGGGCTGAAGCGTCCGGCTCAGTTCTGTGGCATGCACTTCTTTAACCCGGTTCACCGTATGCCGTTGGTTGAAGTAATCCGTGGTGAACATACCTCTGAGGAAACTATTGCTACTGTGGTGGCTTATGCTAGCAAAATGGGTAAAACTCCTATCGTAGTAAATGATTGCCCGGGCTTCTTCGTTAACCGTGTCCTGTTCCCCTACTTTGCTGGTTTCAATGGCTTGCTGGCAGATGGTGGCGACTTTGCGGCGATAGATAAAGTCATGGAAAAGCAATTTGGCTGGCCCATGGGCCCTGCTTATTTACTGGATGTGGTTGGTCTGGACACCGGTCATCACGCTCAGGCCGTAATGGCGGAAGGCTTTCCTGAACGCATGGGTAAATCTGATCGCGATGCGATAGATATTATGTTCGAAAACAACCGCCTTGGTCAGAAAAATGGAATGGGGTTTTACAGCTACACCACTGATAAACGTGGTAAGCCGAAAAAGGAAATGGATCCGGACGCAATAAGCATGCTAGCAGCTGAATATGGTGATACCAAGGCATTTAGCAATGATGAGATTATCGCCCGCACCATGATCCCCTTGATTATTGAAACCGTGCGCTGTCTGGAAGAAGGCATCATTGCTTCGCCGGCAGAGGCCGACATGGGACTGATTTATGGACTGGGATTCCCCATATTCCGTGGTGGTGTATTCCGCTATCTGGATACTATGGGCGTAGCCAACTTTGTAGCGCTGGCAGATCAATACGCTCATCTTGGTGGGCTGTATCAGGTGACAGACAAGATGCGCGAACTAGCCGCCAACAATGGCAGCTACTATCAGGCGGGTTAACAGGGAAAGGAATTTTAAAATGAAACAAGCCGTAATCGTCGACTGTATCCGAACTCCCATGGGACGCTCAAAAGCGGGCGTTTTCCGTAATGTACGTGCCGAGACCCTGTCTGCCGAACTGATGAAAGCACTGCTGTTGCGTAATCCACAGGTAGACCCCAATGATATTGAAGATGTGATTTGGGGATGTGTACAGCAAACGCTGGAACAGGGTTTTAATATTGCCCGCAATGCTTCTTTACTTGCCGGTATCCCAAAACAGGCTGGCGCGGTCACAGTCAATCGCCTGTGTGGTTCATCCATGGAGGCTCTGCATCAGGCATCCCGCGCAATTATGACCGGCATGGGCGATACTTTCATCATCGGTGGTGTGGAACATATGGGCCACGTTCCGATGGATCATGGTGTCGACTTTCATCCTGGGCTTGCCAATAACGTCGCTAAAGCCTCCGGAATGATGGGATTGACTGCCGAAATGCTGGGAAAAATGCATAATATCAGCAGAGAAATGCAAGATCAGTTTGCCGTTCGCTCTCACCAGAGGGCACATGCCGCTACTCTTGAAGGTCGTTTTGCCAACGAGATTTACGCCATCGAGGGGCACGATGCCAATGGAGCACTTATTAAAGTGGATTATGACGAAGTAGTCCGCCCGGAAACGTCCATAGAGTCTCTTGCAGCTTTAAGACCAGTATTCGATCCGGTCAATGGCACGGTCACTGCTGGCACATCATCCGCCCTGTCGGATGGTGCAGCTGCCATGCTGGTGATGGAGGAAGAAAAAGCCAGGATACTCGGTTTGACCATACGGGCTCGTGTCAGATCGATGGCAGTGGCAGGCTGTGATCCAGCCATTATGGGCTATGGTCCAGTCCCAGCCACCCAAAAGGCGCTAGCCCGGACAGGCCTGACAATGCAGGATATGGACGTCATTGAGCTGAATGAAGCCTTTGCAGCGCAATCTCTGCCCTGCGTAAAAGATTTGGGACTGCTGGAGTTGGTTGATGAGAAAGTCAATCTCAACGGTGGCGCCATCGCGCTGGGCCACCCACTTGGGTGCTCAGGCGCTCGTATTTCAACTACCCTAATCAACTTGATGGAACACCAGGACGCTCAGTTTGGACTGGCAACCATGTGTATCGGTCTTGGCCAGGGGATCGCAACAGTATTTGAGCGAGTCTAACCCAAACCTGTATCAACAAAGCCGGCGTTAAAGCCGGCTTTTTCTTTACTCGCTATTTGAGAAATTGACAATATAAAAGTATCCAACCTTAAAAACTTACTATAAAACAGTAAATTAACTCACGTTTGCATATGAAATTAATGTCTAACAGAATCTTACCTGGAAGATGCGAATAAGTCCCATGGGTGCTCTGCGTAAGCTTACAGTAAGCAGATGTCGCAGCGAATGGTCTAGTCCTTTGCAACAGCTGCATCGCTGCAGATGCGGCTGTAAGTTGCGCTCCAAGGGGCGCTAGTAGCCGCTGCATTTCTGCGTTATGTAAATTTGAAGGAGTCGCCCTGACAGGCCCAGGCATGCCTGCAGACAAATGCCTTGAATTAATTCCGCAACCAAAAGCCAGACCGGTGTGAAGACTTGTACGCACCTTCCTTTGATGACTGCAACATCACCGGAGTCGACTGTACAGACTTGCACCTAAACAAACAGCCACTAATTTTCAGAACAATCAAATCATTAAGCTGATCGCCCGTAGCCAACGCCACGATGTTCCATTGACAGCCATTTATACAGACATAGATAACATCCAATAAGTAAATGATATTAACGGCATGCGAGATGAGATACCCTGCCAACTATCAGAGTCATCAGGACCATTGTAATTGAAAGTGACCTATGCTTTGAGATTGGTGGCGATGGAACTCCTTATCCTGAGACCACAACAGAGTAGCACTCCCTGAGTTCTTTATTCTGCATAAATTTCAGTGTAAACAGTAATAATGGAAGAATTAGAGAACCGTTTCGGCATCATTTACCAAGATACCGCGGGGCCCAGCATTATCATCCGCAAAATTAGCCAGACCAACAACTGAAGTAAAACACCAAATCCTACAGAAAAGTCTGTCATCAAGGGCTCAGCACTTCTGAATGTTATGGTGTTCCACGTGGAACCTTTCCCCTTACCTTGGTTTATCACTGGTACTGCAGTAATATTGGGCGATAGTAAGCCCGCTTAATAGAGGTAATATGAGCGACCTATATGAATCAGCTCAACATCAATTGGATGCATTGGGACTAAGGTGTCCGGAACCTGTCATGATGGTGCGAAAAACAGTTCGCCACATGGCTGAAGGAGAAACCTTGCTGATTATTGCCGATGATCCGGCTACTACCCGTGATATCCCCAGCTTCTGCCAGTTCATGGATCACACTCTGATAGCCAGTCAAACGGATGCACTGCCCTATCGTTATCTGATAAAAAAAGGACTTTCATTAGGAATTTGATATGCCACAGGTTATTGCTATTGCTTTCAAAACAAAAAAACAGGGAGCCATGCTTGAAGTTCAGAGCGCATTGGTCACCAAGGAGTCAGGTGTAGCTCAGGATATCTACGGCAAACCGGGAAAGCGTCAGGTTACGCTGATGTCCAGACAGCAATGGCAAGCTGCCTGTGATCAAGTAAAACATGAGCTTCCCTGGACCGTTCGTCGAGCCAATATCATGGTGGATGGCATTAAGTTCAATGCAAGCTATGTAGGCAAGCAACTTATTATTGGCGATCTGATATTGGAAGTCACCGGTGAAACCGCCCCATGCAAGAAGATGGAAATGGCCTGCCCCGGGCTCGAAGCTGCACTTGCGGTGGAGTGGCGCGGCGGCGTCACTTGCCGGGTTATTGAGCCGGGTCAAATCACGGTAATGGACGACGTTACTGCGGCTTAACAGCGATCAAAGCCAACCTCTCCGCTAATTAAGGACTCCTTTAAGGGGTCCTTTTTTCTTCCATTACCTTTAATATTTTGACACCAAGTTGTTACCGGTTTGGGTACTCAACTCGACTAAATTATGAGATAACTTCAACGCGGCAGGGAATATTCCGCACAGTTCATCAAATAACCCACGCAAAGCCGGTCATTCCAAACCGGAGATAACGAAAATAAAAAGCAGGAAAGCTTATATGATCCCCTCAAAATTCAAGCCTATCAGCCTGGTACTGGCGATGACATTTGGCAGTGCCTCTATGGCTGCCAGTGAGCCTTCGCAGGTCTGGCAAGTCAATGCGCCCGCCAATGCCCCACTGGAGCAAGTCACTATCAATGTTGATGAAGGGACATGGATGAACCTGTCCATGTCCCCGGACGGTAAATACATAGTCTTCGACCTGCTGGGTGACATCTATCGTATTCCGGCCAAAGGTGGTAAAGCTGAGGTACTCGACAGTGGTATCGCCTGGCAGATGCAACCTGTGTACAGTCCTGATGGTAAATATATCGCTTTTACTTCTGACGAAGATGGTGGTGACAACATCTGGGTTATGGATGCAGATGGCAATAACCCCAGAGCAGTTACCACAGAAACCTTCCGTCTGCTGAATAGCCCGGCATGGAGCCCAGACGCCCAGTATCTGGTTGCCCGTAAACATTTTACCGCCAGCCGCAGCCTAGGTGCCGGTGAAGTCTGGCTGTACCATGTTGCCGGAGGTACAGGTGTTAAATTAACTGAGCGCCCCAATGAACAGAAAGACCTAGGTGAGCCCGCCTACTCTCCAGATGGTCGTTACATCTACTTCAGTCAGGATGCGACTCCGGGCAAGACCTTTCACTATTCCAAGGATTCTGTGAAAGGGATCTACAAAATTAAACGTTACGATACCCAAACTGGTGATATTGAAGTCCTGATCCAAGGAACAGGCGGCGCCATCCGCCCAACGCCGAGTCCGGATGGAAACAAGTTGGCTTATATTAAGCGTGATGGCTTCCAGTCCTCACTCTATCTTCTTGATCTTAAGTCTGGCGAAACCCAAAAACTCTTTGGTGAGCTGGACCGCGATATGCAGGAAACCTGGGCAATCCACGGTGTTTATCCAACTATGTCCTGGACCCCCGACAGCGATGAAATCCTGTTTTGGGCCAAGGGCAAAATCAATAAGCTGAGTCTAAGCAACAAAGAGATCGAGCAAATCCCATTTGCGGTAGAAACCAAGATGGATGTCCAGCCTGCCGTACGTTATACCCAGAATCTGGATGAATCTGAGTTCCCGGTAAAAATGCTGCGCATGACTCAGGTATCACCGGATGGCAAACGAGTAGTATACGAAGCGCTGGGTAAGCTCTGGATTAAGTCGTTACCCGAAGGCGATGTGAAGCGTCTGACCAAGTTGGATGATAACCAACATGAGCTATTCCCCCAGTGGTCCCGTGATGGCAAACGCATAGTGTTTACCACCTGGAATGATCAGGATCAGGGCAGCGTCAAAGTCATTGATGTTCGCCGTAAGCGGGTCACCACTCTGACTGAAGAGCCGGGTAAGTATGTTGAGCCAACCTTCAGCCCCGACGGCAAAGCTGTGGTTTTCCGTAAAGCCAAGGGTGGCTACATCACTCCAAAGACCTGGTCTACCAACCCAGGGCTCTACTGGGTCGACCTCAAAGGCGATGGCCTGACCAAAATTACCGCCTCAGGCTTCCAGCCTCAGTTCGGTGATGACAATGAACGCGTCTATTTCATGGAGTCCGGCAAGACTCCTCAGTTCTCCTCCATCAATATCAATGGTCATGAGAAGCGCACCCATTACACCAGCAAGCATGCCACAGAGTTCCGCATCAGCCCTAACGGTGAGCACCTGGCTTTCGCTGAACGCTTCAAAGTGTTCGTCACCCCATTTGCCAAGCATGGTGAGACTGTAGAAATAGGCCCTAAAGCCAACAACCTGCCTGTCACGCAACTCAGTGTTCGTGCCGGTGAAAGCATCAGCTGGGGTGGCAACAACAACTCTCTGTATTGGACGCTGGGGCCTGACTTGTATCAAGCCAAAGTTGATACTGGCTACCAATCAGAAGAGGAAGCCAAACCAACAGTTACGGCTATAGGTTTCGAGCAGAAAGCAGATGTTCCACGTGGAACAATCGCGTTTGTTGGTGGACAGGTAGTAACAATGGATGGGCCGGAAAACAATATCGTTATTCAGAATGGCGTTGTTGTGGTTAAAGACAACAAGATTGTAGCCGTGGGAGACAACAATACCCATATTCCGGATGGCGCCACTGTTTATGACATCACCGGCAAGACCATACTGCCTGGCTTATTTGATGCCCATGCCCATGGTGCTCAGGGCGAAAATGAAATAATCCCTCAGCAAAACTGGGAGCTATACTCAGGGCTCACCTTTGGTGTTACCTCAATTCATGATCCATCCAATGACACGACAGAAATTTTTGCCGCTTCGGAACTGCAGAAAGCTGGCAAAATTGCTGGTCCACGGATATTCAGTACCGGAACCATTTTGTATGGTGCTAACCTACCGGGATACACCTCCCATGTTGATTCACTGGATGATGCCAAGTTTCATCTTGAACGCCTGAAGAAGGTGGGCTCCTTCAGTGTGAAGAGTTATAACCAGCCACGACGTAATCAGCGTCAGCAAGTAATAGCGGCAGCCCGTGAACTTGAGATGATGGTTGTACCTGAGGGTGGCAGTTTGATGCAGCACAACCTGACAATGATTACCGATGGCCATACAGGTATCGAACATTCCTTGCCTGCGGCAGCCATCTATAACGACATTAAGCAGTTCTGGAGTCAAACTGAGGTTGGCTACACTCCGACTCTGAACGTGGCCTATGGCGGTATCGCAGGTGAGAACTATTGGTACGATAAGACAGAAGTGTGGGCGCACCCTCGCCTGTCCAAGTATGTTCCGGGCGACCTGTTGGATGCCCGTTCTATGCGTCGCACTACAGCACCCGATGAGCACTATAACCATTTCAATGTGGTTCGTATCGCTAACGAGATAAACGAGCTGGGGATCAAATCCAACATTGGTGCACATGGTCAGCGTGAAGGTCTGGGGGCTCACTGGGAGATCTGGATGTTTGCCCAAGGGGGAATGAGTAATCTTGAAGCGCTGAAAACAGCCACCATCAATCCGGCCAAGCACTTTGCCATGGATCATCAGATTGGTTCGCTGACACCAGGAAAACTGGCTGACCTAATCGTTATTGATGGTAACCCATTGGAAAATATTCGGGTGACTGACAAGGTCAGCTACACAATGGTGAACGGAAAACTTTATGATGCCGAAACCATGAATGAGTTGAATGGCGACAAGCGCGAACGTCAACCTTTCTTCTTCGAAGACAAGTAATGGGTTGCTCTATTTGGCTTTCAAATAAACCAGTGAGTTGATTACCATCTGGTTCAGCAAGCTAAAAATAAAAAGGAGTGTTCCACGTGGAACACTCCTTTTTATTTATCCCGAGTAGCTTGAACCCCTATTTGAATCCAGCGATCACTTGATTGTCTATGCTCAACAACCTAACCTGAGACTGACCTGAATATTCTTGTTTGGATAGATCAGCAGAGACCAGCAAGCGACTCTGCCTGCCCCCGGGGTTGACATCAGGTTTATGGTGAATGGTTACCACGACTCCCCCTCTCCCAGCGCTTTGCACTCCTGATAACAGTGACAATCGATGAGATGATCGTTCACCATACCCACAGCCTGCATAAAAGCATAAGCAATTGTGGGGCCGACAAAATTGAAGCCCAACTTCTTCAGGGCCTTTGACATGGCTTCAGACTCTAAGGTTTGAGCCGGTAGAGCCTCATCCCGACTGAAACTGTTCTGAATTGGAGCACCACCAACAAAGTCCCACAAAAACTTGCTGAAATCATTACCATCATCAACAAAGGCAACAAAAGCCCTGGCATTCTGAATGATGGAATTTACCTTAAGACGGTTACGCACGATCCCGGGGTTCTGCAGTAACTCCTCCACCTTATACTGATCAAACTCAGCAATTTTATATGGATTAAAACTAGCAAAAGCCTCTTCATAGTTCTCTTGTTTCTTTAGTATGGTTAACCATGATAAACCCGCCTGTTGACCATCAAGACAGAGCTTGGCGAACAACTCCCGGTCATCATAAACAGGTCGGCCCCAAACTTTGTCGTGGTATTCCAGATATAGGGGATCACTGCTGACCCAGGTGCAACGTTTTGGCTCTAACATTCCGGCTCCTGTGAAAGAGTAAGCAGACAAATATTTGGACCAAATTTACGACATATAAAAGTCCAATCAAGTGTCCCCTGCCCAAGACAGGTTTTGTGGGCTAATCCGTTAAAAATTAACCTACATAAGACTCCATCCACAAGGTATAATCTGAACCATTTTCTATATACAGCCTGACAGCAGTAATATGACTAGCAAACACGACGTGAAAACATTCCAGGGTTTTATCCTGACCCTGCAGGAATATTGGGCGCAGCAGGGCTGTGCCATTGTCCAACCTTTAGACATGGAAGTGGGTGCTGGTACATTCCATCAGCAAACCTTCCTGCGTTCTCTGGGCCCTGAGCCAATGAGCAGCGCTTATGTGCAGCCTTCCCGTCGTCCTACCGATGGTCGTTATGGTGACAACCCTAACCGTCTGCAGCACTACTACCAGTTCCAGGTCGTGCTCAAGCCTTCTCCTGACAACATTCAGGAACTGTACCTGGGCTCTTTGGAAGCGCTGGGAATCGACACTCAGGTGCACGATATCCGCTTTGTAGAAGATAACTGGGAATCCCCGACTCTGGGTGCCTGGGGTCTGGGCTGGGAAGTGTGGCTGAACGGCATGGAAGTGACTCAGTTCACTTACTTCCAGCAAGTGGGTGGTCTGGAGTGCTCTCCGGTAACAGGTGAAATCACCTATGGTCTGGAACGTCTGGCCATGTACATTCAGGGCGTAGACAGTGTTTATGACCTGGTATGGACCGACGGTCCTATGGGTCGCATTACCTATGGTGATGTGTTCCACCAGAACGAAGTAGAACAGTCTACCTACAACTTCGAGCACGCCAACGTGGACTTTCTGTTCCAAACATTCGATGAGTGCGAAAAGATGTGTCAGCACCTGCTGTCTCTGGACACTCCATTACCTCTGCCAGCATACGAGCAAGTGATGAAAGCCTCTCACGCTTTCAACCTGCTGGATGCCCGTCACGCCATCTCTGTGACCGAGCGTCAGCGCTATATCCTGCGCGTACGTACCCTGGCCAAAGCCGTGGCAGAAGCTTATTACCAGTCCCGCGAGGCACTGGGCTTCCCGATGTGTAAGTAGAGGTAATATCAATGAAATATCAAAACCTACTGATTGAAATCGGCACTGAAGAACTGCCACCAAAAGCGCTGCGTATACTGGCCGAATCTTTTCTGGCTAACTTCACCGAAGAGCTGAACAAGGCCGATCTGGCATTTGAAAACAGCCAGTGGTTTGCCGCTCCACGTCGTCTGGCCCTGAAAATCGATGGCCTGGCCGTGGCTCAGGAAGACAAAATTGTTGAAAAACGTGGCCCGGCTGTCAGCTCCGCTTTTGATGCTGAAGGTCACCCAACCAAGGCCGCTGAAGGCTGGGCTCGTGGTAACGGCATTAGCGTCGACCAAGCTGAGCGTCTGGCCACCGATAAAGGAGAATGGCTGGTTTACCGTGCCAAGGTAGAGGGTGCACAAACCAGCAATCTGATACCTGCTATGGCACAGCGCGCTCTGGATAAGCTGCCAATTCCCAAGCCAATGCGCTGGGGTGCCAACAAAACCCAATTTATCCGCCCTGTACACACAGTCACCATGCTGATGGATGACGAGCTGGTTGCCGGAGAGCTGCTGGGTATTGAATCTGCCCGCACCATTCGTGGTCACCGCTTTATGGGTGAAGCCAGCTTTGAGCTGGACCATGCCGACAACTACCTGCCCACCCTGCTGGAGCGCGGCAAGGTTATGGCTGATTACGAGGCCCGTAAGGCACTGATCAAGGCCGATGCCGAGAAAGCCGCTAAGCAAATCGGTGGCATCCCGGATATCGAAGACGATCTGCTGGAAGAAGTGACCTCTCTGGTTGAATGGCCAGTGGTACTGACTGCCTCCTTCGAAGAGAAATTCCTGGCAGTACCGGCTGAAGCCCTGGTATACACCATGAAAGGCGACCAGAAGTACTTCCCTGTGTTCGACAAGGAAGGCAAGCTGCTGCCTAACTTTATCTTCGTATCCAACATTGTTTCCAAATACCCTCAGCAGGTTATCTCTGGTAACGAAAAAGTGGTGCGTCCACGTCTGGCTGACGCCGAGTTCTTCTTCAACACTGACAAGAAGCAGACTCTGGAATCCCGTCTAACAAGCCTGGAAACCGTAGTATTCCAGCATAAGCTAGGCACCCTGAAGGCCCGAGTTGAGCGCATCTCCAAGCTGGCCGGCTTTATCGCTGCCAGTATTGACGCCGATGTGGCCGATGCCGAACGCGCCGGTCTGCTGTCCAAAGCCGACCTGATGACCAACATGGTGATGGAGTTTACCGACACCCAGGGCACCATGGGTATGCACTATGCCCGTTTGGACGGTGAAAGCGAAGCTGTGGCCATGGCACTGGAACAGCAGTACAAGCCCAAATTCTCCGGTGATACCGTACCGACTGCCGGAGTTTCCTGCGCTGTCGCTCTGGCTGAAAAGCTGGATACCCTGACAGGTATCTTCGGCATAGGTCAGGCACCGAAAGGCGCTGCGGATCCATTTGCCCTGCGTCGTGCTGCCATTGGGGTACTACGTATCATCGTAGAGAACAAGCTGCCACTGGATCTGGTTGACCTGATTGACAAAGGCATCGAGCTGCACGGTGGTAACCTCACCAACGCCAATGCTGCTGAAGAGATATTGGAATTCCTGATGGCCCGTTTCCGTGCCTGGTATCAAGACAAGGGCATCAGCACAGATGTCATCCTGGCGGTACTGGCCCGCAGCCCAACCCGTCCAGCCGACTTTGACGCCCGCATCTTGGCTGTGGCTCACTTCCGCACTATGGATGAGGCCCTTGCGCTGGCTGCTGCCAACAAGCGCGTATCCAACATCTTGGCCAAGGTGGAAAGCGAACTGCCAACAGAGATCAAGCCTGAATTGCTGATCGAATCGGCCGAGAAGGCATTGGCTGCCAAGCTAGCTGAGCTACAGCCACAGTTGGCCCCGCTGTTTGCCGCCGGAGAATACCAGCAGGCGCTGGCATTACTGGCCAGCCTGCGTGATACCGTTGACGCCTTCTTTGAAGACGTTATGGTAATGGCTGATGATATGTTACTGCGTAACAACCGCCTAGCGCTGCTGAATCAGCTGCGCAAGCAGTTCCTGCACATAGCTGATATCTCACTGCTGCAGTGATCCAACCTTAAACAAATATTGATGACCGGTTAGATATAACTACTTATCAGATAAAGTAAAACGCGCCAAATGGCGCGTTTTTTATGCTCGGATTATTGGATCTCTTTCAGGTGAATACTGAGAGCATCAAACTCATCCTGAATTACCCACGCCCTCTTCTGCAAAGCAGCCAGAACATCGGGTTCCATAATTCCTGCTTGATTGAGCATATAGATCTCGCTGACCAAATTTGCACGCCAGATAACTTGGGTATGCCTCTCTGAGGCTTCTTCCCATCCAAGTAGCCAATTAGGAAAGAATTTTTTAATAGTTTTCAGGACAAATTCCAGCCCCCTGATAACATGGCGCTGAGAAGCAGACTGCGAGCAATCATCACCTGACGGAACAGAGATGAACAGGGCACCTCCCCCTCCTCAGCGCTGGCAAAGGCATTAACCAAAATTTTGAAAATAGTAATTTTGCCGACATCATGTAATATTGCATTCAGAAAGGCATCTTCCGCTTTCTTCCCCTCTAAAATTGGCCTGTCAGCCAAGCTAGCTGCTGAGAGTGACGCCAGATCTAAGCACCAAACCGACGGAAGCAGATGGGCTTAATGTCTTTTATATCTTTCACCATACAAGAGGTGACCATATGACGGAGCTAGTCCCTGCCTAGCTGTACAACAGCCTGTGACAGTCCGGTAATTTCTTTCTGACTGGCGGTATGCCGGTGAATTGCTCAGCTTAAGCACCTCGACACTCAGTAAAGGTTCCTGTTGGCGATACCACCGGAATATTCCTTGCTAGCCTGAAATAACAGGCTGTACAACAGTGCTGTTATATCAACATTACTTGTCTGAAGATGAGTCAGGTTGGTTTGAGGAGCATACTGTTTGGACCTGGTGGCCTGTTTTGCCTGTTGACCAATCGCCTTTTGCTGGCTGATTTTGAAGACATCCTCATTTTAAGTTGGTGGTCTTCTTTAACATTAAATAAATACTTTATTATATTCTTAAGCAAGGCGCGGCTCCCTGATTAGTTGGTCAACTCCCCAACAAGGGAACATTTTAAGTATAAATTAGGCTATTGAACGCCATCGGAAATTCTGAACATAAAAAAACCGGCCTGAGGCCGGTTTTCTTGGGTGGGCGTTTTATACGTCTAGAGTCGCATTTAGTGCATTGGCTTCGATGAAGTCACGACGGGGCTCAACCTGATCACCCATCAGAGTGTTGAACAACTGATCAGCACCAATGGCGTCTTCAATGGTAACTTGCAGCATACGACGCTGTTCAGGATCCATAGTGGTTTCCCACAACTGCTCAGGGTTCATCTCCCCCAGACCTTTATAGCGCTGGATATACAGGCCACGCTTGGACTCGCTCATCAGCCATTCTAGTGCCTCCACAAAGGAACTGACCTCTTTACTGCGCTCACCTCGCTGCACGTAGCCACCTTCTTCAACCAAACCATCCAGCGCCTGGCCCATTTTGGCAATACGCTGATAGTCAGCAGATTGGAAGAAGTCATAGCTGAACAGATAATTGGTATCAATGCCATGCTTACGAATGGTGATCTGTGGCAAATACACATTGCGCTCAGGATCCATCACAGTAGTGGCACTATAGAGGATGCCAGAAGACTCGCGCTCAGTCAGATCAGCCACCATGGCTTGGCACCATTTGCTGATAGTCGCTTCATTAGCCAACATTTCATTGCTGATTGCCGGATGATAGATCATGCGGTCTGTCACCACTTGCGGATAACGCAGAGACAGACGCTCAATCACAGCTTCCACTTCGCGATACTGATTTACCAGGCGCTCCAGAGGCTCACCACTCATACCCGGAGTACCTGGTGAAGAGTAGAGGCTGGCGTTATCCAGTGCCTGAGTCGTCAGGTACTCGATACGGGCAGCTTCATCTTTCAGATACTGCTCTTGCTTACCCTTCTTCACCTTGTACAGTGGAGGCTGGGCGATATAAACATAGCCACGCTCAATCAGTTCAGGCATCTGACGGAAAAAGAAAGTCAACAGCAAGGTACGAATGTGCGAGCCGTCGACGTCAGCATCCGTCATGATGATGATGTTGTGATAACGGGTCTTGTCCGGATCATACTCATCACGGCCAATACCACATCCCAGTGCAGTGATCAGCGTCGCCACTTCCTGAGAAGACAGCATCTTATCAAAACGGGCTTTCTCTACGTTCAGGATCTTACCTTTCAGTGGCAGAATCGCCTGATTCTTACGGTTTCGGCCCTGTTTGGCGGATCCACCGGCCGAGTCACCTTCCACTATGTAAATTTCGGAAAGACCTGGGTCTTTCTCCTGGCAGTCAGCCAGCTTACCCGGTAGCCCCCCCAAATCCAACGCGCCTTTACGACGGGTCATCTCACGGGCTTTGCGCGCCGCTTCACGGGCACGGGCCGCATCAATGATTTTACCAACAATCAACTTGGCATCGGCCGGATTTTCCAGCAGATAATCATTGAGCTTCTCACCCATGGCTTGCTCTACCGCGGCTTTTACTTCACTGGATACCAGCTTGTCTTTGGTCTGGGAGCTGAACTTTGGATCAGGTACTTTTACCGAAATAACCGCAGTCAAACCCTCACGGGCATCATCACCGGTCGCGTTGGTCTTACCCTTCTTGTTGAAACCTTCACGTTCCATATAGTTATTCAGGTTACGGGTCAGCGCACCACGGAAACCAGCCAAGTGGGTACCACCATCACGCTGTGGGATGTTGTTGGTAAAGCAGTATATGTTTTCCTGGAAACCGTCATTCCACTGCATGGCGACTTCAACGGTGATACCATCTTCTTCGCGCTCAGTGGTGAAGTGAAACACATCTTTGTTAACCGGGGTTTTATTACGGTTCAGATAATTAACGAAGGCACTGATCCCCCCCTCGTACTTGAAGATGTCATCTTTGTTATCGCGCTCGTCAACCAGACGAATACTCACACCTGAGTTCAGGAATGAAAGCTCACGCACCCGCTTGGCCAATATTTCGTAATGGTACAGAGTGTCAGAGAAGGTCTCTTTGCTTGGCCAGAAACGAATAGTGGTACCGGTTTTAGTCGCTTCGCCTACAACGGCGATAGGCGCATCAGGCACACCATGGGTATAAAACTGCTCGTAAACCTTGCCTTCGCGGCGAATGGTCAGCTGCAACTTTTCAGACAGGGCGTTAACCACCGAAACCCCCACACCGTGCAGACCACCGGATACCTTGTAGGAATTGTCATCGAATTTACCGCCGGCGTGCAGTACTGTCATGATCACTTCGGCAGCAGATACGCCCTCCTCAGGGTGAATGGCTACCGGAATGCCACGGCCATCATCCTGCACAGACACAGAGCCATCGGTATGGATAGTGATGGTAATATCGCCACAGTGGCCCGCCAAAGCTTCATCGATAGAGTTATCGACTACTTCGAATACCATGTGATGCAGGCCTGTGCCATCATCGGTGTCACCAATATACATCCCAGGTCTTTTACGTACTGCATCAAGGCCCTTAAGAACCTTAATACTCGAAGAATCGTAACTATTCTCTGACATATTATTCTCTCGTCGTTTATTCAACTTGCGTTACACGCCCGTGTTCCACATGGAACATCCTGCTTGGAGCCAGGTGGAGCGAGTCGACTATGGCTGAAGGCTCAATGGCGGTAACAAACACCTGAGCACCGGTATCGGTTAATTGCTTCAACAACAGCCGTCTGTGGTCGGCGTCCAACTCTGATGGCAGGTCATCCACCAGATAAATACTGTTCTTGTCTGATTGCTGCTTGAGCAATCTACCCTGGGCAATTCGCAGTGCACACACCAACAATTTGAGTTGCCCACGGGATAAGGCATCCTGTACCGGCAGATTTCCTACCCGCAGTCTCAGATCCGCTTTGTGGGGGCCGCTGATCGTGTGTCCAAGCGACAAATCACGTTGATATTGGGTCTCAAGTAGCTGAGCCAAATCCGTTTTACTGTCCCAGCCACGGGTAAAGGACACCTTAACAGAAACCCGTGGTAAAAACTCTCCGATTATACCCTTTAGCAGCTCATTTAACGAGTCTACATAAGTGCTTCGGATCTCTGTGACCTGTTTAGCATAACGCACCAGTTCTCTGTCCCAGAACTGGATATTGCCGTAACTGGCACCATCCCTAAGTAATTGATTGCGCTGCTTGAGGATCCTGCGGGTATTGGCCCAGGCGAGATAAAAGTTGGGATCGGCATGAAATGCTCCCCAGTCGATAAACTGGCGTCTGGCCTTTGGCCCCTCAAACAGCAGAGAAAAGCTTTCCGGGGTGATGACCTGAATCGGTAAGGTTTCTGCCAACACTGACAAACGCTTAACCATATCGCCATTGATGCGTACTTCTGTGTCACCATCACGACTACGGCGAAATCCCACTTTGCCTTCCCCATGAGTCAGAGTAATTGCGGCAAACACGGTTAGCTGTTTGGCATCGGTATTAATCACCCGTTGCGACAGATGACTTCGAAAAGAGCGCCCCATTCCCAGAAAGTAAATGGCTTCCAGTATGCTGGTCTTGCCACTGCCATTCTGGCCATAGATCAAATTCAGCCCGGTGCCTGGCAGCAACTGGGCTGAATAAATATTGCGGAATGCATTGATTTTAAGACTGATCAGGCTCATTCAGAGGAGTTTTGCCAGCAAATACTGATGGCATTCCTTACAATTAAAGACGCATTGGCATAACCACGTACATGGAATCTTGTTCCACGTGATTTTCAATCAGGGCGCTAGAGTTACCATCCATCAGAGTTATCCGTACATCTTCACTGCGTAGGCTGTTAAGTACATCAAGCAGATAAGACACGTTGAAACCTATCTCCAATGGTTGGAACTGGTACTCAACATCAATGATCTCTTCCGCCTCTTCCTGCTCTGGGTTGTTGGCGGTGATCTTGAGTAAATCAGATTCCAGCTGAATTCGCACACCGCGGAATTTCTCATTGGACAGAATGGACGCCCGCGTCAGAGCCTGTTTAAATGACTGACGGCTGGCAATCACCACCTTGTCGCCGCCTTTTGGCAACACCCGGCGATAGTCAGGGAAACGACCATCAACCAGCTTACTGGTAAACACCGCTGATGCGGTGCTGGCACGAATAGCATTATCACCAATGGCAATATGAATATCCTGATCTTCGCTTTCCAGCAAACGTGACAACTCAGTCACCCCTTTGCGGGGCACAATCACCTGCTTTTCCGGCAGGCTGACTTCCAGCACCCGGTGGCTTAATGCCAGACGGTGACCATCTGTGGCAACAGCACGCAGTACACTGCCTTCGGTTTCAATCAATAAACCGTTAAGGTAATAACGTACATCCTGGTTTGCCATGGAAAATTGAGTGGCGTCGATCAGTGACTTAATGGTGCCCTGCTTAACGGTAAATTCGATATCACTCTGGAACGCATCCACGTTTGGATACTCTTCTGCCGGCAAAGTTGCTAGCGAGAAACGGCTACGTCCACAGCGCAACAACCACTTATTGTCCTGCTGCTCAACATGCAGTTCAGTTTGCTCTGGCAAAGATTTAACGATATCGAGCAATTTCTTGGCAGGCACAGTCGTGCGGCCTTCCAGGATATCCCCCTGAACAGTAGCCTGGCCAACCAACTCCACTTCCAAATCCGTACCGGTCACCTTAAGTAAGTTACCACTCACTTCTATCAACAAGTTAGACAGAATAGGCAGGTTGTGACGGCGCTCAACGGCACCACTGACTAATTGCAAAGGCTTTAACAGGGCATCCCTATCGATTGAAAATTTCATTATCTTCAGTTCCCGATGTTAGGAAGACAAGGTGCGGATAAGGTTCGCGTAATCTTCTTTAATGTCGTGGCTTTCTTCACGCAGCTGGGCAATCTTACGACAGGCATGCAGCACAGTGGTATGGTCACGTCCACCAAAAGCATCACCAATTTCAGGCAAGCTTTGGTTAGTCAACTCCTTGGCTAGCGCCATCGCCACTTGGCGGGGACGGGCAACACTGCGGGAGCGACGCTTGGACAGCATATCTGCCATCTTGATCTTGTAGTACTCAGCTACTGTCTTTTGAATATTGTCTATAGTGACCAATTTTTCCTGCAGAGCCAAGAGGTCACGCAGCGCTTCTCTAACAAAATCAATGGTAATGGGGCGACCGGTGAAGTTGGCGTTGGCGATCACCCGATTCAGGGCACCCTCGAGTTCACGCACGTTGGATCTCAGTCGTTTGGCAATAAAGAAAGCCACTTCATCGGGCAGGTTGATACCACTCTCCTGCGCCTTGCGCATCAGAATGGCCACCCGGGTTTCCAGCTCCGGCGGTTCAATCGCTACAGTCAGGCCCCAGCCAAAACGGGACTTGAGACGATCTTCCACGCCATCGATCTCCTTGGGATAACGATCTGAAGTCAAAATGATCTGATGGTTACCTTCCAGCAGCGCGTTGAAGGTATGGAAAAACTCTTCCTGGGATCTGTCTTTATTGGCAAAAAACTGAATGTCATCAATAAACAGCGCATCCACACTGCGGTAATAACGCTTGAACTCTTCAATAGCGTTATTCTGCAGTGCTTTAACCATATCCTGAACGAAACGCTCAGAGTGCATGTACACCACTTTAGCATTGGGGTTGTTCTTGATAATGCCATTGCCCACGGCATGCAGCAGGTGGGTCTTACCCAAACCGGTGCCACCATAAAGGAACAGCGGGTTGTAGGCACCACCAGGATTTTCCGCCACTTGCAGCGCAGCTGCCTTACCCAGCTGGTTGGATTTACCTTCAACAAAGTTATCAAACTGATAAGTCGGATTAATATTGCTGCGATGACCGGCTGCCGCCACTACTGGCTCAGCTGTATTAAAAGAGGGGGTCGGTTTCACTGCTGCCGTTGAACGGGCAGTCTGCACAGGCGCAACCGGACGGGCAGAAGGACGACTGCCAATATCGAAGCGCAATTTGGGCGCATCACTGCCCATTTGCTCAGTAAAATATTGAGTGATTATGTTCAGGTACTTATCGCGCACCCAGTCCAGAACAAACCGGTTTGGCGCATACAACACCAGAGCGTCGCCTTCCATTTCAGCCTGTAACGGTCTAATCCACATACTGAATTGCTGTGCAGAAAGCTCATCCTGCAATCGCCCGATACATTGTTGCCAAAGTGAAACAGCCACTGAACTTATCCCCAAAAGATCAACAGAAAGGGGATATTCTATAGTGAGATCCAAAGGATCGCTATCCTTAAAAGCGATTTATCAACAGCAAGATCCAAGAAGCAAATCCTCTCATCAGAGTCAAGATCAAACGCGATCTTTTTATGGCTGAAAAACGGAATAAACCCGCTTTATAAAGCGATCGCATCTGATCTATAATGGCTGCATTACGATCATGGATACAAACAATAGTTCCACCAGATATAGTAGCTCTTCACAGAGTTATCCACACTCTATAGTGTTTTGATCTGGATTTTGTTGGATTTTGTTGATAGTGGCTGGAGACGAATTCATCACAGACAGGGTAATGCATGTTGACGCCATATCTTAAAGTGATTACAATTCGGCCTCTTTTTTATCCTTACCTCTGCCCCCAGAGATAAGGGCAACGTTAACCTATAAAGACTAAAGACGGATTGCCAAATCATGAGTAAACGTACTTTTCAACCAAGCAACCTGAAGCGCAAGCGTTCTCACGGCTTCCGCGCTCGCATGGCTACTGCCAACGGCCGTAAGGTGCTGGCTCGTCGCCGCGCCAAAGGTCGTGCTCGCTTGTCAGCCTAATCGGAGCATAGCTTCAGGTGACTGGCTACACCTTTTCGCGGGAGTTGCGTCTGTTAACTCCCGCTCAATTCAAATCTGTTTTTTCCAATCCAATTAAAGCCTCTTCCGCTGAAATAACCCTGCTTGCCATTCCAAATTCGGAAAATCATCCACGTTTGGGTTTAACCGTGGCTAAAAAGCATGTCAGACGAGCCAACCAACGCAACCGGGTTAAGCGCCTCGTTCGTGAAAGTTTCCGTTTGAATCAGCATAATTTGCCAGCTATCGACATCATTGTACTGGTCAGAGGTGGCGTATTGACCATGGAAAATGCAGAACTCAATAAGTTGATAGAAAAGCTATGGCGAAAACTCTCTCGCCGCTGCAATGGGTAGCGACCGCGGTTATCCGCGGCTATCAAATCTTCATCAGTCCCCTTCTGGGACCTCGATGTCGTTTCACTCCGACATGCTCTAATTATGCTATTGAAGCCATCCGAATTCACGGAACGGTGAAAGGTAGTTGGTTTGCCATCAAACGCATATTAAAATGTCACCCTTTACATCCCGGCGGTAGTGATCCCGTCCCCCCTAAAAACGACAGGTGTAATAAATAAGGTTATGGAATCTCAACGCAATATATTGCTGATCGGACTTTTCTTCGTCAGCTTTCTGCTGTGGCAACAGTGGCAGTCCGACAAGGCGCCGCAAGTTCAGCCACAGACCAGTGTGACCACTCAATCAGTTCAGCACAGCGCCGATGTTCCTGAAGCGGATGCCAGCGCCCACGTGCCTGCGACAGTTGCAGCCTCAAAGGACCTGATCACAGTAAAAACCGACCAACTGGAGGTGAAAATCAATCCTGTCGGTGGTGATATTGTTTACGCTGCTTTGCTGTCCCACAAACTGGAACTGGGCAAAGACGAGCCATTTGTACTGCTGGAGCAAACCCCGGACTTTACCTATATCGCCCAAAGCGGTTTGATTGGTGCCGGAGGTATCGACTCAGTTAAAGGTCGTGCCCACTTTACTGCCGCCAAGACTGACTATGTAATGAATGGTGACACCCTGGAAGTACCGCTGACTTACAAAGCTGCCAACGGCGTAACCTACACCAAGATCTTTACCTTCCGTAAGGGTGAGTTCGATGTAGGCGTGGACTATCGTATTCGCAACACATCTGCCGAGCCTCTGGCTGTACAGATGTATGGCCAAATCAAGCAGACCATCAAGCCAAGTGAATCTCACATGATGATGCCGACTTACCGTGGTGGTGCCTTCTCCACCCAAGAGGTACGTTACGAAAAGTACAAGTTTGAGGAGATGGCCAAGGATAACCTGGATGAAAAAACCCAAGGTGGTTGGGTTGCCATGCTGCAACACTACTTCGTATCAGCCTGGGTACCTCAGGCCAATGAACAAAACATGTTGTATACCAGCGAGAAGCACGGCGTAGCCAACATTGGTTTCCGCACTCAGGTTTACAACCTTGCTCCTGGTGCCACCGACAACATCTCTGCCCAGTTCTATGTGGGCCCAAAAGATCAGGCGGCTCTGTCTGCCCTGTCTCCATCTCTGAACCTGGTAGTAGACTACGGCTTCCTGTGGTGGTTAGCAGTCCCTATCTACAAGCTGCTGATGTTCTTCCAGGGCATTGTGGGTAACTGGGGTGTGGCCATTATTCTGATCACCCTGACTGTTCGTGGTGCTCTGTACCCACTGACCAAGGCGCAGTACACCTCCATGGCCAAGATGCGCAATCTGCAGCCTAAGCTGCAAGAGATGAAAGAGCGCTATGGTGATGACCGCCAGAAGCTGGGTCAGGCCATGATGGAGCTGTACAAGAAAGAGAAAGTTAACCCTATGGGTGGCTGTCTGCCGATTCTGCTGCAGATGCCAATCTTCATCGCGCTGTACTGGGTACTGCTGGAGTCAGTGGAGCTGCGTCACGCACCGTTTATGCTGTGGATCCACGACCTGTCGGTACAGGATCCATACTATGTGCTGCCAATTCTGATGGGTATTTCCATGTTCGTCATGCAGAAGATGCAGCCTATGGCACCAACCATGGATCCGATGCAGGCCAAAATGATGCAGTGGTTGCCCGTGGTATTTACCGTATTCTTCCTGTGGTTCCCAGCCGGTCTGGTACTGTACTGGTTGGTGGGTAACATTGTTGCCATTATCCAGCAGAAGATTATTTATGCCTCTCTGGAGAAAAAAGGCTTAAAATAAGCCTCCAGGCTAAAGCTTGAACACAAGGCGGCCCAAATGGCCGCCTTTCTTTTTTAATAATCTAGGGTCTGTTGACCTTTGAAGATGGTTTTTACAGCATTTTGTCGTTGTTTTATACAAAGCAACGCGACTATGGTGTAGTTGTTCTACAAAAATGAGCGTTAATGCAGTAGAAAGCGACGACAAACGCTGCCCGAAGGGCTCGGCTATACGCGCTTTACTCTTTGTTGCATGGTATTTGCTTAGGCCCCTAGGCGGCACA
>JAJNAU010000036.1 GCA_021462625.1 Shewanella sp.
GCCAGAGAACCACTATGCCGTCACCAATTTCGCTTGTACTCCAATGGCTGACATGGCTCTGATGAGATCAATCTTCTATGCGGATTGGTATAAGGCTTTACAAACTGGGGAGGGAGCGCTGAAACAGTATGCCCATACAACAGGCATAAACGCCCAAGCCAATGGCAACCTCCACAAGCTTCAAACGCTATGTGTGCCGGAGGAATAGTAGCAAGGTGTTGAATGAGTTTTGGACGGGTAAATCGTTTGCGATACAGCTGATGACCGCATGCATCGTGACAACTGACGTGGAAAGAAGATTTGCCTATATCTATGCCGATGATGTTACGCTTCATAATGGTTCGCCTCTTTAAATTCTCACCTCCTAACCTAACGGTTTGGAGGTGAGGCGGACCATCTAATTAATCCCCGCGGGATAACTCCCTCGGGGCTTTTTTATTTCTGCCTGACGGGTTTAATTTAACCTCAGCTCGGGATAACAGAATGCCATTTCTAATGGCTGTTTTTGTAGCTAACTGCGTTGAATTTACTTGCAATAGACCCACAATTGACTGACGCGCAAATTCGCCTTGCGATCAACAAAAACCTGCGACTAGCAAGAGAGTTAAATACAGTTTTTCGTTAACTCAATGAATTACGCTGTTTTTTATCCAGAGTTGGGGTCATTCAGTCAGCCAGCTTCCTGAAGATCAGTGAAGTGTTGATGCCACCGAAAGCAAAGTTATTGCTCATAACACAGTCTGTCTGCAGTTTACGTCCATCTCCCCGGATATAGTCCAGGTCGCCACAGCGCTCATCGATATTGTTGAGGTTCAGGGTTGGGTGGAACCAGCCTGCATGCATCATTTCCAACGCCAGCCAGGCCTCTATGGCACCACAGGCGCCCAGAGTGTGGCCCAGATAGCTCTTGAGCGAGCTAATTGGCGTGGTATTGCCAAAGATGTTGGCAGTGGCGTTGCTCTCGGCGATATCGCCCTTGTCAGTGGCGGTGCCGTGGGCGGACACATAACCAATGGCCTCAGGCTTGATAGCAGCCTGTTTCAGCGCCATCTCCATGCAGATCTGCATAGTTTCCATCTGTGGCTGGGTCACATGGGCTGCATCGCAATTGCTGGCGTAGCCGATGATCTCGGCATAAATGGTGGCACCACGGGCTTTGGCGTGTTCGTACTCTTCCAGTACCAGACTGCCTGCGCCCTCGCCGACCACCAAACCATCACGTTCGACATCCCAGGGGCTGGGAGTCGTTTTGGGGGCGTCATTCTTCAGGCTGGTGGCAAACAGGGTATCAAATACTGCCGATTCGGTAGGACACAACTCCTCGGCACCGCCGGCTACCATCACTGTCTGATAACCGTGTTTGATGGCCTCATAGGCATAGCCTATCGCTTGACTGCCCGATGTGCAGGCGCTGCTGGTGGGAATAACCCGGCCCTTGAGGCCAAAAAACAGTCCCACATTGACAGCCGCAGTGTGTGGCATCATCTGCACATAGGAGGTGGCCGTAATGGCGCTGGTGGTCTTGTTGTTAAGCATCACCCCAAAGGCGCCGATGGCCGGCGTGCTGCCAGTAGATGAGCCGTAAGCGATGCCGGTTTCACCATTGGTCAGTACCCGATGATCAAGCAGCCCTGCCTGTGTCAGTGCCTGCTCGGTGGCCAGGGTCGAGAGTTGGGATACTCTGCCCATAGAGCGGATTTTTTTGCGGGTGTAATGCCCGGGCAGCTGAAAGTCAGTTATCGGGGCTGCCAGCTTGGTATTCAGGCCGTCATACTGCTCATAGCTTTCCATATAGCGTACGGCGTTTTTACAGGCTCTCAGGCGTGGCTCAATCTCAGCCCAGCAGTTACCAAAGGCTGTAACGCCTGACATACCGGTTATGACAACACGACGACTCATACCAAACCTCCATTAATGGATATTACCTGCCGAGTGACATAGGCTGCCGCATCCGACATCAGGTAACTAACCAGGCCAGCCACCTCCTGTGGCTCGCCCATACGGCGCAGTGGCACCAGTGGTAGCGCATGCTCTTTGACCTGCTCGTCCACCATGCCGGTGTCGATAAGGCCCGGAGCCACGCAGTTTACTGTGATTTTGCGCTTGGCCAACTCCAGCGCCAGTGACTTGGTGGCGCCGATAATCCCGGCCTTGGAGGCACTGTAATTGGTTTGTCCTCGATTGCCGGCAATACCGGATACCGATGCCAGAGTGACAATGCGCCCGCCTTTGCGCCGCTGGATCATGGGCATCACGCAGGGGTGCAGTACGTTGTAAAAACTGTCGAGATTGGTGTGCACCACGCCGTCCCACTCTTCGCCTGTCATGGCAGGGAAGGCGGTATCTTTGGTCAGGCCGGCATTGTTGATGACACCGTAAAAGGCACCATGCTGGGCGATATGTGCTTCAAGACGCTGCTTGCACTGGGCCCGGTTGCGGATATCAAACTGGATGAGCTCCCCCTTACCGCCAGCGGCTTCTATGCTTGCCAACGTCTGGGCTGCACCCGCCTGATCGCCCATGTAGTGAACTGTTACCTCAAAATCATCTTTGGCCAGTTGAATGGCGATGGCCTGACCTATCCCTTTGCTTGCCCCGGTGACCAGCACCCGACGGTGATGACTCATGTATTCGCCTCTTTGTTTTGTTGCATGGCCGCGAGTTTTCCTTCTGAAGGGACAAAAACGTTGAGCTGGCTGACTGCCAACTCCTGCCCCTGACTCTCAATTCGGCAGTTGAATACCGCCATGCGATTATCTTCCATTAATTGCTCAGCCTTGATGTCCAGGACTTGACCCAGAGCAAAGGCTGAGACTTCGCTGTGGTATCTGCGACTGCCCAGCAAAAAACCGATGGTCGGTTGACTGCCGGTTTGCCAGGCGCGATAACCTGACCAGACAGCCACAGTCTGGGCCATCAATTCTATGCCCACCCAAGCGGGAATTGTCTGGCTTTTAAGGTCGAAAAAAGTGTGTACCTGTGTCACTTCCAGTTGACAGTGCGCATGCTCTTCGCTCACGCTCAGTACTTTGTCTATCAGGATCATGGGCGCCTGATGAGGCAGCAGTTCGGCGACCGGGGGCAGCGGGATTGAATTGGAAAAATCAGTCATAGGGGTATCCAAAAATCAGGCTGATGTTGTTGCCGCCAAAGGCAAATGAGTTGCTGAGAATGACAGGCGTGAGGAGTGGGCAGCTGTCGGTGACTAGTTGAATGTCAGCAATATCGGCACCAATTTCGCCGCCGAGCGCCTGCTTGGGCAGAGGTAATTGATACTGCAGAATGTGCCAGCAAATGGCCGCCTCAGTGGCGCTGGCCGCGCCCAGAGTATGGCCGGTCAGGGGTTTGGTTGAGCTGACCGGGACTCTATTGCCAAACAGACGGGCTATGGCTTTGGACTCCATGGCATCATTGAGCGCCGTAGCAGTGCCGTGGGCATTGATATATCCCACATCCTCAGGTGTTAGTCCGGCGTCTTCAAGTGCCTTTTGCATAGCTTCGAGTGCGCCTTTGCCTTCAGGCTCCGGGGCGGACATATGATGGGCGTCCGAGCTGTCGCCCGCCCCCAGCAGTTGCAGCGGTCTGTCACTGTCATCCCGCTTGAGGCTGAGCAGGGTAAATGCAGCAGCCTCACCGATATTAATGCCGTTGCGCTGGGCCTCAAAGGGGCGGCACAGCTCGCCGGACAGGGCGTTGAGCCCATTAAAACCATTGAGCGTCAGCTGACAGAGGGTATCGCAGCCACCCACAATCACCGCATCTGCCAGCCCCGCGCGCAGCAGATTACGGGCCGACAGATACACCCGGCCACTGGACGAGCAGGCGGTAGAGACCGTGTATGAGGGTCCGCTGACGCCCAGTATATCGGACACAAAGTCGTTGAGATTGGCCAGTTCCTGGCGGTAATAGTGGTAACTCTGTGGAAACTCATCGTTATCCAGATATTGCACAAATGCCTGCTCGCCGTCGGCGATACCGGATGTGCTGCTGCCCACCACTACGGCGATGCGGTTTGCACCATATCTGTCTTTGGCGCGGTCAATAAGCGCCTGTAGAGACTGCAGTGCCGACCAGGCCAGACGGTTATTGCGGGTTTGATAGTGGGGATTGCTGTGTGTTATCTGTGCCAGAGGTTCAGCCACCCGGCCCACCACAGTAGTCTTGCCATTATTCAATACCCGAACGTCGGACGTCATGGCGGGATTCACACCCGTGATCAGACACTGATGAATGACATCATCCCACCGACCCATGGCGGAGTTAAAACCGCAGCCATGGATATAAATGGCGTCGTTATTGTGGCTGTGATGGTTCATGGTCCGCTCCCCGGGAAAGCGTGGTAATGGTAATTTCCAGTCCGAGTGGTTTATCCCGGAATGTGATTGGGCCAGCCAGTTTATCGGCAGCGCTGTAGTCAATCTGAATACGGACCTGGCCCTGAGGGGTCAGTAATTGTCTGCTCAGTCCCTGCTGTTGCAATTGCCAGCCAGTGCCCGCCAGGGACTTGTCCCAGGCGGATATGGGCCACAGTGTCAGCATCAGATTCAGGGCCACCTGCTCAGGTTTGGGCAGGGTATCGCCAAGTCCGGGCAACACGGCTGTGGTGATCTGTCCATTCTCATAAGTCAGGCTGAGGATGCGACTGCCCCAGGAGGAAAAGCCCGCCAGCGCCAGCTTCTGCTCCGTGATCTGCAGTTGAACTGGCAGGGTGCGACTCTGCATTTTGCCATCCTGCTGCCAGCGGATGTTAATAAGCTGAGAGGCCGTCAGTGAGCCGCCATATTCTGCCGCAGAGGGCAAGGTTATGCACACACCCGGAGCCAGTTCAACCTGGTTGTCATTGTTAGCCTGGGGAGACAGGCTGCAGCCAGCGAGCCACAGCAGTGGCAGTAGGGCCAGGCTGCGAGCAGCGGCCATAAGACTATTGCACTTGCGCACCGTCACTCCTTGTAGATGTTTTCTCCATGGATACAGGGGCCAGGAACCAAGCTACGGTGATACCCGTTAGAACCGTGATACCAAAACTGTGGATCGCCATGGTGTTACTGAGCGCCAGCAGACCAAAGGACAGCAGTGTGGTAGCTGCCGACAGGTTGATCGCCAGCAGTGTGCTCTGGCGCGACAGGCTATCTCGCTCCTGGCGTCTGCCCTGCTCGGCAAAAAACAAGCTGTAGTCTATGCCGATCCCCAGGATCAGAATAACCGCCAGCAGATTAAACAGGTTCAGCGGTAAGCCGGTCAGATTGGTGACTGCCAGTCCGGTAATGGATGCGATCACAGTGGGCAGTATTATCCAGCCGGAGCGACGCCAGCCAAAGCGTAGTATCAGAATGGCAAAGATAAGGACAAAGGCCAGAAATAACAGCTCAGTGACCCTTATACGGTACTTACTGAACAGGGATGATATCTCATCTGCCTTATCCAGAAAGCGAATGTGGCTGGTGTCCGTGAGAGTAGCGGTGGCTTGGGCATCGGCCAGGTTCTTTATCGCCTGTGCATCCTTAACCCCGCTAAGTAGAATGACGGACGAGTAAAGGCCATTCGCATCCGGCCCCAGCCACAGAAACTTCAGCCTGTTTGCGGCCGGTGACGCCAGCAGCTGTGATGGCGTCAGGGGGCTAAATTCCCCCGGCGGCTGCGGCGGCTGTTTCATGCCAAGGGTCGCAGCCAGATGGGCTCCCTGAGTCTGGTACAGTTCAGTGACCAGAGCGAAGTTGTGTCGCTGGCTTTCTATTGTGGGTAAGTAACTGCCCAGGCTGGTGAAACTCGCCAGCTGTCCGGAGGCTTCAAGGGCCATCAGCTGATGGTCTGTGCGGGTCAGAGCCTGCAGCAGTGCCTGCTCGCTGTCGGCGCTTACCAGCAACATTTGTTGGGTGCTGCCCATACCTGTGACTGTCTTGATCTCAGCCTCTTGCGCCTGCAGGGTTTGGGGCAGCGCCTGCAGCTGGCGGATATCGTCGTCATAGCGAACATGATAAAGCCCCAGCAGTGAGGTCAGCAACAATGCCGAGGGCAGCAGGACGCTGAACCATGGCCGCTGCCAGACGGCCAGTGTCTGCTGCAGTAAATTCACCATCGGTAGCGGGGCGTCTTTGACCTTGGTGGCGGCCAGCAGCGGATACCAGCACACCACAGTCAGGTAGGCACCGATAAGGCCAATGGCAGAAAACAGCGCCAGTTGCTGCAGACCGGGGAAGGGTGCGACCAGCATGCTCAGATAGCCGACCAGACTGGTGATAAGCCCCAAAGTAATGGCGGCAAAGATATGCTTCAGCCCTTTAATCGGGTCCCAGCGGCTACCGGCGGCCAGTCTATCTGTCAGGTAGTGGAAGGCATAATCGATGGACACGCCTATCAGGCTGGCACCGAATACCAGACTGAACAGATGCACTTTGCCGAAAATCAGCAAAGTACCGGCCAGGCCGCACAGCAGACCGCTGCCGATGGACAGCAGCGCCAGCAGCAGTGGCAGAGCTGAGCGGTATACCAGGATAAGCAGCACCACCACCCCTAGCAAAGATCCCAGCCCAATGGTGCTGATTTCATTTTTGGCGCTCAGGGTGCCAAAGGCGGCATAGAAGACCACACCTGTGTGCAGCACCTGCGCATGTTGCCCGTCAAAGCTTTGCTGTGCCAGCGACTGCTCCTGCGCTGCCAGTTGCGGCAATTTGCTTTGCAGCGCCAGCGAATAGGGTGAGCCTGTCAGCCTGGCGGTAATCAATACATAGCTTTGTGGTTTACCGTCAGCATCGGTTTGATTAGCCAGCAGGTACCCCTGTTGCAGACGGAAGTTTCCCGCCTGCTGCCCCAGTGATTGCAGAAAATCGCGAAACAGTAAAAAAGGGTCATTAGCCAATTCGGCGGCGGTGACACCGGAAAATGGATTATAAATTGCCTGTACCACCCTCTGGGTCTGTGCCAGCGGTTGGGTTTGCAGCCGCTGTTGCTGCTCGCTGGTCAGCAAATTGGCTCGGTGGGGATAAAACAGTGCAGCCCAGGTCTGCTGTTCCTGTTGGCTTAACTGCCCTTGGATGTCGGTCAGCCAGCCCAGCCCAGCCAGCCGCTCACTGAAGCTCTTTGCCGCCTCGATGGCGCCGTTATCTGTAGGTGCTTTGATAAGAAACAGCAGCTGGTTTTCCATCTGCCCGGCGATCTGTTCAAAAGCCTGCTGTGACAGAGGATCCTGCTGGTTTTGTGGCAGCAGTTTAAGAATATTGGTTTCTATGGGAGAGCTTCCGGATTTCGTGGCCAGCGGCGCGAATTTCCACCCCAGAACCAGGCATGCCAGCAGAATAACCGCCAGCCAAAGCAGTGCGGGCAGCCTGGGAGCAGCCTGTGGTTGCTGATTCACTTCAGAGGGCGAAGACATTGCGTTCATCCTGAGTTAGTTCGTCCGGGTGCGATTGGTGGCTGAAGCTAATTTCGGTGCTGTCGCCACGCAGCTCAGACAACACCAGTCTGTCGAGATCCGCGCCGCCACTCAGGGATATGGCGCCGAACACCTTGGTCAGGGGGGGATTTTTCGGCGTTAGTTGCAGCTGCCAGTGGCTGGCACTACCTGTCAGAGAGACGCTGAACTGCTCCTGCAGTTTTTGAGTATTCCCCTGAAACAGCGATAAAAACAGATGGGTGAAGTAGAACACCATAGGGTTTTCCTGAGCGTTCATCAGCTGCGGCGCTTCATCGCCGAATTGTTGGCTGAGTTTGTCCTGGGTGAGGATCAGTGAAACCGCAAATGGCTGGGTTTGTTGCCACCAAAGACCCAGATCCCGTGACAGTACAAATTGACCATTGGAGCTCAGTGGCTGGTTGAACATGGATAGGTGTCGTACCTGGGTAAAATCACCTTTCACCAAGGTGTGTGCCGCCAGCTGTTTTTGCAGCTCTGTCAGGCTGAAGTGTTGCGCAGCAGGTGTAGCTGTGTTGGTGGTCGCCAGTACCTGGGGACTGAGCAGCCACAGGGGCAACAGTATGCCAGCCAGCCATTTAGTCAGTGCCATATTGGAATGCCTCCAGTTTATCCAGAAACACTCTGGGCGATGCCAGCAGCATTTCTTTGTCTTCCATGCGCACTGCCACCTGCATGGTGTGTGCTTTGGTCATTCGTTCACCACTGTCTGCATCGTAAATGACGTAGTCAACCCTTATGCGATTTTCCCATTCGGTCAGCGTGGCGGTAACCCGGATGTTGTGATTGAAGAGCACAGAGCGAATGTATCTCACCCGGGTGTCTATGATGGGCCAGAGATAACCGGATTCGACCATATCCAGATAGCTATAGTGGATCTTTTCCATCATCACCCGGCGGGCTTCCTCGAAGTAACGGAAGTAATTGCCGTGATAGATGATTCCCATGGGATCGGCGTCCAGAAAGGAGGTGGTGATCGTTACTTCGGCACTGAGTACTCTGACGTTGGCTTGTTGTTGCCCCATTAGTACAGACTCCAGTGGCGCTGCTCAATGCGTGCAATAAAGTGGCGCAGGTCCGCTTCCAGCGGTCTGTCTTCCACCACCGGCTGGAACTCTTCGAGTATCGCGGCCACCATGGTCTTCATCGCTGGACTGAAATGCTCCTCCTTAAGCTCATGGTGACGTTTTCGCAGTACTATGGCCTGGGTGGCGGCCAGCAGGGATGCAGCCGTGACCTGCTCAGTCAGTTCCAGTACCCGCAGGCAGTCGCGGGCAGCTATAGTGCCCATGCTGACTTTGTCCTGATTATGGCACTCAGTGGAGCGAGAAAATACGCTGGCCGGCATAGTGTGCTTGAGGGCTTCTGCCGTCCAGGCGGATGCGCCAATTTGCACCGCCTTGAAACCGTGGTTAATCGGTTTGCGCTTGCCTTCGGCCCCGGTCAGGTTGAAGGGCAGGCCATTATTAAACTTGTAGTCCATCAGTTGTGCCATCTGCCGTTCGAGCAGATCGGCGATATTGGCGATGGCCGTTTTCAGGGTATCCATGGCCATCGCGATATGGCCCCCGTAGAAGTGGCCGCCGTGCAATACCCGCTCATTTTCACCATCGATAATGGGGTTGTCATTGGCGCTGTTGAGTTCATTTTCAATCAGCTGGCGCAACCAAGGCAGGCTGTCTTGCAGTACGCCAATCACATGGGGAGCGCAGCGCAGAGAGTATCTGTCCTGCAGCCGGTTACTGTTGCGCGGTGGTCTGTCTGCCTGCAGATCGGCCCGCAACCAAGCGGCAATTTGCTGTTGGCCCGGGTGGGGTTTGACAGCAAACAGGGCTTCGTCGAAGTGGAAATCATTACCCTGAATTCCCAGGGTGACCATGGCGGTAATACGCGTCGCCAACTGGGCCAGATATTCGGCGCGCTTAAAGGCGATACAGGCCAACGCGGTCATCACCGAGGTGCCATTCATCAGTGCCAGTCCCTCTTTGGGGCGCAGCACTATGGGGGTGATTTTTAGCTCGGCAAACACCTCTTCTGTGGGCCGGTACTGCCCTTTGTACAGCACTTCGCGCTCACCGATAAGTGCCGCTGCCACATAAGACAAAGGTGTCAGATCGCCACTGGCCCCCACAGATCCCTCCTGTGGAATACGTGGGGTAATGTCCAGATTGATAAGGGTGATCAGTTGCTGCAGCAACTCCATGCTGACGCCAGAGACACCCTGGCTCAGGGAGCACAGACGGGTAGCAAGTACGGCGCGGGCCTGCTCTCTGGACAGATCCTTCCCCAGACCGCAACCGTGGAAACGGATCAGGTGCAGCGGCAAGGTTGGCACCAACTCAGGTGGAATACTGACAGTGCAGGAGTCGCCATAACCCGTGGTCACGCCATAGATGACGCCATCTTCTTTCAGCAGGCGATCGAGAAAGGCCACGCCCCGGTTGATCCGGTCGACAAAGCTGTCGCTGTGGTTCAACTCGGCGCATGCGCCTTCACTGATGGCCACCACATCTTCGATAGAGAGAGGGGCTTCACCAAATAGAATACGGGGATTACTTGTCATGGTGTCGTCCAGTTAACTGCCAGAAATTATAAAAGTTGTACCATTGCAATGGGGTCTTGAGGGTGTAGTGCTCCAGTCTGCCGGCATAGTCGCTGACTACCTGGGCCAACGCCTGATCCCTGTCTTCGCGGGGCAGACAACAAGGCTCCCTGAAGGGCTCAAAGTACACATGGAAATGGGGTTCGCTACAGCTGTCATCCCTCAGGCCAAACAGCAGAAAAACCGGGACTCTGAGGGCCGATGCCAGTAAAAATGGCCCTTGGGGGAAAGGTGCAGGTTGTCCCAGGAAATCGGCCCATACAACTCGCTCTTCCTGGGTGGCTGAGGTGCGGTCACCAACGATCACCACGCATTCGCCGTCATCCAACTTCTGTTTGAGCAAAATCGCAGTGGAGGGACCAAGGCTGCTGACCTGGATCAGATTCACGTCGGCATCCGGGTTGATGGCCTGCATCACTTTGTTGAACTGCTCGGCATGTTGGGTGAATACCAGCGCATTGATTTTGATATTGGTATTTTGCCTCGATAGCGCCCGGCACAGTTCCAGATTGCCCAGATGGGAACCAAGCAACAGCATGCCCTGCTTGCCTTCGACCAGCCGCTCGAAATGCTCCTGACCATGGATAGTCAGATTGGCTGGGGTGAAGTCACCCCGCCAGGCGGCCAGCTTATCCAGCATGGTTTCGCCGAAAGATAACTGGTGCCGGTAGCTGCTGAGATCGCCGGGCAGCTCAATGCTCCGGCTGCTGGCGTAGTGGATCAGGTGCCTTAAAAAATCTTCGGAGGCAGTGCGGGCCTGTTTTCCGGTCAGATGGTAGTAACCGATAACCGGTTTGAGCATCAGGCTGAATGCCCGCCTGCCCAGCAGACGGTAGACCCAGAGTAGGGATTTGATGCCAAGTATGGTGCCCCGCTCTTTGGTGTCGGACCAGTGGTTCTGGCTGTCTGTGGATTTTCCCTTGCCGGTTGTTGCGTCTCTGGCGGAGTTGAACTTACGCATCAGCAGCTTTGGCATGCGCGGCAACATGCCGAAAAACAGCCGGGTGTGCATGGCACTGATTTTGACGTTATCCCACAGGGTATCGAAGTGGGAGATACCTCCCTCAGGGTAGACCACCTTGGTAGGAATAAAGCGGATATCGGTGCCAGCCCAGTAGCTTCGCACCAGAATCTCTATGTCGAAATCCATGCGCTTACCGATATTGCAGCGATCCAGTAAGGCCACAGTCGAGGGCAGCGGATAGGCACGAAAACCGCACATGCTGTCTTTGATATCCAGTGACAGGGTTTCTATCCACACCCAGATATGGGTGGCATAGCGGGCATAGAGGCGGGATTTGGGTACTGAGTCATCATAAACCGGCTGGCCAGATATCAGACTCCCGGGGTAGTGCGCCGACAAGGCCAGCAGCTTAGGCACTGTATCAAGATCATGTTGTCCATCGGCATCTATCTGGATGGCGTGGCTGAATCCCAGCGCCTGCGCCTGTCGCAGTCCCGCCATGACCGCGCCGCCTTTACCCTGATTAACCCGTAGCCTGAGCAGGTGGATATCATCAAACTCTGCTAGCTTGTCCAGCACTATGCGGGTTGCCGCTTCACTGCCATCATCCACCAGAACCAGAGGCAGGTTGAAGAGGCGCAGTGAGGCCACTACGCCAGCCACTGTGCTGCCATGGTTATAGCAGGGGATAACAAAGCAGGGGCGGTATTCACTCATGCATTAGGCTCCAGTTTAATGCGTCCTGAAGAGTGCATGCCCTTGGCTGAATTGTAACTGAAGGTCAGCTTATTTTTGTCGGCCAGCCAGTTCAGTTCCAGCGTGACTTGCATACCGGGTTTGATGGGTTTCTGAAATTTGATGACTTCCATGCCGCAGAATTTTTGGGGTGTCGCCAGCAACTGACAGGCAAAGCGAATGGCCCAGTCTATTTGAGTGACGCCGGGCAGCAGCGAAAACTGTTCAAAGTGCCCCTGAAAATCCGTTAGTGTGGCGTCTGGAGCTAGTTCAACGCGGGCGCTGTGGCCGGTGACTTCTGTGGTCAGTGGCGTGGGAAGGACTCTGGCCATGTTATTGTTTCCCATGTTGTTGGTCATCAGTCGCAGCGGCAAACAGTTGATGCAGTGTCTGATATTGGCGCTTGCCCTGACTGTTCATCGGGATCTGGGCCAGAATGCGAAAACGTCGCGGGATGCCCACTGGCTCAAGATAATGTCTCAGCTGGCTGCGCAATGCCAGATTGAACTGAGCTTTACCCAATCGATTTAATTCAGTTTTTCCGTTTTTGCTCAGGCAGATCACCGCAGCAACTGACAGCCTCTGCCCATCATCCAAAGGCAGGGCAGCGGCATCCGTAAGCCAATTCAGACTACACAGATGATGCTCCACTTCCGCCAGAGATATGCGTTTTTCCTCGATTTTCACAATTCGGTCGCAGCGCCCCTGCAGACAAAAGTGATGTTCATCGAGCTGCTCGGCGCAGTCGCTGGTTAGATACCAGCCATCCCGGCAGTCATTGGGGTGAACAAAGGCAGATCTGAGCATAATGCAGCCGTCGGCATCGAGCTTAATGGCATGTTCCGGGAACAGACGCCAGGGTGTCAGCTCACTGTCTTGCTGGCGAAAGGCGATGCCACCGGTTTCGGTAGAGCCGAATATTTCGGTGGGAAACAGTCCAAACAGCGACAGGCAATCGGCGGCGGCCTGATGTGGCAGCGGGCCTCCGGAGGAAAAGATTTTACAGTACGTCCGGGTGGCGGATTCATTGCCCAGACGCTTGAGCAGCGCCGGACTGCTGACAAGGCATACATCGGGAGCGGCCGCTGCCATTACTTGCATTGGATTGGTGAGGTCGTCCCGGGCAAAGGGCATTCCTGCGCACAGAGGCCAGAGAATACGGAACAGCAAGCCGTAAATATGCTGGTGGGAGACAGTGCTGACGACGCTGCAGCCATTGAGTTTTGCTCCCCACTGATGCTGCAGCTCCTGAATTTCCCTCTGCAGCAGACCCAGGTGCTTATTAATGGCTTTTTGGGGGCCACTGGAGCCTGAGGTAAACAGTGTCAGGGTGATATTGTCCGGCGTAAGAGATGTCAGTCTGGCCAGCTTATCGCCGAGATTATCCGGTAGATGCAAAACCGGCCCGCGGGTAATCGAAGTTACCTCTGCGATGACGCTGGTTGCGGACTTGTCGGTCAGCAGCGCATCAAAATGCGGACTGAGCGCCGTCAGTGCGCCGGCCTGGTAATTACCGGGCAACACCAGCTGTTTTCCGCCGTGACAGGCGGCCATAAAGGCCACGGTAAACCAGTAACTGTCACTGAAGCATAAGGCCCAGCGTAGCTCATCAAAGCCTCTGAGGACTGAGGTCAGTCTGGCAACGTCCAGTGAGAACTGAGCGCCGCGAGTGATCTGTGCGCCATCAAAGGCGACTGCGGCGTGATCGGTCATCGCCATGGGAATATCCACCAGTGACAGGCAGGCTAGGTCATTGTGACTATCCGGGTGAGTGGCCTGCTGCGGCGTTAATGTGTCTTTTTTACCCATTGGCGCACCAAAAACTCGCTGATAAACAAGGTCCCCGCTAGCAGGTAGCTTAACAGGCCATTGTAGAGGGTCCAAATATGCAGGGGCATGAAGCAGGTGGCGAGCGCGATACTGCCATTAACAGCAAAAAAAACGCACCAGACTCCGGTGACCCTGCGGGTATAACGCACGCCAGCGGGAGGCAGTTCTGGTTCCTGCAAGCGGGCCAGTCTCTCGATGATGGTTTGTTTTTGGCGGAAACTGGTGGCAAACAGTGCCAGCATCAGCAGATTGACGACTACGGGATAGAAGGTCAGCCAGGCCTGTTTATGAAACAAGTAGCCCAGCCCCATCAGCAACAATCCTGCCGTACCGCTTATCCAGGCGAGTGTCCTCAGCTCTGCCAGTCGGGCCTGTTTGCCCGCCACAATACGCAGCAGGAAGATCCCCGCCATCAGCACGGCTAACATGCCGATATCCAAGTGTTGCAGGCCAAAATAAATCGCCAGTGGGTAGGCCAGCAACACCAGTACTGATACTAGCGTCAGCCAGGACATTAGTCTTCCTGCATCAGGCCAATCACGGCATCAACGATGTCATCGACGGTGCGTACAGACTTGAAGTCTTCAGGTTTGATTTTTTTGCCTGTCTGATTCTGCAGATAAACTACCAGATCCACCGCATCAATGCTGTCCAGATCAAGTTCCTGATAAAGTTGAGCGTCAGGTGTCACATCAGCAGCATCCAGTTCAAACAGCTCCACCAACGTGGCCTGAACCTGCTCAAAAATGGCTTGTCTGTTAATGTCTGTCATCTTATTTGCTTACTGCTATAGCTTGGTTTTCTGTGATGTATTGCGCCAGGCTGGCAACAGAGGCAAAGTGTTCGCGGGTCTTGCTGTCGTCCGCATCAATCACAATGTTGTACTGCTTTTTCAAGGCCAGTCCCAGTTCCAATGCATCGATGGAGTCCAGCCCCAAGCCGTCACCAAACAGAGGTGCGTTGGTGTCGATATCTTCTACTCGGATATCTTCCAGATTCAGGGCTTCAATAATTAATGCTTTGATTTCGTAATGTAATGTTTCCAATGTGTCCTGCTTTTCTGTAGTAGGTTAACTTTATTGCTCGGGCTCGGGGAACAGCACATGAGCTAAGTGACGGTTCAGGTTTCTGGCCGCGGTGGCCTGAGAATCTGCTGTCAGAAAATCACTGACAGGGATTTTACCTTTAACTTCCACCTTAAAAAACGGCTTACTGTCTGGAACCTGATACCACATCTTTTCTTTGGTTAAAAAATTTGGGGTGACTGTAATATGCACCAGACGCATATCGGTTCCGGTGCGCACGGCAATTTGCGCAGCTCCACGCTGCAGCGTGGATGGCTGACCTGGCGTGGTGCGGGTTCCCTCAGGAAAAATGAGCAGTACATTGCCGTATTTCAGTCTTTCACTGCAATCATTGAGCAGCGAATCCGGCGCCTGATTGGGGATGTAACCGGCTGCTTTGACTATAGCTTTGATAAATGGGTTATGCCAGATGGCCGCTTTAACCAGACAGTCGCACTGGGGCAGGCAGGAGGCTATCAGTACATAGTCAATCAGGCTGGGGTGATTGGCGACAATAATGCAATTTCTGTCCTGCCTGAGCAGTTCGGCGCCGATGATGCGGTAATCGATGCAACCGGTGGACTTCATGGTGCGGCAGAAAAAGTCGAAGTTTTTTTGGATGACGCCCTGGACCTTCAGTTCCCGTTCGGTTTTATCTTTGATTGAGCGAGTCAGCAGTGGTAAAACAACAAAGGTAAGGCACAGCCCGCCCACGCCAAACAGGGCAAAACAAAAACCGGTCGCTATAATGCGACGCAGCTTATCCAGCTTTTGCATAATGCTCAGCATGCCTGTCATCAGCGTTGCCACCGCCAGGCATGTCTGCGGCCGTTCACTGTCCAGTTAGTCAGTTGCTTACTCAGGCTATCGATGACACACAGCGCCTGTGGACGGGGATCCAGCGTCTGTGCTGCCAGCTGCTCAATCTGTATGTCATCACCGACATTCAGCAACAGTCCCAGGGCGTATCCCTGGTGTGGCTGATTCTCAAATCTGTCATAGGGTTCCGGCGTGGGCTCGTCAAAATCAACCAGTAGTACAGTATGCTGCGGGTGGCAGGCCAGGTAAGCCACAGCCTCAATCATTCCGGCATGCAGCGAGTCTTCACCGGCACTGACAGAGGTGACAGGTACCGCATGACCGGCAGCTATGGTATACAACCCGGAGGCGGTGTTGTGGACCGACTGAGAGAAGGCCATGGGGGAGGCATCTTCTCCCTTGAGTATGGCCTCGACCAGCAGCACGGTTCGGGGCAGCTCACTGTGACGGCTGCTGAATATCACAAAGTCTGGACGCAACTCGCGGGTCAGGCTCAGTGCGGTTTGTACCGCCATTTTGCTCAGACTGCTCATGCGGCGACACATTGTGGAAGGAATAAGATCGCTGGGTGGAGGGGTGGGATCTGTGCCTCCTTGCAGCCAGTCTTCCTTATTGGTTTTGCCGGGAGCCAGTGCGTACCAATTTTTTATACAGAATTGAATCTTGTTCATAGATTACGACAGTAATATAAGGGGTAATCCGTGCTAATAACAATGATGCTGGTGTTATTGAACAGTTGTTGCATCTATAAAGAATAGATGATTTTGTGGTTGTAAAACAATCTTATCAATCTGTTTAATGTTTAACTCTGAATCAGGAGGAGTTATGAAGATAATCAAATTCATAACCGTCGTATTCATGCTCACGTCGGTAGTGGCCTGCGGCAGAATACAGCCGGTTAAAAATGTGCAATCAGCACCTGTTGCCTTCAATCTGACCACGGCACAGGTAGAATCGGCAATCTTACGGGCAGGCATTGACCGTGGCTGGGTGATGAAAGAGATCAAGCCTGGGGTGATTCGGGCACAGATTTTCGTCCGTTCCCACTCTGCCGTAGTCGACATTGATTACAGCAACAAAAGTTATTCCATCAAGTATGTGAGCTCCGACAACTTGGAATACCACAACGGTAAAATCCATCGGAATTATAATCGTTGGGTAAATAATCTGGATGTAGACATTAAACATGCGCTGGCAAAAATTGCCCTATAGGGTTGCACTTTTCCTAAGGGAGATGCGAACAAGTCCTCGCACCGCTCTGGCTTACGGGCAGATTCGAGTTTAAGATATTCAGGTGCAGGAAGGCGGGTTGCCTTTCAAAGTGGAATACCACAGCAATCGTATTTGCCCGAAAACCCCGAAGGGCGAGGCGACAGCCTTATCTGCTTTACAGCCTTATCTGCTTTGTTGCACTCTCGCTAACGACTCAGGCCATTAACGTCGAGCTGCGTCGCGCATCTAGGGGCTGTCATCACTCGCAGAGCATGCACGGGACTAATTCGCACCTTCCCTAAGGTAGTATTGTGCTTCAATTTTCCAAAGATCCTTTCAACGCGCTTCAGGCCAAGACTGAAGCGCAAAAACTGGCTTTTGCCCCCATGGTTTTTCACTGTGCCCGAACCTTAAGAGATGTCGGTGTGCTGGCTGCGCTGGATAGCGCCGGAGAGTCCGGTATGGGTGCAGCGGCATTGCATGAGCAGACAGGCGTGTCCGAATACGGTATCAAGGTGCTACTGGATATGGCGCTGAGTGCCGGCATAGTGCTGTGGCAGGATGAGCGTTATGTTCTTGGCAAGCTGGGGTATTTCCTCCTGCATGATGGTATGACCCGGGTCAACATGGACTTCACCGCCGACGTTTGTTACGCCGCGATGATGCACCTGACCGAGTCCATTTCCGAAGGCAAACCTGCCGGATTGAAGGAGCTTGGAAACTGGCCAAATATCTATGAGGGGTTGTATCAACTTCCTGAAAAAGCAAAAGAAAGCTGGTTTCAGTTTGATCATTTCTACTCGGACTGCTCTTTCCCTGTGCTGCTGGAGCGGGTGCTTGCTTCTAAACCACGCATGCTGGTGGACATAGGTGGTAATACCGGCAAGTGGGCGTTGCAGTGCTGTCAGTATGATACCGATGTACAGGTCACCATAGTGGACTTGCCGCAGCAGCTGGCCATGGCCCGGGAAAACGCCCTGGACAATGGTTTTGGTGATCGGATCCACTGCTGGCCGGCCAATATGCTCAACCCTGAGCAGACCTTGCCTGCTGGCGCTGATGTTTGGTGGATGAGCCAGTTTTTGGACTGTTTCTCGCCCATGGAGATTCTGCAGATCCTGAAAAAGGTCAGAGCCACTATGGAGAATGATGCCAAGGTGTACATTCTGGAGATGTTCTGGGATGCGCAGAAATACGATGCTGCGGCTTACTGCCTGAACGCCACTTCGTTGTATTTTACCTGTCTGGCCAATGGCAACAGCCGCTTTTACCGCAACTCTGACTTCCTGGAATTGGCACAGGAGGCCGGATTACGTCTGGTGAGCCGCACCGATGATATCGGCCTAGGGCACACATTGCTGGAGCTGGCTGCCAGTTAAGTTGAGGGGGTCAGGCCGGCAGCAGGACCGCTATCTGATTTCCCAAGTCGCAAGGCCTTATCATACTCCTCAGATTGAGCTTATCGGCACATTGAGAGAAGAAAAACACCTGATTGGCTCAGCACGGTATCATGATGATCAGTAACAAAATGATGCAGATTTTGATCGGCTAGGTGCTTTTGACGCTATTATTTAACTGTATGAACAGGCTGATACCTGTGAAGGGAAGGTGCTGATTTGCTGGGCAGCCATTTGTTACACTTCCCGGGCCCGGGGAAAGGTAAGGAAGACCGGAAATGAAAGTAGAACAACAGCAGGTCGTGATTATTGGTGCAGGCCCTTCTGGCAGTGTGGCAGCAGCGCTGTTAAAGCAACAGGGCATTGATGCTCTGATCCTTGAAAAAGCGGTATTTCCCCGATTTTCCATCGGTGAGAGTTTACTGCCTGCCTGTATGCGGGTAATGACTAAAGCCGGACTGGTGCAGGCAGTTGATAGGGCCGGATTTCAATTCAAAAATGGCGCCGCATTCAACCGTAACGGCAAGCGTACCGCCTTTGACTTCACCGACAAGTTTACCCTGGGTCCCGGCACAACCTATCAGGTACAGCGCGCGACGTTTGACAAGTTGCTAGCAGACGAAACAGCGGATATGGGCGTAGAGATCCGCTATCAGCACTGGCTGACCGATATCCGCTTTGAAGCTGACAGGGCCGTGTTGTCCGTCTCTTGTGAGGGGGGTAAGGATTATCAGATTGCCGCTGGTTTTGTGCTGGATGCCAGTGGCTTTGGTCGGGTCCTGCCAAGACTGCTTGAGTTGGAGCAGCCCTCCAGTCTGCCGGAACGCAAGGCGATTTTTACTCATATTCGCGATAGCATCAACGCTGCTGTGCAGCCTGAGTATGACAGGGATAAGATCCTCATTTCTGTGCATCCGAAAAATCATGATGTCTGGTACTGGCTCATTCCTTTCAGCAATGGCACCAGTTCGTTGGGCGTGGTGGGAGAGCCAGATTTTTTTGATGCATACACTGGCGATAATCTGGAAATGCTCAAAGCCATCACCTTCGAAGAGCCTGGGCTGGCCAAGTTGCTTGCCGCAGCCGAGTTTCCCAATCCCGCCGGCGAGCTTGGCGGCTATTCGGTTAATGTTAACAGCCTGTGGGGCGAACGTTTTGCACTGCTTGGCAATGCCGGTGAGTTTCTTGACCCTGTGTTCTCGTCCGGGGTGACTATCGCCATGGAGTCTGCCGATTTAGCGGTCTCCGCATTGGTGCGCCAGCTTAATGGTCAGATTGTGGACTGGCAGCAAGAATATGCGGTGCCTTTGATGCGAGGGGTGGATACTTTCCGCGCCTATGTGGAGGGTTGGTACAGCGGCATTCTGCAAGATGTGATCTTCTTCGAGCATCCGGATCCCGGTATTAAACAGAAAGTCTGCTCGATCCTGGCGGGATACGCCTGGGATAGTGAAAATCCCTATGTCGCCCAGCCTCAAAGACGGTTAAAGACGCTGGCAGAAATCTGCAGGCAGTCGGCTTAGTCGCTGCAAACGTAAAAGAATGAAAAAGGAGAGCCTAGGCTCTCCTTTTTCTGTCACAACATACAGATTAGGGAAGGTGTGAACAAGTCCTCGCGGCATTCTGGCTTACGTTATTCGGTAACAGTAACTTGTCTTTGCGGGGGGCGCTGGACTTTATGACGGTGGCCAGAGGGCATAATGGCAGGCGATATAAGCCGCCTGCGCGGGAATAGGCTCAGGCCTGCTTTTTATCTGTGGGTTGCTGGTAAATTTCTATCCGCTCACCCAGGTGATTACAAAGTGATCGCAAAACTAACAGTCGATTAATGAATGTTCACATGTATTGACTGATGTAGGGTTGAGGCTTAGATAATGGAGTGTTAAGGAAGGTTTACCGTACATTTTTATTACTGAAGTCACTGAAGGGGTTTCAGGGGTTTTGCCTTCCTGCAGAAGTCAAAAGGAGGCACTAAAACAAAATGAGAAACCTTGAACTATTTAGCACTGCAGCAGTAGACCATCTACTCTGGGGTACCGACGAAGACATCACCAAACACAACACGCCGGCTCTGTCCATATTAACCGATTTTGATCGTTCTCAACCACTGGTCATCGATGGGCACACCTCTGCGCCCAAGGCACTGGAGATCATGGAAAAAACTCATACTTATATGCGTCTGGTTGTGGATGCAGAAAACAAGTTTTTGGGGGTGATCACCCGCCATGAGTTTCATCAAAACATGGTCAAACTGGCGAAAAAGCAACAAGCCAGCCTTGATGATTTGACTGTCAAAGACCTGATGATTCCTAGGGAGAGTATGATGTCGCTGGATTATAAACAGTTATCCACGGCAACTGTGGGGGATGTGGTACGAGCACTGCAGGAAAACGGTTTGCACCATATTCTGGTGATTGACCATCATCAGCATCATATTCGCGGCATGATTTCGGCCAATGATCTGGCCAGAAAGTTGCGGGTGCCTATCGATATTAAGCAGCCACCCTCTTTTATGCATATTTTTAACTATCTGTCATAACGTTGGTAGGCTTCACAGAGGGTATGAACAAGTCCCGCGCCGCTCTCAATGCTGTTCACTTAGTATGTTTCCGTTACGTTTGAAAGAGAAAGATTGAACCACGAAGACCACGAAGACCACGAAGACCACGAAGAAAAGCTTTTCTTTGCTATCCCTTCGTGTCCTCTGTGTAGCGAGCGAAGTGAGCGCTTCGTGGTGAACTGCTTTTCAAAAACAAAAAGAGCCCTGCTTTAGCAGAGCTCTTTGTATATTCGCCTTAACTGAACGGTATTGCGCGCCGCTCTGGTTTTGGCTGCGGCAGGAGTTCAAGGCATTCAACTGCCGGCTGCCGGGGCCTATCTGGGCGATCCCATCAAAGTTGAATAACGCCGAAATACAGTCACAACCAAAGCATTGCAGGGCTTGCCTTGTATCATGCCTTATATATAGCTGAGTGCCTGCGCACAGCACGCACGGTAGGCCGGGATCAGTTCGAAGCGATGATTTGCGCTTTTGTCAGTTGACTGGAGAGAATGGCAAACAGGCAATAGCCGGTAAAGAACCAGAAACCGGTTTCCAGTTGGGCTGTCATGATGATGAGATCACCCATCTGACCCGAGGCGTTGCCCGCCAGATAGCTGACAGTAATGGCCACCACAAACACATCCACCATGCTCCATTTGCTGATGGCCCGGATCAGGGCCATCAGCGCCGATGAGATCTCTCCGGGTTTGATAAATAGCAGCGCGGCCTGAGACAGTAGTTTCAGCGTGGGCACCATCATAGAGAAGGTCGCGATAAGCAGGCCTACCAGCAGGTTGCCACTGCGCATCAGATCTTCGACTGTGCCAAGAATGCTGCGGTTTTTGTGGAAGATCTGCAACTGCCCCTGCATTTGATCAAATCCCATAAAGGCGGATACTGAGCCGAGCAGACCACGCACTTGTTTGTCGCTGGTCATCAAATCTATGGTGGTTTTGGCAAATTGCGCCTTGTCGGCATTGGCGCTCAGACTCAGCATAGGCTGGCAGACGCCTGGAATAAGCAGGGCAAGGGCAACGATGATGAGCAGCAAATGCGCCAGTTTGTATTTGGCAGGCATGAAGACTCCCGCTGGGTGATGACTGCTTTGGATACTACCAGACCTTCCCGGATTTCGACATTCGGGAAGGATATCACTGTACTGCCTGGGGGTTGCTATCAGGATATCTCCGGCGGACTAGGCTTCTTCTGAAGCAGTTCAAGGATAAAATGAGCCTAGAGGCTGATAGCCAGAATGAAGCCAACCGAAAACAGCATCAGGCCAAGCAGGTTGTAGCTGCGGTTATCGTTGGCCCGGCGACTGCGTTGCCTGAGTAGGAAGAAAGTGACCAGACTCATCATGGTACAAACCATCAGGATGATATACAGCAGGGGTTTGGTGCCAGTCAGCCAGTCTTCTCTGACTTCAATCTGCAGGTAACGCAGAAAACCATAGTTAATCTGTGGGCGACCATAGTGGTATAGCATCAATCCGGAAAAGAAAATGGCCCAGCAAAGCAGGGTTGCGATGCGAATAAAACGACTGAGCGGGTCCATCCCTGGATTGCGTCTTCCTGCCTTCATAAACCTTCTCCTGTGATTCGTTCCTTCCCCTGGAGGATCGGGGTTCAAAACGGAATGCAAAAAGTTCTGTCTGCGTTCCCGAGGCAGGTGCAGGTTTGCGCCTGTTGTCTGACGATTGTCAGCCGGGCGCAGCATGGATGTGATCGGTTCACCTTTTAACTCAGGATGACCTGGGATTTCTGCAGCCTTCTACTAATTTTGCAACGGAGCCTTTTTACATTATGGTAGTAGTTTTGATAGTTGGTTTCTACTGTTCTTAAAATGTATACATTTTAAGAGATGCTCAAAAAAGAAGGGCAATCAAACGATTGCCCTGAACATCAAGTTACAACGCTAAGAATATTGTCCAACTTGTAATGATGGATAGGATAGCCAGCCAAAATGAATTTTTTGCTAGGTCACTAGATTTTGAGCTAGGTAAGCCAAGCATTAAGCGACACCAA
>JAJNAU010000037.1 GCA_021462625.1 Shewanella sp.
TAGATTTGCCCATGTAGCCTGCCTCGTATTGATGCTTACGAGATCAGATCACTGAGTTAGACAATAGTTCCCTCGATTTAGGCAACAACGCAGCACAGAGGTGTTTATGAGTGGTAAGAGATTTCCAGAAGATTTCAAAGTCGTAGCGGTAATGCAGGTCATCGAAAAAGGCCACAGTGTCGCTGATGTCGCCAGTCGTTTAGGTACAACGACACACAACCTTTATGCATGGATTAGGGAAGGTGCGAACAATTCCTCATACCGCTCTGGCTTACGGGCAAATTCAAGTTCAAGGTATTCAGGTGCAGCAAGGCGGGTTGCCTTTCAAAGCGCAATACCACAGCCATCGTGTTTGCCCGAAAACCCCGAAGGGCGAGGCTGTCAGCCTCTAGATGCGCGGCGCAGTTTGAAGTTAATGGCCCTAGTCCTTAGCGAGAACTGCAACAAAGCAGATAGGGCTGTAAGCCACGCCCTGCGGGGCTATGATAACAACAACATTTAGGCGTTATTCAACTTCAGCAGGCCTCAGCATGCCGTCAGTGAATGCCTTGAACTGCCGTCACTATCATCGCTAAAGCTGTGCGAGGACTTGTTGGTACCCCCTAAACACGCTTGCTCGCTGCAGCAATCTATTCTGTCAAATCAATCTATTACAGTCAATTACTCGGCAAACCAATTGCAACCTTTTGTCTGATATTTGTGCGCCATCCGACAATTTAAAACAACTGAATCATAAAGTTATCCAAAACATGGGGTATCCGACAGTTCCTCTTCTAGCTTTTTTTTAACCTGCAGGGTAAACATCTTTAAGGAAAATGATATGGATACCAATTCCCGCAGTATGTTGTCCATTGCCGCAGTCACCACTATGGATAGCGTGATGAACCGGCAAATCCGTCGTGGACTGTCTCTGGCGAATGCCACCCCGCTTACCGAGCTCCCTAAAGTGCCAGACACGCCGATTGAAACCCTGTATATCCATATCCCCTTTTGCCACACCCTGTGCCGTTATTGCTCGTTTCACAAAGTAAAATTTAATGAACCATTGGCCCGGGCTTACTTTGTGGCACTGCGTCAGGAAATCACTGCCGTATTGCAAATGGGTTATCGCTTTAATCGGGTCTATCTGGGTGGCGGCACTACCACTATTCTGGAAGATGAGCTGATTAATACCATTGAACTCATCCGCTCAATGACGCAGATCCGCGAAGTGACCTGTGAAAGTGACCCTTTCTATTTCAAACAGGGTAATCCCCGGCACTTACAGGGACTGGTCGACAGAATGTCGGTGGGCGTGCAAAGTTTTGAAGATCGGATACTTAAGGCCACGGGACGATTTGAAAAATTCGGCTCAGGCAGGGAGCAGGCTGATCTTGTCAGCCAGGCTATCGAACTATTCCCGACTGTGAATCTAGATATGATGTACGGCTTTGCCGGGCAGACACCCGAATCCGTTCACCGGGATCTGGAGCAGGCGATGACGCTTGCTCCGACGCAAATTACGACTTACCCCCTGACTCCCGGTATTGGCAAGAACCGCAAAAAGTGCGCGCCGATTATGGGACCAGACCGATATCTGTGGCATCAATTCATCAGCGTCCGCCATTGCCTTGGGCAGTCCTTTGACCAGCAATTTCCCTGGACCTTCAACCGTCGTCAGCCAAATCGGAAAGCACATAAATATGTGCTTGATGGTGAAGATTGTTTTGGGGTTGGCAGCGGTGCCTTTGGGCGTTTCGGGCGACGTTTTTTAGTATCCAGCTTTGATATACACGACTATATTACAGGTATTCAGACCAATCCCAATCGCCCCGGTGTCAAATTTGAAAAACAGATAGAGAACATTGCGTTGCGCCGCCATGAACTCATGATAATGATGGGGCATGGATATCTTGATTCGGCCCAGTTCAAGGCGAGATCAGGCCAAAGTCTGTGGCAGGCTTTACCGCTGGAGATGGGCTTTCTGGTGGCCTGCGGAGCGCTGGCCAGACAGGGGATAAACTACAAGGTCACCGAGTTCGGTCAGTTTCTGGCATTGAAGATGTTCGCAGGCTTTCTGTCGGGAATGGATTACCTGAGGGAGCAGGCCAACAAGGGCTATGCCTGATTCACCGGGCTGGATAGGGTAAGCCGCCGCCATGACTCGGCCCACAATACCTTATCCTGCAGCCCTGAAAGCGAGGCTCACTCCTTAAAAAAAGAGAGCATACCTAAGTATGCCCAAGACGATAGTCTTGCCGCCTGCAGACCATCGGAGTATCAATTCAAGCTTAGTCTGGATCTGGTTTTCCACTACCGTCTTCGCAAATTTATTATGTTTTTGCTTAGGGAAGGTGCGAATAAGTCCCGTGCGTGCTGTGCGAGTGATGACAACCCCGAGATACGCGATGCAGCTCGACCTTAATGACCTGAGTCATTAGCGAGAGCTGCAACAAAGCAGATAGGGCTGTCAGCCTTGCCCTTCGAGGTTTTCGGGCAAACACGATGGTTGTGGTATTGCGCTTTAAAAGGCAACCCACCTTGCTGCACCTGAATACCTTGAACTCGAATTTGCCCGTAAGCCAGAGCGGTGCGAGGACTTGTTCGCACCTTCCTTAGGTTCTGCTGACCCTTTGTGGTTGAATTTTGTTCTAACGAAAGCCGAATCTTGGGGCGTGACAGACAGTCCTATCCTGTAATTCAGCAGACGCGCTTTACAACAGCATCACCTGAGTATTGATTTGAAAGGTCAGCAGCCAGACTGACAATACTATAAAGACGGCGCCCATCACCCTGTTTTGCCAGTTCCGGAAATCCGGGCGGCTGAGCAGCGCCTGCCCCAGCGTGCCGACCAATGCCACCAGCAGCAGGTTAAAGCTGAGTCCGGCCAGATTGAGTACCAGCCCCAGCGCCAGCATCTGCTCTCCCGATGAGGCTGCAATGTTGGACGACACAAACTGCGGCAAAAACAGCACGAAGAACATCAGCGCCTTGGGATTGAGCAGATTGCTTACCACAGCCTGACGATATAACTGCTTACCCAGATTTTTGCGTGCCTCAGGCGCTTTGGCTTCACCACTGTCTTTGGTGCGCAGGCAGCCCCATCCCATCCAAGCCAGATAGGCTGCACCAATATACTTAAGTGCTTCGAGCGCCATTGGGCTCATGGCCACCAGCGCAGAAACCCCCATAGCCGCCAGCAGGGTCAGGATAATGCCGGAAGTGGCATTGCCGATACTGGCCCATACCCCAACGCGGCGGCCGTAGCTGAGGCTGGCCGAGGTGATAAGCAACATATCCGGCCCGGGGATCAACAGCAGTGCCAGCACGGTGGCCAGGTACAGGGGTAAAACAGCAAGGTCGATCATTCGTAACACAACATGAAGAAAATTCAGGTTGCGGATTGTAGAGAGATAAACAGACAGGAGCAAGGTGCCAGCCTCACACTCAGTCATCTTGCCGTTATCACGCCCGGGATTATTGGGCAGAAGATTGCGCGCCTTGCAACTCAAGCCTTGACTCAACCGATACATCAGCTTGGCTGTTAACCCGATCAGGCTTTTTCGACGCCAGTTTGAGTACCGACTTTTGCAACATCAGGCTGTTGGGGGAAGTGATCAGAACGCCGTTATCCCGGGCAATCAACACATGAAACAGAGCCACTCCCGTATCTCACCGCTGATGTCTTCATCCTTGTCCACCACCTTAATGCGCTCACCAATGCGGTAAGGGAACAAAAAAATCAAAATGCCTGCCGTCAGATTACTGAGAATGGACCACTGGGCGATGAGCGCCACCCCAAGCACAGCAAAGATAGAAGACAAAAACAGGCTGACATCCTGATACCCAAGACTAAAAGTCAACTCCACCAGCGACACTGTGACAAACAGCAACAGTCCTATCAGAAAACTTACCACCAACGCCACTTTGGCCGGGCTGACACTGCGAATACGTGCCAACTACCCTACTACCCTACTACCCACTCCTTAAGCTGGCGCTGCGCCAGATAAAATCCCAACAGGTGGCAAAACACCAACAACCATTTCCCATAACAACAACTCTGTTTTTTAATCGACTGTTGCGCCCAGAGCATAAGCTGACTGGCGGATAGGGAAGGTGCGAATAAGTCCCGTGCGTGCTCTGCGAGTGCTGGCAGCCTCTAGATGCGCGGCGCAGTTTGAAGTTAATGGCCTGAGTCCTTAGCGAGAACTGCAACAAAGCAGATAGGGCTGTCAGCCTCGCCCTACGGGGCTTTCGAGCAATCACGATTGCTTTGGTATTCAGCTTTGAAAGGCAACCCGCCTTCCTTTATCTGAATACCTCGAACTCGCTTCTGCTCATAAGCCAGAGCGGTGCGAGGACTTGCTCGCACCTTCCATAGAAAAAAGACCGCAAATGCGGCCTTTTCATAGTTTGAACCTGGAATTATCTCTGGTTCACACGCTCATGCAGCTTCTGCAATGAATTCACCTTGCTGCGATCATCTGAGGTTGATGCCATACAGGTCGCGAATGCGGCATTCAGCGTAGTGGTGTACTGCACCTTGTAGCGCAGTGCGCCGCCACGCAACTGACGGGAGTCTTCAATCGCCTGACGACCTTCAGTGGTGTTGACAATATAGGTGTACTCGCCGTTCTTGATGCGGTCCAGAATGTGCGGACGACCTTCATGCACTTTGTTGACCAGACGAGGGTTGATACCGGCTTCACCCAGCACAACTGCAGTGCCATGGGTGGCATCCAGCTCATAACCCAGTTCAATCAACTTAGCCGCCAGATCAGCAACACGGCCCTTGTCACTGTCACGCACAGACAGCAGCGCACGGCCCTTCTTAGGAATGTCCTTAACTGAACCCAGCAGTGCCTTGCCATACGCTTCAGCGAAGGTATCACCCACCCCCATAACCTCGCCGGTAGAGCGCATTTCAGGGCCAAGTAGCGGGTCAACACCTGGGAATTTGTTGAATGGCAATACCACTTCTTTAACTGAGAAGTAAGGCGGGATAACTTCCTCGGTGAACTGCTGCTCCTCCAGGGTCTTGCCAACCATCACCCGGGCAGCAATCTTAGCCAGAGGTACGCCGGTCGCCTTGGAGACGAATGGTACAGTACGGGCTGCACGTGGGTTAACTTCAATCATGTAGATTTCGTTATTCTTCACCGCGAACTGCACGTTCATCAGACCCACTACACCCAGCTCGAAAGCCAGCTTGCGAACCTGCTCGCGCATCTCATCCTGAATCGCTTTGCTCAGGGTGTATGGAGGCAGAGAACAACCAGAGTCACCGGAGTGAACACCTGCCTGCTCGATGTGCTCCATGATGGCGCCAACGACTACCGTCTTACCATCACATACGGCATCGATATCCACCTCGATGGCATCGTCAAGGAAGCGGTCCAGCAACACCGGAGAGGCATTGGATACGCTCACTGCTTCGGTGAAGTAACGGCGCAGGTCCTGCTCGTCATACACGATTTCCATGGCGCGGCCACCCAGTACATAGGATGGACGAACCACCAGCGGGTAACCGATGCGCTTGGCAGACAGCACAGCACCTTCAACCGTGGTTACGGTATCGTTTTCCGGCTGTTTCATACCCAGACGTTGCACTGCCTGCTGGAAGCGCTCGCGGTCTTCAGCGCGGTCGATGGCATCCGGGCTGGTACCGATAACAGGTACACCGGCAGCTTCCAGCGCGCGGGCCAGTTTCAGAGGCGTCTGGCCACCGTACTGCACGATAACGCCTTTGGGCTGCTCAACACGGACGATTTCCAGTACGTCTTCCAGGGTTACCGGCTCGAAGTACAGACGGTCGGAGGTGTCGTAGTCTGTAGATACTGTCTCTGGGTTACAGTTAACCATAATGGTCTCAAAACCATCTTCGCGCAGCGCCAGGGCAGCGTGAACACAGCAGTAGTCGAACTCAATACCCTGACCAATACGGTTTGGCCCCCCCCCTAGCACCATGATCTTGTCCCGGTTTGATGGGCTCGCTTCACACTCCTGCTCATAGGTAGAGTACATGTAAGCTGTGTCGGTAGAGAACTCAGCGGCGCAGGTATCCACACGCTTGTAAACCGGGAAGATTTCATAGCGATGGCGGATCTTGCGCAGTTCGTTTTCACTGATCCCCAAAAGCTCTGCCAGACGCGCATCGGCAAAACCCTTACGCTTGAGCTGACGCAGCAGATCGGCATCCAGGTTAGCCCAACCCAATTCGCGTAGGGTATTCTCAGACTTGATCAGATCTTCAATCTGCACCAGAAACCAAGGGTCGATATTGGTCAACTTGAAGATGGCATCCATGGACAGACCGGCGCGGAAGGCATCGGCGATGTACCAAATACGGTCCGCGCCCGGCTCTTTGAGCTCGTGGCGGATCTTCTGCAGTGCATCGGCTTCTTCAACATCAACCACAGGATCCAGACCGTTACGGCCTACTTCCAGACCGCGCAGGGCTTTCTGCAGGGATTCCTGAAAGGTGCGACCGATGGCCATCACTTCACCCACCGACTTCATCTGAGTGGTCAGGCGGTCATTGGAGCCGGCAAACTTCTCGAAGTTAAAGCGAGGTACCTTGGTGACTACGTAGTCGATAGCAGGTTCGAAAGAGGCTGGGGTCTTACCGCCGGTGATGTCGTTGGACAGCTCATCCAGGGTGAAGCCCACAGCCAGCTTGGCGGCGATCTTGGCAATCGGGAAACCGGTTGCCTTGGAAGCCAGCGCCGATGAACGGGATACCCGTGGGTTCATCTCGATGATAACCATACGGCCAGTCTTAGGGTTAATACCAAACTGTACGTTGGAGCCACCGGTTTCCACGCCGATCTCACGCAGTACCGCCATAGAGGCGTTACGCATGATCTGGTATTCCTTGTCGGTCAGGGTTTGAGCCGGGGCCACAGTGATGGAGTCACCTGTGTGTACTCCCATAGGATCGAAGTTTTCGATAGCACACACGATAATGCAGTTATCGTTGCGGTCACGAACCACTTCCATCTCATACTCTTTCCAGCCGATCAGCGATTCGTCAATCAGCAGTTCATTGGTTGGTGACAAGTCCAGACCACGACTACAGATCTCTTCAAACTCTTCCTTGTTGTAAGCGATACCACCGCCTGAGCCACCCATAGTGAAAGATGGACGGATGATACATGGAAAGCCCACTTCATCCAGCACGCCGTAGGCTTCTTCCATGCTGTGTGCAATGCCGGCACGTGGACATTCCAGGCCGATAGATTTCATAGCCACGTCGAAACGTGAGCGGTCTTCTGCTTTGTCGATGGCATCGGCAGTGGCACCGATCATCTCAACATTGAACTCAGCCAGTACCCCCTGACGTTCCAGTTCTAGCGCACAGTTCAGTGCGGTCTGCCCCCCCATAGTCGGCAGAATCGCGTCCGGGCGCTCTTTGGCAATAATGTTACGCACCACTTCCCAATGGATAGGCTCGATGTAAGTAGCATCGGCCATTTCCGGATCGGTCATGATGGTGGCCGGGTTGGAGTTGACCAGAATGACACGGTAGCCTTCTTCGCGCAGGGCTTTACAGGCCTGAGCCCCTGAGTAGTCGAACTCACAGGCCTGGCCGATAACAATCGGACCGGCACCCAGAATAAGGATACTTTGTATGTCTGTACGTTTTGGCATGGCTTACTTCTCTGCTCCGAATTCTGTTACTTGGCGGTCTGACGGTAGTATTGAATCAGTTCGATAAAGTGGTCGAACAAAGGGGCACAATCGTGTGGGCCCGGGCTCGCTTCAGGATGCCCCTGGAAGCTGAACGCTGGCTTGTCAGTCAAATGAATGCCCTGTAGTGAACCGTCGAACAGGGACTTATGGGTCACCTTGATGTTGGCTGGCAGGCTGGCTTCATCAGCAGCAAAACCATGGTTCTGGCTGGTGATCATCACAGTGCCTTTTTCGATATCGCTCACCGGGTGGTTGGCACCATGGTGACCAAACTTCATCTTCAGCGTCTGTGCACCACTGGCCAGTGCCAGCAGCTGGTGACCCAGACAGATACCGAAAACAGGGATGTCGGTAGTCAGGATTTCTTTAATCGCAGCAATCGCGTAATCACATGGCTCTGGATCGCCAGGGCCATTGGACAGGAATATACCGTCAGGATTCATCGCCAGTACCTCGCTGGCCGGGGTTTTGGCAGGTACCACAGTGACATCACAGCCACGGTCTACCAACATGCGCAGGATGTTGCGCTTCACACCATAGTCATAAGCCACGACTGTATATTTCAGTTCTTCTACCGGGGTATCTGCAGGCAGGCCGCCTTCCAGACGCCAGCTTCCCTTGCGCCACTGATAGGTCAACTCAGTGGTCACTTCCCTGGCCAGATCCATACCTTTCAGACCGGGGAATGCGCGGGCAGCTTCCAGCGCTTTGCCTTCATCCATATCACCCACCAGGATACAACCAGCCTGAGCGCCTTTTTCACGCAGAATGCGGGTCAGGCGACGGGTGTCGATGTCAGCAATGCCAACGAGGTTATTGGCCTTGAGATAATCACTGAGAGATTGCTGATTGCGGAAATTACTGGCGAGTAGGGGAAGATCCCGGATAATCAGAGCACAGGCATGAACGCTGTTGGATTCTGTATCTTCTGAATTGGTACCGGTATTACCAATATGGGGGTAGGTTAACGTAACGATTTGGCGGGAGTAGGAGGGATCGGTCAATATTTCTTGATACCCTGTCATGGAAGTGTTAAAAACAACTTCTCCAACAGCGATTCCATCCGCTCCAATTGCGGTACCTCGGAATACGGTTCCATCTTCGAGTACGAGTAAGGCAGACTGTGTCAACGCGACCTCCAAAAAGATAAGCCACTGAAAATGTAAATTTTTTTCAATAGTTAAAATACCTAATTTCGCCCATTTTGCGAAATTTTGACAAATTCCGAGGATTGTACCCCTAGTTTTCCACTGCGTCTACACCAGCACTTTCTAAACTGGAAAAATTTCAAAAAAAACCGCCTGATGGCGGTCTTCTCTAACCAAGAGTTAACTTAACCCCAACACCTGCTGCATGTCGTACAGGCCTGCATCCTGCTCAATTACCCATAAAGAAGCACGCATCGCCCCATTGGCGAAGGTCATACGGCTCGAGGCTTTATGGGTGATCTCAAGGCGCTCACCGATATCGGCAAACATTGCAGTGTGCTCACCAACCAGATCGCCGGCGCGGATAGTTGCAAACCCTATGGTTTCCCGTTCCCGCTCTCCGGTAATCCCTTCACGGCCATAGACAGCACATTTTTCCAGGTCGCGGCCCAGCTTGTTGGCAATCACTTCACCCATTTTCAGTGCTGTGCCACTGGGGGCATCTTTCTTGAATCTGTGATGACCTTCAATAATCTCTATATCGGTATATTCACCCATGACTTCCGCCGCCAGTTCGAGTAACTTCCACATCAAATTCACACCAACCGACATATTGGGCGCCAGCACTACCGGGATCTGCTCAGCGAAAGCCGCAATCTGCTCCTTCTGCGCGGCATTAAAGCCAGTGGTACCGATGACGATGGCTTTGTGATGACGGACACACCAGTTCAGGTGAGCCAGAGTACCTTCAGGCGAAGTAAAATCGATTAACACATCAAAGCGCTCTGCAACCTCCTCGAGACTGCTGACCAGAGGCACAGATTTATTCCCAATGCCAGCCAGCTCACCGGCATCACAGCCAAGCAGGCTGGAATCCGGGCGTTCAATCGCCGCACCCAGAGTAATGTCAGAAAAATTCTGTGTTGCTTCAATTAAGGTGCGCCCCATGCGACCGCCAGCACCAACAATGGCAATCCGAGTATTTCCACTCATACTTTACTCCCTGAAAATCGCTGAAATCTTTTCTCTGATTCTACCTAAACTTATCCTTTGATTGGAACAAATCTCGATGAACAAATTTCAGCCATAAAAAACGCCGGCCAGGCCGACGCTTTACGTGTAAATCAACATGCTTAAGTTAGATTACAGAACATCCAGCAGTTCAACTTCAAATACCAGTGTGGAGTATGGAGGGATAGAGGCACCCGCACCACGCTCACCGTAAGCCAGATGCTGAGGCACATACAGCTTCCACTTGGAGCAGGCTGGCATCAGTTGCAGCGCTTCAGTCCAACCCGCAATCACACCGGATACCGGGAATTCAGCTGGCTGACCGCGAACAACAGAGCTGTCGAACACATCTCCGTTGATGAAACAACCATGGTAGTGAGTGCGCACTGTGTCATTGTAGGTCGGCTTAGCACCGTTACCTTCAGTGATGATTTCGTACTGCAGGCCAGATTCAGTGGTAACTACCCCTTCACGCTTGGCATTTTCAACCAGGAAGGCTTCACCTTCGGCAGAGGCGGCAGCGGCGGTTTCTTCCTGAGCCAGTTGTAGACGACGGCTGATCTCGGTGAAGGCAATCTGCAGATCCTGCATGGATACCACGCTCTCCTTAGCGTCGAACGCATCAGCCAGACCGGTCTGAACGGCAGAGATATCAATCCCTTCGAAAGAATTGGCTTTCAGCTGCTCGCCCAGTTGACGACCCACACCATAGCTGGCTTGCTGTTCTACTGTGGAGAACTTCTCAAACATAATAGATTACTCTCTGTTAGTGATAAGTTTTGCGGCGCGAATTGTATCACATATTGCTGTTCGGGTGTGCCCTGTCATTACAGGATAAAATTACCAGCAATTACCTCAGACGGCACTCACGCCCCCCGGCTTGCCTGATCTGCTGATAGACTGGCTGCACATGGGGAATTTGCTCATTCAGTTCTTCAATGCGACTGTCATGGGATGGATGCGTCGACAGGATCTCAAATGGTTGGCGGCCTGACGCTCTGGCCATATTCTGCCACAGCGCGATGGCAGCCCCGGGATCAAACCCGGCATGGGCCATCAGTTGCAGGCCAATGATATCGGCTTCAGTTTCCTGATCCCGACCAAACGGCAGACTGATCCCAACCTCAGCCCCCAGTCCCAACGCGGCCATGACCATATCCCTGTGTTCTACCTCACCCATATCCAGCGCCCAGTCGATCGCCTTCAAGCCCCAGTTTTTCATCTCACTGCGGGATGCCTGCTCATTACCATGACTCGAAAGCACGTGGGCAATTTCATGGCCGATAACCGCAGCAAGTTCATCCGGGGTGCTGGCCACCTTGAGCATACCTGTATAAATACCGATGTAGCCACCGGGCAGCGCAAAGGCATTGACCTGCGGCGAGTCAAATACCACGACCTCCCATTGCTGGGATGTTGCTTCCGGCAATGCCCGCAACAGTCGCGAGCTAATACAATCGACATAGGCATTTAACGCCGGGTTGCGATTGATGGGCAAATTTTGTTTCATCTGAGAAAAACTCGCCCGGCCCATCTGCGCCATATCGGTATCGGAGAACAATAAAGTTTGATTTCGTCCGGTGGGCGAAGTGTGGGTGTCGCAGCCACTCAGTAGCATGGCTGCCAGTGACATCATCACTGCAGGTAATAATTTTTTCATAGAGACTCGGATACGACTTGTTACCGCTTTATAGGGGCTCGGCAGGCCTGAGCGCCAAGCACAGCCGCCCTGGTATTATCATTCTAATACGCGGCACTCTTACCAAGATTGTTGTTTTGCCTTCAGATACAAGGGCTGAAGGCTTGTTGCTGCTCACTCAATTCCTTGATTCCGGCAGTGTGTGACGGGTGAGGGCAGAGCATTTCCGGCGGTGCTCGGTTGCTGGGTCATTTCGGCTTCGCTGTGCATCAACATCTGGCTTCTGCCCGTTGGCCAGTGGTGAATGACAGGCCGTCAACAGCAGCAAACTGCCAACCATCGCAGGCTACATCGTTCCCCTGAACATCCCGCACCTGAGCATCCAGCACCTGAAGATAGCGGATTCCCATAGCATTCTGCCTCGGATGCTGGTTACACAGACTGGATCATCAACAAAACCATCCTGTTACAGCTCAACTCACCATTGCGCAAAAGCGCCGTTCTGCGACAGTATCCCTTACTGAATGAACCCGGGGCGGCACGACGGCAGCTACACACCGGACATCTGTGCTTCAGACCGTTGTCAGCAGGCAGTTTTACAGGAATGTATTACTTTTAAAGTATCCATTATCAGCAGGTACACACAAATGGAACACCCTTTTGCTGAAGACAATGAACCCCATAGCGGTGGAACAGAAAAGTCTGTTTCAGGTGTGAACGCCATGGATTTTATCGACCATGGCAGTGAAGTCACCATCGAGTTTCAGACGCCACTGGGGCAAAAGACCCATATCGAAACGCAATTTATTGGCTACGACAACAAAAGACACATTTTTTACAGTCTGCCGAAAATGCCTCCGGCTGATATGGCATTGTATTTACAGCCACAGTTCTGGGCATTTGTGACAACAACTTCTGATCGAGGTGAAGGAGCCATAGTCAAATTCAAGACGCAAATCGAGTTTGTTATCACCCAGCATGTCGGCCTGTTGGTATTGAAATTACCCGAGCAGGCCGTGCTGTTCCAATTGCGCAAAGAAATACGTTACCAACTCAATATCAAAGCCGCATTGCTGATGGAAAAACGCAAATTAGCAGTCGAACTCAGAAATATTTCAGACAATGGTTGCGGATTCAGCTACCGCGGCATTGTACCTGTGCTGACATCCGGCGCCGACTATACCATTGAAGTCTGCTGTCCCAACACCGAAGAGATCTTTTTACTTCAGGGAATTATTCGCAATCATCGAGTTCATCGGGGGCGCCAGGAATACGGCCTGCAATTTACCTCAGAGGGTAAGAAAACAGAGCTAAGCCTGCTGTCCAAATTGGAATTCAACGGTGCCAAAATGGTATTCCAAAAGCCCGAACCACAGGACAACGAAGCGGCCAGCGATGATAAAGCCCAACACTGAGGTCGGGCTAAACTTAACATTGAAACACGGTCCCGGGATCAGCTATTCAAGTCCTGGAAGAACTTCTTCACACCATCGAAGAAACCTTCAGCCTTGGGGGTGTGCTTGCGGGACTCGCCGGTCAGAGTTTGTTCAAACTCACGCAGCAGTGCTTTCTGGCGCTCGTTCAGATTAACCGAGGTTTCCACCACGACTTTACACAGCAGATCACCCACGGCATGACTACGCACTGACTTCACACCCTTGCCACGCAGACGGAACATACGACCAGTCTGGGTTTCAGACGGGATCTTCAGGCTGACCTTACCATCCAGCGTGGGCACCTGAACTTCACCACCCAGTGCAGCCTTGCTGAAGGAGATAGGCACCTCGCAGTACAGGTTATTGCCGTCACGCACAAAGATAGGATGCTCACGCACGCTCACCTGTACATACAAGTCCCCAGGTGGCGCACCAAACTCACCCGCTTCACCTTCCCCAGCCAGACGGATGCGGTCACCGGTATCGACACCGGCCGGAATTTTTACAGACAGAGTTTTGGTCTTCTCGACGCGACCTTCGCCATGACACTTACTGCAGGGATCTTTAATGATCTTGCCGCGACCATGGCAGGTAGGACAGGCCTGCTGCACGACAAAGAAGCCCTGACGCATCTGCACCTGGCCACTTCCGTGACAGGTACCGCAGGTGGTCGCTGAGGTGCCGGGTTTGGCGCCTGAGCCATTACACACATCACAAGTTGCCAGGGTTGGGATACGCAGCTCTTTACTCAGACCGCGCACGGCTTCTTCCAGTGAAAGTTCCAGGTTATATCTCAGGTCTGCACCACGGGCTGCCTGACGCTGGCCACGACGACCGCCGCCAAAGATATCCCCAAAAACATCACCGAAAATATCACCGAAATCAGCACCACCGCCGAAACCACCCGCACCACGGTTAGGATCAACACCGGCATGACCAAACTGATCATAGGCCGCTTTTTTATCTGAGTCGGTCAGGATTTCGTAGGCTTCCTTCACTTCTTTGAAGTTGGCTTCTGCTTCTTTATCCCCTGGATTGCGGTCAGGGTGATACTTCATCGCCAAGCGCTTGTAGGCCTTCTTGATATCCCGTTCGCTGGCGTCACGGCCAACACCCAATACTTCGTAATAATCTCGCTTTGACATAGTCTTTGCTTTCTCTGAGCTTGAGGTGTAATAACGGGCGTTAGGGATATCCCGTAACGCCCGCGAGACGAAAAATTAAGGCACAAACCTCAATTATTTCTTGTCGTCTTTAACCTCTTCAAACTCGGCATCAACAACATCCTCAGCAGACGCATTACTCTGATCGGCATCAGCTTGCGCACTGCCCTGAGCGGCCTGAGCCTTGGCTTGAGCAATTTCCATCAGCTTGGAAGAGGCTTCGATCAGTTCCTGAGAAGCTTTTTCAATGGCTTCTTTGTCATTGCCCTTGGCGGCAGTTTCAACTTTGGCCATGGCCTCTTCAATCTTGGTCTTGTCATCGCTGCTCAGCGCATCACCAGCTTCGGTGATCTGCTTCTTGGTTGCGTGCACCAGACCATCAGCCTGATTGCGGGCAGATACCAGATCTTCGAACTTCTTGTCTTCGTCTGCGTGAGCTTCTGCGTCACGTACCATTTTTTCGACTTCATCGTCAGACAAGCCAGAAGAAGCCTTGATGGTGATCTTCTGTTCTTTGCCGGTCTTCTTGTCTTTAGCAGACACGTTCAGAATACCGTCAGCGTCGATGTCGAAAGTCACTTCAATCTGTGGCATGCCGCGTGGTGCTGGCTCAATCCCTTCCAGGTTGAACTGACCCAGAGACTTGTTGGCGCTGGCCTGCTTACGCTCACCCTGCAGCACATGAATGGTCACGGCACTCTGGTTGTCGTCAGCTGTAGAGAAGATCTGAGATGCCTTGGTAGGGATCGTCGTGTTCTTCTCAATCAACTTGGTCATCACGCTGCCCATGGTTTCGATACCCAGAGACAGTGGAGTTACGTCCAGCAGCAGTACGTCTTTCACGTCACCCGCCAGTACACCACCCTGGATTGCCGCACCCATGGCCACAGCTTCATCTGGGTTAACGTCCTTACGAGGCTCTTTACCGAAGAAGTTAGTTACCGCTTCCTGAACCTTAGGCATACGGGTCTGACCGCCCACCAGAATCACTTCGTTGATGTCAGACACAGACAGGTCAGCATCAGCCAGAGCTACTTTCAGAGGTTCCAGAGAACGCTGGATCAAATCTTCTACCAGAGATTCCAGCTTGGCACGAGTGATCTTAACCACCAGGTGCTTAGGACCGGTTGCATCAGCAGTGATATATGGCAGGTTTACTTCAGTCTGAGTGGTGCTGGACAGCTCGATCTTAGCTTTTTCAGCAGCTTCTTTCAGACGCTGCATCGCCAGGGGGTCGTTACGCAGATCCATGCCCTGCTCTTTCTTGAACTCGTCAGCCAGGTATTTGATCAGACGGTTATCGAAGTCTTCACCACCCAAGTGAGTATCACCGTTGGTCGCCAGTACTTCGAAGGTCTGCTCGCCGTCATTGCTGTCGATTTCGATGATGGAGATATCGAAAGTACCACCACCCAGGTCATATACAGCAACAATATTGTCGCCCTGCTTCTTGTCGATACCATAAGCCAGGGCCGCAGCAGTTGGCTCGTTGATGATACGCTTCACATCCAGACCCGCGATACGACCCGCATCTTTGGTAGCCTGACGCTGAGCATCGTTGAAGTAAGCAGGAACAGTGATAACTGCTTCAGTCACTGGCTCACCCAAGAAGTCTTCAGCAGTTTTCTTCATTTTCTTCAGTACCTCAGCCGAAACCTGAGGCGCTGCCATCTTGTTACCACGGGATTCAACCCATGCATCGCCGTTATCAGCTTCGATAATCTTGAATGGCATGATGTTTACATCACGCTGTACTTCGTCATCGGTAAAGCGACGGCCAATCAACCGCTTGATAGCAAAGAAAGTATTGGCAGGGTTAGTCACCGCCTGACGTTTTGCAGGCTGACCTACCAGAGTTTCGTCTTCGGTGTAGGCAATGATAGAAGGAGTTGTGCGATCGCCTTCTGCATTTTCCAGCACGCGCGCTTTACCGCCATCCAGGATAGCAACACAGGAGTTGGTTGTGCCCAAATCGATACCAATAATTTTACCCATGGGGTCCTCCAAAAAAATTTTAACGCTTAATTCTGTTCAATGATGGTGATATGGGGATGGTTTTTCCGGCTTTCAAGTCCTGCTCTCCATGCAGCCATATCGCTCTTAACTGCCTATATTGGGATGCCATTTTCAAAAACAAGGGCAACTTAAAAATTTTCATCTTTTTTTCGCTGGCGAACCTTCCCCCATTGTATGATGCATACAATTTTAGACATACCGACCCTGTCCCCGGGGTATCGAATGGAATTTCTCAATTGAAAACATCAAATCTGGCCTATGCCTACGGCCTGGGAGCCGTGCTGTGCTGGTCTACTGTCGCTACCGCCTTCAAGCTGGCACTGCAACATTTCACCCCTTTGCAACTAGTACTGGTGGCGGTCTGTACCTCCATCATCACGCTGGCAGTGATCCTCGGTGTGCAGGGCAAACTCAAGCTGTTAAAAGGCCAGTTCAAAAGCCGCCCGCTGTTTTACCTGCAAACCGGCATTATCAACCCTTTCCTCTACTATATGGTGCTGTTCGAGTCCTATGCGCTGCTGCCTGCGCAGCAAGCTCTGGCCCTTAATTACACCTGGGCGATATTGCTGCCACTGCTGGCAGTGCCTTTGCTGGGACAGAAACTCAAGGGCAGTGATATCCTCGCCGCCATCACCGGCTATATGGGTGTGCTGGTGATCGCCACCGGCGGCAATCCGCTGTCGATGCAATTTGAAAACCCGCTGGGTGTAGCCATGGCGCTGGTCTCCACCGGCCTGTGGAGTCTGTACTGGATAATCAACACTAAAGATAAAGGCGAACCTGTAGTCAGTTTGCTGCTCAGTTTTATGGTCAGCCTGCCGTTTATTCTGGGCATGGTGCTGGCAACCGATACCCTGCCAACGCTTAGCCTGCAGGCGTTAACTGCCGGAGTCTATGTGGGCCTGTTTGAAATGGGCATCACCTTTGTACTCTGGCTGATGGCCCTGAAAAAAGCCGAGCGTGCAGCCAATATCAGCACTCTGGCATTCCTGACGCCACTGCTGTCCATGTGCTTGATTGCACTGGTGCTGAAAGAAACCATTACCGCGTCCACCATCGCCGGAATGGGGCTTATTCTGTCGGCTTTGGTGATGCAGAAGCTGCTGCAACCACGCTCGCCCAAGGTCGAAGCCGCCTGACGGTACACCGATAATCTCTTTTAACTCTTAAATAGAAAAGGCCGATAGATTAACCATCGGCCTTTTATTGTTCTGGGGACGGAGCAGAGGCACATTCAGATCCCTTTACTGGCCCATTTTCCTATATAGTAATGCGCTCAAAATTCCGGGATTCAGACTCGGGAAAAGTACCAAATGCCCGCAACCAACACCAATCTTTGTCACAATTTCAGCCCTGAAACCCGGATTGCAATTGAGTCCGGTCCCAGATAATCGTCAGATGAAAGCTGTAAGTAACAAATTTCAACTTAGTGAACGCCACCGCCAGCAATTGCTTCGCCAGCAACGATCTCCCCAGATTGGGATTCAGCTCATCATTTTCAAGCAATACCAACCAATTACACGAAGTGCATTGCTGTTTCTCCGCTGCAAAATGCGTAGGGTAAAGGCCGAACAGCTACACATCGAAGCCTCTACCTTGGATAAAAAACCACACACTGCCGCAGAAATAACCGCTAAAGATCAACAGACCTTAACTACGGGCTGTATAGTCACCCCAGGCCAGCCACTTAAAGGTTGTCAGCGCTTCCAACCCCATAGGGCCGCGGGCGTGGAGTTTCTGAGTGGAAACCGCCACTTCAGCCCCCAGCCCGAACTGGCCACCATCGGTAAAGCGGGTACTGGCATTAACATACACAGCCGCAGAGTCGACCTGCTCCATAAAGCGGCTTGCTGTGTGAATATTATCAGTCAGAATCGCCTCTGAGTGACTGCTGGAATGGCGCCGAATATGGGCAACTGCCTCATCCAGATCGGCAACCACTTTTACGCCCAGGGTCAGTGACAACCATTCAGTGCTGAAAGACTCCTCATCGGCGGCATGCATCTCAAGGTTCAGATCTGCTGCCAGCGCACGGGTATTGGCACAGCCATAAAAGCGCACGCCCAGAGCAGCCAGCTCAGACAGCACAGAGGGGATGACTTCAGCAGCGACACTTTCATGAACCAATAGGGTATCAAGCGCGTTACACACGGTAGGACGCTGAACCTTGGCGTTGATAATCACAGGATTGATACGGGTCAAATCGGCTTGCTTATCAATATACATGTGGCAAATGCCAATACCGCCCAGGATCACCGGAATAGTGGCCTGTTCAGCACACAGCCGCTGCAGTTTTTGACCGCCACGGGGCACTATCATGTCGACATATTGATCCAGCTTGAGCAGCCCGCTCACCAACTCGCGATCCGGATTATCGATAAGCTGCACTGCATGCTCCGACAGTCCCAGCTCTGTCAGCGCACGGCGAATTGCCCCGGCCAGTGCCAGATTGGAGTGACGGGTTTCCTTGCCACCGCGCAGGATCACCGCATTGCCAGTTTTCAGTGCCAGAACGGCAATATCGACAGTGACGTTGGGACGAGCTTCATAAATGACGCCAATCACCCCCAAAGGCACCCGACGACGGGCCAGACGCATACCATTTTCCAGTACCCGACTGTCAATTTCACTGCCAACCGGATCGGCCAGCGCAATCACATTGTCGATATCGCTGATCACACCCTGCAGACGTATTTCATCCAGCAACAGGCGATCCACCATGGCATCATTAAGTCCAGCCGCTTTGGCGGCAGCCACATCCAACTGGTTGGCAGCCAGGATCTCTTTGCGGTGAGTCTGCAGGGAAGCGGCAATGGCAGTCAGCAACTGCTGCTTATCCCGTGCAGTCAAAGTTGCCAGGCTATAGCTAGCCTCACGGGCCTGCTTGCCCAGCTGGTGCAGATACGCTTGCTGATCCATTTGTTCTACTGTCATTGCAATACCACCATGTCGTTTCTGTGCACCACTGCGTCACCATAGTCATAGCCCAGCAGGGTTTCAATATCATCAGAATGTTTACCGGCGATGGCCTGCAGCGCACTGGCGTGATAGCGCACCAACCCCCGGGCAAAGACCCGACCATGAACATCGATCAACTCTACGGTATCGCCCCGCTCAAACTCACCTTCAACCGCAACAACCCCTTTGGACAGCAGACTGCGACCCTTATTGGTCACAGCGTTCACCGCGCCGTCATCCAGCACCAGTTGGCCACTTGGCTTGGGACCGGCCAGGATCCACTGCTTGCGACTCTCCAGTGGATGTTCAATCGCACAGAAGTGAGTCCCCACTGACTGTTTACACAGCAGTTTTTTGATGACATCTGGATGCTGACCAGAAGCAATGATCACCTCAATACCGGCGCGGCGGGCAATATCAGCCGCTTCCAGTTTGGTCGCCATACCCCCTGTCCCCAGACCCGATACCGAGCCCCCCGCCAGTCGGCGCAGGCTGTCATCAATATTGGCAACTTCCGGAATCAATTTGGCATCGGGATTGGTGCGAGGATCGGCATCAAACAGGCCTTTCTGATCGGTCAGCAAGATCAGCAAATCGGCATCACACAAAAGCGCTGCCCGGGCAGACAGATTATCGTTGTCACCGACTTTGATTTCCGCCGTGGCAACGGCATCGTTTTCGTTGATGATGGGCACAATACCCTGCGCCAACAGCGCATTGAGGGTATCACGAGCATTGAGATAGCGCTCACGGTCGTGAAGATCTGCGCGGGTCAGCAGCAACTGACCCACGTTAAAACCGTAAATACCAAACAGTTGCGACCAGACAAGGATCAACTGGCTTTGCCCCACGGCAGCGAGCAACTGCTTACTGGCCATGGTATCCGGCAACTGGGGATACTGCAGATGTTCGCGTCCGGCAGCGATAGCCCCGGAGGTACACAACACCACTTCCACACCGGCTTTCATCAAATGCGCCATCTGACGGGTTAATTCGGCCATCTGCGCTTTATCCAGGCTGCGACTGCCTGAAGTCAACACACTAGTACCCAGTTTCACCACCACTCGGCGGTAGGCTATCTCACTTGCGTTCATTCTGTTTAAGCCAAAAAAAATTGAAAGATCCTTATACCCAATCCACCACAAAATTAACAGTGCTCAAGGTCCGCTTGGGATGAATATCTGCCATATATGAGCAGGATTTCATCTTAATCCAGCATTGCATCGAATAAGCCTGTTTTTACCTCATAAAAGGTTGGGGCAAGGTCGGCCTCCTGGACACAAAAAAAAGCACGCGTCCTTTGGCGTGCTTTTGAATCTGCCCGAATCAGTGGATATCAGGTAAAGGCAAATTTAGCGATAAACAGAACTGCCATCACGACCACACCGGCGGTTAAATCACGATAGCGACCACTTGCCAGCTTAATGGCGGCGTAGGCGATAAAGCCAAACGCGATACCGGTGGCAATGGAGTAAGTCAGTGGCATCAAAACACACACCACAACAACCGGCGCAGCTTCGGTCAAATCTTCCCATTCCACATGCACCAGACCGGACATCATCAGAATAGCGACATAGAACAGGGTTCCGGCAGTGGCATAAGGTGGCACCATACCCGCCAGCGGAGAGATAAACAGCGCAGATAGGAACAGCAGACCCGCAACCACAGCGGTTAGACCGGTACGACCACCGGCACTCACACCCGCGGTACTTTCTATATAACTGGTCGTGGTTGAGGTACCCAACGCCGCCCCGGCGATAGTGGCAGTACTGTCAGCCATCAGAGCGCGGTTCAAACGGGGCAGGCGACCTTTGTCATCCAGAAAACCGCCACGCTGGGCAACGGCCACCAGAGTGCCGGATGTATCAAACAGGTCAACAAACAGGAAGGCAAACACCACGGTCAGCATGGAGATTTCCAGCGCGCCTGACAGATCCATTTTCATAAACGTTGGCGCAATGGAAGGAGGAGCAGAAACCAGGCCGTTATACTCAACGCCACCAAACATCACGCCCAGAGCGGTAATGGACAGGATGCTGATGATCACCGCGGCCTTAAAACCGCGCTGCACCAACGCGATAATGATAACAAACCCCAAAAACGACATCAGCGCGGAAAAAGAGGTCACATCGCCCAGCGTCACCATAGTTGCCGGGCTGGCAACGACAATGCCAGAACTTTGCAGGCCAATCAGCGCCAGGAACAGACCGATACCGGCGGCAATGCCCAATCGCAGCGACATTGGGATGGAGTTAACAATCCACTCGCGAACCCGCACCAGCGACAGTGCCATAAAACAGATCCCGGACAGGAATACGGCGCCCAGCGCTGTTTCCCAGCTGTAGCCCATCTCCCCCACCACCGTGTAGGTAAAGAAGGCATTTAGTCCCATGCCCGGAGCCAGTGCAATAGGGTAATTGGCAACAACGCCCATGATGATACAACCAATGGCGGCTGCCACACAGGTGGCCACAAACACGGCACCATGATCCATACCGGCATCGGCGAGCATCATGGGGTTAACAAACAGGATATAGGCCATGGTCAGGAAGGTGGTAACGCCGGCGATGACTTCCTGTTTAAGGCTAGTTTGGTTTTGCTTGAGTTTGAACAGTTTTTCCAACATGGAAGCAGGTTCCTATAGCGGGATACAAACAAAATAGGTAAGCGACCCGGCTCATGCCGGTTTTCCTTCCATGAAAAGCCACTCACGATTGCGGCGGGATTATAGGAATTTCAATCACATCAGACCAGAGAGGAAGCACCCACCACAGAAAATATATTGTTCACCATAAAGAACGTTCAACCTGTTTTTTTAGGCGATGCAGGTATGTCTTTCACTGATATGAGGGTCTGCTGACCTTTGGCGATTATTTTTGCAGCAGTTAGTGGATTCTTTGCCCAAGGCGGAGGCTTCGGTGTGTAGCTAGCTCTACATAAGAAGCCGATAACACAGGAGAATGGGATCACAAAAGGTCAACAAATCTTGAACAGGCATTCATTTCTGCAGGACAATATGAAACCAAATCGTAAACAAAAAAAGCCTGCTCAATGAGCAGGCCCAGACATATTATGCAACTTTAGCGGAAGGAAATAGGTTACCGCGCCAGCAAGTAATTAAGGCTGTCGATGCGAAAGACAGCAAATTTCAGTAAAGCCGCTCGTCTTAAACACACCAAATGGTGATACAAAGGTTGATGGAAAAAGATGCCGACCCAGAGGCCTCAAAGCGGCATGGGATAAATGCCCCCCTGGAGGAAACGGGTGTCAAGCCAAGTAGTTTGCCAATAACAATAAATAGA
>JAJNAU010000038.1:0-15724 GCA_021462625.1 Shewanella sp.
TGTAGAACAACTACAGCACAATCGCGTTGCTTTGTATAAAACAACGACAAAGTGCTGCAAAAACCATCTTCAAAGGTCAACAGACCCTAGTTTGCGGATAATGCCTTTTTGAGCCATCTGGGTCAGTAAGGGCAAAATGCCCTGCTCAATTGATGAGGCGTCCAATGCCGGAAAATTGATCTTACACCAATCAACCAAGTCATCCAAACACCATCCCTGCCCATCTGCCAGAATGCTCAGCACCTGAGCCGTTAACGACGTCAGAGAAAGGAACTCAACCTCCTGCTCCTCATTCTGATAAATGCAGAAATATTGCGGTCGGCTTGCCGGCTCTGTTGGTCGATAATCGGGACCAATATGCTGAACCTCAAAAGCATACTGGGCTACCCGCGCCAACGGAGATAACACCAGCTTATCGTCAGCGCAAATGATATCCAGATGCTCGCAGACCGCATTATCGCGCGCTACCGCAACCCGCAACTCCAGATATTCATAATGCGCCAACTCCAGCATAAAAGGCGGATCTAACTCGCCGGGTTCATATTCATTCACCAGAAAATCAAGAAACTCTCCGGCAATCTCCACAAACACAGGCGTGCGACAATCATGCTCTGTAAAAAATTTCTGTATCAACGCCAGCCAGTCAGACTCTTCATACAGACTTTTAAGTACCGGCATGGCATTACCCACAAGGCCCTCAATATTATTAAAAAACAGTTCCCGATAGACCTTCATATGGCGGGCATCGGTATCCACGGGAAGTGAACGGGATGGGTCGCGTATGTAATCGATAAAACTTGACTGGATCTGCTGAAACGACATCAGGCTCTCCTTGGTTCAGGTTGAGCACGTTGTTGCAGTTGGTGTATCTGTGCAATCTCGGTAAGCAATACCTGAGTGGCCGGGATATTAAAATCGCGCTCCAATAGTGTTAGGTGTACACCGTGTATGGCATAACAATCCGCCAACAACTGCCAGACCGGATCCACCACCTCTGCGCCGTGGGTATCGACAATCAGATCCGGCGCTTCGACATAGTGACCGGCGATATGAATGTAGCTTATTCGCTCCGTTGGCATTGCCCGCAAAAACGCCTGAGCGTCGTACTGATGGTTGACGGAATTAACATAAATGTTATTCACATCCAACAACAAGTTGCAGTCCGCTTCGGCCAGTACAGCGTTGACAAACTCCAGCTCTGTCATTTCTGCCCCGGGGGCAGCATAGAAAGAAACATTCTCCAGGATCAGTGGCCGCTCGATGATATCTTCTACCTGGCGCACCCGATCGGCCACATAACGCACAGCTTCCTGCGTGAAGGGAATAGGCATCAGATCATACAGGTGCCCGGTACCCGAGCAATAACTTAAATGCTCTGAGTAACAATCAATGCCATGTTCATCCAGAAAAGTTTTGACACCTTTTACGAAATCGATATCCAGCGGCTCAGGGCCACCAATGGATAAAGACAGGCCATGAGCAAAAAAACGATGGGCTTCCGTCAACTGTCGAAACTGGTGACCAAAGCGGCCTCCCAATGTCATCCAGTTTTCTGGTGCGACCTCAAAAAAATCAATCGCCTCAGGTACGCTTTGACAAAACTCATCCAGCATTTCCCGTCTAAGTCCCAAACCCGCTTGCTTGTTCATTACCTCTCCCCTGTCGCTACATCGAACAACACAGGGCCAGCTTAACTGGCCCTGTTCTTCAGCACTGCGGCTCAGTGGGCGCCACCGCACTTACCTTCGCCACACTTTCCTTCTTTGGCTTTTTTGGCTCCGCCGCACTTACCTTCACCACACTTCCCTTCAGTGGCTTTTTTGGCGCCGCCGCACTTGCCTTCACCACACTTCCCTTCAGTGGCTTTCTTAGCGCCGCCGCACTTGCCTTCACCACACTTCCCTTCAGTGGCTTTCTTAGCGCCGCCACACTTGCCCTCACCACACTTCCCTTCAGTGGCTTTCTTAGCGCCGCCGCACTTGCCTTCACCACACTTCCCTTCAGTGGCTTTCTTAGCGCCGCCACACTTGCCCTCACCACATTGTCCTTCACCTCCAACGAGTTGGTAGCCGCCAGACATTTGCTCGAACCCAAACGGGCTGGCGTTCACTTCGGATGCATACACACTACCGACTACTACGGTACCCAAAGCTACTGCCACTGCGGTTTTTTTCACTGAACTCATACTCTGTCCCTCGATCAATTTGTTAGTTGTCTCTTATGATGCCGGCCTACTCTGCAACCAACATTTCCAACAGACCCGAATTAATACGTTACTACTTCATTTTTTGCCCAACATCACAAAATATAGCTGACTTTTTTGATAGGCATTTATTACTTATCTCACATTCAGCAACAAAATCAATCCTCAGCTGTCTTGCGAACAATGCGGGCAACTCATGAAAACAAGCCAAACCTGCCCCTTTGTATCATGTAGTTGATGCAGTAGAATGCCTGCCCTTTACGCAACTATCCGGCACAACATGACTCCCAAAGTAGTACTGGCCCCCATGGAGGGGGTTGTCGACCACCTAATGCGAGATCTGCTCTCGATCATTAATCCCTATGATCTGCTGGTGACCGAGTTTGTGCGGGTCGTCGATCTGCCGCTGCCGGATAAAGTCTTCTATCGCCTGTGCCCTGAATTGGAACAGGGAGGATTAACACCATCCGGTACCCCGGTAAGAGTACAGTTGCTGGGACAGAATGAAGAGATGCTTGCCTGGAACGCCAATCGTGCCATCGAACTTGGCTCCCATGGCGTGGATATCAACTTTGGCTGTCCGGCAAAATTGGTTAACCGCAGTAAGGGCGGCGCCGCGCTGCTGCAATATCCTGAGCAGATGTACCGTATTGTCAAAGCCATGCGGGACGCAGTGCCTGCCGAGCACCTGGTGACAGCAAAGGTTCGCCTGGGTTACGAAGATAAATCCATGTATATGGAGATCGCAGATGCCGTGGCTCAGGGGGGCGCCAGTGAAATTGCCGTGCACGCCCGCAGTAAAGTCGATGGCTACAAGCCCCCGGCATACTGGGAGTATATTGCCGATATCCGCAATAAACTGAATATTCCGGTGATTGCCAACGGTGAAATCTGGTCAGCCGAGGATGCCCGTCGATGTATGGAAGTGACAGGTTGCAGCACCATCATGATTGGTCGCGGCGCCATTTGCCTGCCCAACCTGGCTGCTAGCATCAAGACAGGTGAAGCCCCTTACACCTGGCAGCAAACCCTGCAACTGATGCTGGATTACAGCGAAAGAGAACTCAGCGGTCGCAAAAGTAGCTACTATCCAGCCCGGGTTAAACAGTGGTTCAGCTATTTGAACAGACAATATTCCGAGGCCAGCGAGTTGTTCCGGGAGCTTCGCGTCCATAAAGATACCCAGAGCATAGTGTCATGCCTGGGTCATGCGATGGATAATTTGTCGGCAAAAAACTGATCTTTTGACTAGTTAATTGGGAGTTGATCTCTATCATGGTTAGGCGGGAGTCAACTCGTAGACTGTCGACATCCGCCCTTTTCAGATAAGCGCCCAATAAATTGAACCATTCTGATATTCATCATCGCCTGAATGCGCTGGCTCTTGAATTGGAGCAACAGGCACTCGCACTCTTGCCGCCTGCGCAATCAGAGTACAACCTGCAGCAGCTCATCAACGCGTTGGTTCAACATAAACTGACTCAGCACAGTGTATACGCACAATTGCTTAAGCTGGATGCCGCCCGTTGTCAGCTGGAGCTTGGGCTGTTTGGTTTGTGCGCCGATTGCGAAGAAGAGATATCCCGGGAATTACTAGATGCAGATATTACCGTGCAACGATGCTGCAGTTGTCAGTCAAAATACGACAATGAGCACCGTCACGAATTACTGAGAGATCATTGAATGAAAAGCCCCGCAATGGCGCAATGCTGTTCACTTAGTATGTTTCCGTTACGTTTGAAAGAGAAAGATTGAACCACGAAGACCACGAAGAAAAGCTTTTCTTTGCTATCCCTTCGTGTCCTCTGTGTAGCGAGCGAAGTGAGCGCTTCGTGGTGAACTGCTTTTCAAAAACAAAAAGAGCCCTGCTTTAGCAGAGCTCTTTGTATATTCGCCTTAACTGAACGGTATTGCCGAAATGGCGGGGCTTTTCAATGGGCTTATTTCACATTAGAAGCGCATTGTTGCACCAACGTAGAAGTAGCGACCCAATGTATCATAGGTGTACGGATCAGTGTTGGAGTCAGTGTTACCTGTATAGTAAGGAGGCTCCTTGTCAAACAGGTTATTTACACCGGCACGAAGTCTGACACTGTTACTCAGCAGATACTCACCAGAGATGTCATGGTAAACCACGCTTGGAGTGGTTGGCGCATAACATTCGCTTGGGTCCTTGGTGCAGGCCGCACTGTCCATACCGTCTATGTAACGGGCCATATAGTTCACTTTCCAGTCACCTGCATCCATTGTCAGATTCAGGTTAGACTTCCACTTAGCGTAGCTACCGCTGCCACCGGTGATGATGCCTGCATAATCAATCTCTTCATCAAGTACCTTGACTGTGTACTCTTCCAGATAGGTTGCATCCAGACCCACTCTCCAATCGAAGCCGGCAGATTCGAAATTGTAAGCGAAATTCAGGTCGTAACCGGAAGTGGTTTCAGCACCAATGTTCTGCAAACCATTATCAAACACTACGCGGTTGGATGGATCCAGGTAGATGTTGGCCGACTGACAGATCGGATTATTGGTGTTAATCGGCTGACCGGAACCGCTTGGATCCAGACACAAATCAACAATGTACTGAGAGTTAACCGCCGCAATCGCGTTCTCAATATCAATGTTGTAGTAGTCCAGCGTCATGCTGAAGCCATCCAGCCAGGTTGGCTCATACACCATACCCAGAGTCAGGGTGTCGGCTTCTTCAGGGGTCAGCATATCGTTGCCGCCTACAGTCACCAGTGCCTGAGACTGAGCTCCCGGATAGGTAACATAGTCGAAGTCCGGAGACTTACCTGCATACAGTTCATTGATGGTTGGCGCACGGAAAGCGGTAGAGCTGACTCCACGCAGCATCAATTCTTCGGTCACATTCCAGGTCAGACCCAGCTTCCAGGTGAAGTCATCACCAAATGTACTGTAATCGAAATAGCGTATAGCAGCACTCAAATCAACTTGCTCAGCCAGGAACACATCAGACACCAAGGGGACTGCAAATTCGACATAGGCCTCATTAACATCAAATTCACCACCAGTGGGGTCTACTTTAGGATCGTTAGCCAGACCCTGAGAAGTCAGTGAGTCAGGAATATACCAGGCTTCTTCTTTACGGTGTTCAATACCCGCAGCCATACCAACAAAGCCGGCAGGCATTTCAAATAGCTCTCCTGAAATAGCAGCGCTGTATACCTGCAGCTGAGAGCCACCGGAGTTCTGCTCGGTGTAAACATACTCACCCAGGTTATCAATGTGCCAGGAGGCCTGATCTAACGGATTGAACAATACTTCACCCGAAGTTGATTCGGCAACGGCTTCCTTGATGGCTCCCATATTCACCAGATTGGCCAAGCGGTCTACTGAGTCATTGCGGCCGAAGTTATAGGACAATTCCCACTTCCAGCCATCCAGCACATAACCTTCCAGACCAACAACGGTTCTGAAAGTATCCACAACCTGAGAAAACTGGCGGTTACCGACATCGCTCAGACGACGACCGTAAGAAATCGAGTCTCCCTCCACAAACGGATAAGTCACTCCATCTACAGCCATCCAGTCTGCATATTTAAAATCCATCCATACTGGCTGAGGTGCCATCTGCTGCTCAGACCAACGCTTGGAGTAGATAGTCTCTGCAAACAGAGTCAGATCGTCGGTAACTTCATAGGTACCCAGTGCACTGAAGTTGACCTTCTGCATAGGAGTACGCAGGAAACTCACGCTGGTGTAATTGTAGAAATCATCATTGTTAAACTCACGCCAGGTGTTGTCATCCTGGCCTTTGAGTTTGCCACCATCGGTTTCAGCAGCGTTTTCCCACCAGATGGTGCCGCCAGGCGTGTAGGAGCTACCGCCACAGAACAGCTCACCACCGCCATCGGTTTCATCAATCGGACAATTGGAGAAATCACGATCTGCCTGACTGGCATCACCTCGGTTCAGGTACTGCAAGCCTACAACGACATTGCCTTTGTCGAAGCTGCCGCCCATGGTCAGATCAAAACCAACTTCCTTGGCATCACCTTCACCGGAGATCCCACCAATCAGGTTAAATTCAGCCCCTTCAAAGTCACGCTTAAGAATAATGTTTACCACACCGGATACAGCATCAGACCCATAGACAGCTGAAGCGCCATCCTTAAGTACTTCAATGCGCTGCACCATGGCAACCGGAATGGTGTTTAAATCCACTGAAGATGCAGCGCCTGTGCCTGAACCTACAGTACGACGACCATTGATCAGTACCAGAGTACGATTGGAGCCCAGGCCGCGCAGGTCAATACGTGCGTTACCGCCTGAACCGTTGTTGATTCCGGGGTTAGTCATAGCCCCACTGGCAGCAGTGATAGTTTGTAATACCTCATCAATACTGGTAGCACCAGTCGCCTGAATATCGCTGGCGTCCAATACTGTTACCGGACTAGAGGTCTCCATATCAGAACGCTGGATACGGGAACCTGTTACTTCAATACGCTCTACACCATCCCTGTTATCTTCTGCAAAAGTAACACCTGAAAAGGCTACACCGGCAGAAGCAGCCAATAATGATACTCGAATCGCTAATGCTGTTTTGGTCAACGAACTCATATCTGTCTCCCAATTTTGACTCAACATTGTATTGTCAAAATAATGCTTTTTTATAATTAATATGTAGTTGAGACGTTAGTCCCTAGGACAGATACTGTTAAACGGCTTGATGTCCGTCAACACCATTTACACAACAAAATACAACAAAGTTGAAAACACAGATAAATAATGTAAAAAAAACCCTTAAAACCAACTGCACCAAGGACTGTATAGCAATGTGGTTATATTATAACCTACTTACATTCTAGGTAAATTAACCCAAATCCATAGACAACAGCCACACATGGAAAATACATAAATAACACCGCACTCTCATATGTATCATTATTCATCTGGCACACTGGTTATTATTTAGACAGCGCTAGGCGCCTGTCATCAAAAATAAAAAATCCGGCACTAAGGCCGGCTTTTCGGTTAATTTAAATTACAGCTTAGATTAGCAGCAGGTAGAGGTATAGTAACGATTTATCAGAGGGGCATTACCAGGAAAAGTGCGAGGATTTGACGCACCTTCCCCAGGTAGAAATAAAGCGAACATATCCGGGTAGGGTTTACCTGTGACGACTGCGGTCACAATCTCAGTAACGGCATCCATTGCAAATATGCCCGCTTGGTATTTTTCAGCTTAACTACGCTGCGCTATCAGGCGAAGGAGTCTCGCAGGGCAACCGTCAGGTTAAACACCAGATGCTCCGGGTTTGAATCCATGTCGGCACAGAAGTAACCTTCACGCTCAAACTGATAGGCTTCACAGGCTTTGGCATTCACCAAACCCGCTTCAACAAAACCGTGCCTAACCACCAGCGAATCAGAGTTCAGCACTTCATCTACCGTGTCAAAGGCTGCAGGGTTGGCATCTTTAAACAGACGGTCGTAGATACGCAACTCAGCAGGCACAGCCGTACTGGCTTCAACCCAGTGGATCACGCCTTTCACCTTACGGCCATCACTTGGGTTCTTACCCAGAGTCTCAGGATCGTAAGTACAGTAAACCGTAGTCACATTGCCATCGGCATCTTTGTCACAACGCTCAGCTTTAATCACATAGGCGTTACGCAGGCGCACTTCTTTACCCATCACCAGCCGTTTGTAATGCTTGTTGGCTTCTTCGCGGAAGTCTTCGGCATCGATATAGACTTCGCGGCCAAAGGCCAGCTCGCGGTTACCCATCTGGGGATGATTCGGGTGCACAGGCGCAGACACGTATTCCAGTTCACCTTCTGGGAAATTCTCAATCACTACCTTAATTGGCTTGATAACAGCCATGGCGCGCGGGGCATTGTCATTCAGCTCTTCGCGGATACAGGCTTCCAGCATGCCCACTTCCACCAGGTTATCCTGCTTGGTCACGCCAATACGTTTACAGAATTCACGGATAGACGATGGGGTAAAACCCCGACGGCGCAGACCGGCAATAGTTGGCATACGTGGGTCATCCCAGCCGGATACCAGATTGCGCACCACCAGCTCGTTCAGCTTGCGCTTGGACATCAGGGTGTATTCCAGGTTCAAACGGCTGAACTCATACTGACGGGTACGGTTTGGCAACTGGAAGTCATTCAGATTGTCCAACACCCAGTCGTACAGACGACGGTTATCCTGGAACTCCAGCGTACACAGAGAATGAGTGATATGCTCCAGCGCATCGGAGATACAGTGGGTGAAGTCGTACATTGGGTAAATGCACCACTTATCACCTGTCTGATGGTGATGAGCAAACTTCACGCGGTAGATAACCGGATCACGCATACACATGAAAGGTGATGCCATGTCAATTTTGGCACGCAGGGTACACTCACCTTCTTTGAATTCGCCTTTGCGCATTTTTTCAAACAGCGCCAGGTTCTCTTCCACTGAAGTGTCGCGATAGGGACTGTTCTTACCCGGCGCTTTCAGGGTACCGCGGTACTCACGGGTTTCCTCGCCATTGAGGAAACACACATAGGCCAGATCTTTTTCGATCAGCTCTACCGCGTAAGCATGCAGTTGGTCAAAATAGTTGGATGAATAGCGAACGTCACCGCTCCATTGGAATCCCAGCCACTGCACGTCCTGCTGAATCGAGTTCACATAGTCAATGTTCTCTTTTTCAGGGTTGGTATCATCAAAACGCAGGTTGCACTCACCCTGATAATCACGAGCAATACCAAAATTCAAACAGATAGATTTGGCATGACCGATATGAAGATAGCCGTTAGGCTCAGGCGGAAATCGGGTATGCACACTGGTGTGCTTACCGGTTTTCAGATCTTCATCGATGATGTTACGGATGAAGTTGCTTGGACGCACTTCGTTGTCCACGTGACTCATGGAATTCCTCTTAGTGAACAGTGGCAAAATAAATCAAGGGCGCATGATCCTACAGATCCTGCTTTTACACAATGGCTCGGCAATAAAATGCCGCACCACTCTAACAAAAAAGCAGCCCGTAGGCTGCCTTTGGCGTTTCACTGATTATCCGACAATCACCTTAACACCGGGAATAATCTGCTGAGTCCGCTTGCCTTTGCGCTTCAGCCAGAAGAAGAAGGCAATCAGCGCCGCAATCAGTCCGCCGATCCAGACCACTGATCTCAGCGGATGCTGGTTAAAGCTGGCCACTTGGTACACAAAGGTCGCCACCCCGTAAGCCAGACCAAAGGTCCACAGCGCAGCAAAGCGGGCCCAGCGCGAACCAAACTCGTTAACCAGCGCGCCCATCGCCGCCACACAAGGGGTGTACAGCAGCACAAACAGCAGGTAGCAAAACGCAGCCAGCGTGGTGCCGAAACCTATTTGTAAGGCACTGAAAGTAGCGCTGGAAACGCCCTGCTCCTGCGCAGCAGCTAGCTGGCTGGAGACATCGCCCACATCAAGAGACATGGGATCGCGCAGATTAATGCCAAACAGGTTATCAGGAATGGTGTGCAGCGCCTCACTCAAACTTTCGCTAAGTGGTATCAGCACTTCATCAGAGCCTGCACTGGCAGGTGAGTACAGGCTGTTCAGTGTCCCCACAACCGCTTCTTTGGCGAAAATACCGGTGACAATACCCACTGTCGCCTGCCAGTTATCCTGAGCAAGTCCCATAGGTGCAAACACAGGCGTCACTTTCTGGCTGACCACACTGAGTAGCGAATCACGGCTGTCCTGATGACCAAAGCTGCCATCGGTGCCAATGGAGTTGATAAAGTTCAGCAAGGTCACTACCACCACAATGGTTTTGCCCGCGCCCATAATAAAGCCCTTGGTACGCTTGGCTGCGCGCTTCAGCGTCGGCATAAGCTTGGGCATTTCATAGTCAGGCAGATCCATCACCACGGCACTGGAGTTACCCGGCAGCAAGGTATGACGCAACATCAACCCCGTACCTATGGCTGCCAAGATACCGATGACATACAACAGAAACACCAGATTCTGGCCACTTTCGGGAAAGAAGGCCGCGGCAAACAGGGCATACACCGGCAAACGAGCGCCACAGGACATAAACGGTGCCATCATACCTGTGACAATACGCTCACGCTCATTACCCAAAGTACGGGTGGCCATAATCGCCGGCACTGAGCAGCCAAAACCAACAATCATAGGCACAAAGGCTTTACCCGGCAGACCGATACGACGCATCAGGCCATCCACCACGAACGCCGCGCGCGACATGTAGCCTGAGCTCTCCAGCACTGACAGCGCCAGGAACAAAGTGGCAATCACAGGAATAAAGGTGGACACAGTCTGTATCCCCTGCCCCACACCACCAGCAAGAATGGTCACCAGCCAAGCCGGCGCCCCCACACTGTCAAGCCAGGCACCAAAGTGATCCACCAGCAGCGCGCCCATTGAGATATCGAAAAAGTCGATAAAGGCACTGCCGACGTTGATGGCAAACATAAACATCAGGTACATCACCAGCAGGAATATCGGAATGCCCAATACAGGATGCAGTGTCAGCTTGTCCAGTTTGGCACTCAGGGTCTCAATGGGCTTTTCCACCACGGCAGCGGCGAACACCTGCTGCACAAACTCATAGCGACGACCGGCGATCATCACCTCAATATCTTTACCCTGAGCACTGAGGCTCAGGGCGCACTCGGTCACCTCTGCACTCAGCTGACCATTGGCACATGCGCCACAACCCAAACCATGCCCAAACAACGCCAGCGCGCGGCCACGGCCCAATTGAGGTTGGCGCTCACGTACCACAGCAACGGCATTTTCGATGGCGTCATCATAGTTCAGCATCAAAGGCGTTGCGTCGATCTTGCCTTTCAGCAGAAAGGCAAACTTCGCCTGAACCTTGTCGATATCAGTGCCTTCACGGGCGCTGACACCAATTACTGGACAGCCCAGCGCCTGGCTCATCTGGTCAAAATCAATCTCAATGCCGCGGGCTTTGGCCACATCCATCTTATTGATGACCACCACCATAGGGATACCCAGTTCGCGCAGCTGTACCGTCAGGTAAAGGTGGCGCTCAAGAGTCGTGGCATCCACCAGATTGATAATGCCATCGATCTGCTGCTCTGCCAGATACTGCTGGGCAATCTGCTCATCCAGCGAACAATCACACTGATTGCCAGCAGGCAGAATGTCATAAATACCGGGCAGATCCGTCAGCAGTATTTCGGTACCCTGTACACTGAACTGACCGGTTTTCTTTTCAACCGTGACACCGGACCAGTTACCCACCTGCTGATTACCGCCGGTCAAGGCGTTAAACAGAGTAGACTTACCGGCATTGGGGTTGCCCACCGTGACACAATGAAACTGCTTAACAGTCATGGTTTATTACTACCTCAATAATGTCGGCCAAATCACGGCGCATACACAACTTACTGCCGCGGATATCCAGTTCCAGACCGGACCCCATGGGCGCTCGGCGTATCAAGGTAAAACGGGTCTTGGGTGTTATCCCCATAGACAACAACTTGCGTTTAACCGTCTGAGGCAGGTCCAGATGACCAATCTCAGCGATGACTGCACTGTCTCCGGGACTGAGTTCACTTAATTTCATTGACAAATTCCACCTTTGCAAACCGGATTGCCAGAATAACTGTTGCGGATTCTACCCCAGCTTGGCAGAGAAAAATTTTACTTTGATCAAGTTTTCAAGCGAAAACGATAATGGTTTTCAATTGTGATTAACCCAATGGCATTTGTCATCCCCGGCGAGCAAATTCTTCACTGATCCGGTGTCTTCAATTGTTAACAGTACACTGGCGTCAACAGGCTGAACGACAGCTAAACCAAAGATTACAAACTTGCTGATTCTTCGGGATTTTCAGCCCATTTCGCAACAAAGAAATACCCCTAAAGAAATAGTCAGATCCAGTTCACATATCCACCCTAAAACACCTGCGAAAAATTGCCCATTTGTTAACCTTGCATTAGGAAAACCATTTCCATACATCTTTCGTGGGTATTTAAGTAAGCCAGTGAAAAGGTGATAAATATAACAATTGCAGGGAAATAATATGATGAAACGGTTTAACCTGAGACACAGCCATACCGCGCTGTTGGGTGCCGGTATCTTATCCATGGCGATGGTGGGCTGTGGCGACGATGGAAAAGACGGTAAAGATGGCGTTGTCGGCTCTCCCATCTCAGCGGTATCCTCAGTCTCAGCTCAAATTACCTCAGCTTCTGTCAGTGACACTGGCATTCTTACAGTTAACTTCTCCCTAAGCGACGCCAATGGCGCTGCAGTCCTGGCTTTGAAAAACACTGATATTTCTGCAGTATCCTTCGGTCGCATGGGTACAGAAGATGAAGTGGGTCTGACAGATCTTGAAGGCAAGCCTCGGGAAATCTGGTTGAGCTATTTCAATAAAGACAAAGGTGAAGGCTACTATACCGGTTCTTCATACTTTAAAGGCGGTGATTGCGAAGACTGCCTGACCGATAACAATGACGGTACTTACACTCTTGTCCTGAATAAAGAGATAAACACCCTGGACAAGTACGCTTACGCTGCAGATGTTACCAATGGTATCTATCTTGGCATCAAATCCAGCAACACCGCGGGTGCCACTCTGCGTGACAACAGTTTCTTCTACTGGCAGCCAAGCTCAGACACTGTCCAGGAAAAACCAAAAGCCGTTATCGCCAACGAAACCTGTCAAAGCTGTCACCGACCCGGCCATGCCGGTGAATTGGCATTCCATGGTGGCAAGCACGAAACTCTGGAGTCCTGTACCTTCTGTCATACTGACTACAACACATACTCCAAGCAGGACAAAGATGAGAATGGCCAGCCGATCGGCGATCCATATGTTTATGATGGCTCCATCAAGGGCATGGCTCATGATATCCACAGCCATGAGTATTACAACGGCATCTACCCTCAATCCGGCGGCAACTGTCTGACCTGTCACCAGCCTGATGAAAATCTGGCCATGGCTGACGCCTGGAAGGCAGATCTGGATACTGCCACCTGTATGAACTGTCACAACAGCCCTTATGCTGTGCCTACCTGGCACTGGGACAGTGACAAAGGCCAGATTGCCGAAGGTAAGGAAAACTGTGTCAGCTGCCACAGTGCCGAAGGTGAAGGTTACCGCGGTGCTGAACGTGGCCATTACACAGAGAATGCCAACGCTAACTCTACCCAGCTGAAAGTGGTATTTAACTCAGTGAACGTCGCGGCCGACAAAATGTCTGTTACCGCAAACTTCAAGGTAATGGATGGCGACGAACTGGTGCCTCTGACTCAAATCGATCCTCGTCCATACAAGTATGGCGGTTATAACAGTGCAGTAGTGTTCAACGGTATTGCCGGTGATGACTTCAATGTGAACTATCAGAAAGTAGGCTTCAACAATCTGACCCAGATGGATGATGGCAGTATTCAGGCGGTAATCGCTGAGCCGACTTACAAAGTAACTCAGGCTCTGGCGAATGATGCCACGATCGCCCTGTCCAGCCAGCTGCACGTGTGCTATGAGTCAAAAGGTAAGCGCGCAGACTGTGTGGTGGATGATTTGAACAGCGGTAAACAATCCGCTCCTTATCTGGTCAGCGACACCTTCTACTTCAACCAGGATGGTACAGCCTGGGAAGGCAAGGATAACGCCACTACACCTCGAACTCAGCATGCTGAGATGAAGGCTTGTCAGGACTGTCACACCACATCTATTACCCATAGATACAGCCATGATATGGACGGTTGTGCCAGCTGCCACAACGGTACCCGAGACAAGAAGGGTCAGGGTTCTTCCAACCTGGCTTACATTGTTCACAGCAAGCACTACCTCAATGGCTTCTTCAAGAAGACCGATTGCCAGACCTGTCACGGCAACGACGGCTTTGGTCTGAATAAGATTGCCGATGATGCTGCACCAGTAGCATTTGGCACAACCGATGGCCAACGTTTTGGTGCATCCAATGAGCAAACTGTGGTTTCTCCTCAGACTGCTGCTTGTGTGAGCTGTCACCTGCCTCCTTATGCACTGAGTGACGCTGCTGTGGGTCATATCAAGTCATTTGGTGGTGTGATTGAGGTCAACACTCTGACCGTTGATGAAGCGCAGGTTAAAGTACTTGGCGTTGCCGCTTCAGATTATGACGCAGAAGCCAAAGCTGCAGGTCCGGAAACCTGTTCAACCTGTCACACCAGCAACAAGTTGCTTGAACAGCACAAAAACTGGGGATTTGGTTGGTAATAACCTTTCCCCGAAATCTGAATGAGGGAGGCTCAGCCTCCCTTTTTCTTTACCCGACAGCGTCTAATCCACAAAGTTCAAATACCCCTAAAGAAATAGCCTGTTCCAGTTCACACTCTGGTGTCACTGATGAAGCTTTTCCCACCATAAAAAGGTACTTTTTATGTGGGGAATTCAATTCCAGCACCTGTCCAGGTTATTAATTTATTTACAAAAAAAGAGCTGACTAACACAGCCATCGCTTGGACGGGGTATCACTATGCAGGGAAACATATGATGAACACTAAATACACCAAATTGGCTACACTGATCGCTACCGGCGCTCTGACTGTTGCCCTGTCCGGCTGTGGTGGCGATGATGGCAATCCGGGCAAGCCCGGCGGTCCGGCAGCTAAAACCATCACTGAACTTAACCTGGATATCACTCAACTTGCCCACGAGAATGGCAAGTCAGTGGTCACGGTTTTTGCAACTAACGAAGAAGACCTGCCTGTCGTTGGCCTGAAGGACTTCGAAGTTAAAAAGGCCGCACAACTTATCCCTCAGGGTGCCTCAGGAGCTGGCAATGCCGCTCAGTGGCAGATCACAGGCTCACAAAAGACCTTTACCGATAATAAAGATGGCAGCTACACCTTCACCATTGAAACCGAAGGCTACAACCCTGAGCTGACCCAAAGATTCAATATTATCGCCGCCGCGTCCAGGCTGCAGGATGGTACAACTGCGGTACCACGTACCGAGTACACAGAAGATCTGGCCAGCGATGGCAGCGAAGCCAAGTACAGCAAGAATGTGGTTGCCGCTGAAACCTGTAACTCCTGCCACACCGACACCAAAAAGATTTACCACGGTTATACCGACCTGGATACCTGTATCACCTGTCACAATGATGAAATGGTTGATGACAAGGGTAAGGTTCAGGTTGGCTTCAACCACCTGATCCATAACGTTCACAACAGTGCCAAGATGTACGGCAAGAACATGGACAAGAGCGCAGAAACCGCTCACGCCATCGTTCAGGACAATTGCCAGACCTGTCACACCCAGCCTGCAGATGACAACCATGAACTGGCCGAATGGGGCAACTGGTCACGTGTCCCAACCATGGAAACCTGCTCCAGCTGTCACACAGATATCGACTTTAAGGCGGGAAATGGTCACTCAGCGCAAGCAGATAACTCCAACTGTATCGCCTGTCACAATGCCAGCTGGACTGAACAGATCCACTCTGGTGAGTTCACCGACAAGCGTAACCTGATCAACAGCTATGGTCTGGAGTCCAGCCTGAGTATCAATGCCGAAA
>JAJNAU010000038.1:15767-21887 GCA_021462625.1 Shewanella sp.
GGCAACGGCAATGCTCTGGATGTTCAGTCGCTGCTAAGTCAGATCCAGCAGCTGGAAACCATTACCAACGTGGGTCCTAACTTCCCAATTATGGGCTACAACCCAGCCCCGGAAACCGGCTACAAGAAAGTGGCCAAAGATCTGGTTAAAGCAGGTCAGTTGGGTGAAGGCGTGCAGATCAGTGATAACAAACTGGTATGGACTACCCCTGCTCTACCTGTGACGGCTGATGGCAGTGATACAGATACTGCATTCAGCTTTATTGGTCTGGGCCTGTGTAACGACGGCAAAGCCACAGTGGATTGCGCCGAGGGCGTTGACTTTACCGGTATGAAGGCCGACCTGGTGTTTGCGACCAAGACAGATGCCGAGCCATCTATGCGTCATATCAATTCTGTGAGCTTCGATACCTGTATCGATTGTCACGGCGACAGCTTTGATATTCACAAAGGCTCTCGTCACCCAGGCTTCGTAATGAGTGACCAGCTGGCCCGTATCGTAGATGGCAAGGAAGTGGTTGGCATCGACGGTTGCGTATCCTGTCACACCCCGCACGGTACATATGCCTCTGGCGGCAATCGCGGTGCGCTGGAAATGAAACTGCACAAGACTCACAGCGGCTTCTACGACCTAATTGGTGGTGATTGCGCTCAGTGTCACAACGATTTCAATTTAGATTCTTTTAAGGCTAAAGGCGCGCTGGCGACCGAAGGTGGCTACACCACGCCAATCACAGCAACCTGTACTTCCTGCCACAGTGCTGACTACATGGGTCACAGCAAGGAAGATTTGGAGAACTTTGGCGCCATCGTCGACGGTGACTTTACCCAGGCTACTCAGGCGGCTCAGTCTGAAACCTGCCTGCTGTGTCACAAGCCGACTGTTGCCAACCATGGAGCGGTGCAGATTTAAGGTCTCTTAACCTTTTCCGGGGCGGCTTGCCGCCCCCAATCTGTCACCCAAGATTTCGCAGGGAATCCTTATGAAAATCAATAATAAAATAAAAAGCCTGTTGGCAATGGGCGTAATGGCATTTGCCATCGCCATGCCGGCAACTGCAGCCAAATGGGACGACAAAATGTCTCCAGAGGAAGTAGAAGCCGTTCTGGACAAAAAGTTTATCGAAGGCAAATACTCCCCCAAAGGCGCGGACTCCTGTCTGATGTGTCACCGCAAAGGTGAAGGTGTAATGGACATCTTCAAAGGCCCACACGGTGATATGACCTCCAGCAAAGGGCCTATGGCCGGACTACAGTGCGAAGCCTGTCACGGCCCGATGGGCAAACATAACCGGGGTGGTAAAGAGCCGATGATCACCTTTGGTCCGGAATCAAGCCTGTCCCCGGAAAAGCAGAACAGTGTCTGTATGTCCTGCCACCAGGATGATGAACGTATGAACTGGAATGGCGGACACCATGACAACGCAGATGTTGCCTGTGCCGACTGTCATAACATTCACGCAGCTAAAGACCCTGTGCTAGAAAAACAGACTGAAGTGGAAGTCTGTACCAACTGTCACACCCGTCAAAAAGCCGATCTGCACAAGCGTTCTGCTCACCCGATGAAGTGGGCGGAAATGACCTGCAGTGACTGTCACAACCCACACGGTACGCTCACCGATGCAGATCTGAACAAGCCCTCCATTAACGAGTCGTGCTATGAATGCCACGCCGAAAAGCGCGGCCCAAAACTGTGGGAACATGCACCGGTGACCGAAAACTGCGCCGATTGTCATAACCCCCATGGCAGCGTGAATGACAGCATGCTCAAAACCCGCGCGCCGCAGCTGTGTCAGCAATGCCACGCCAGCGCTCACTCCGGTCAGCCTTTGTTTGGCAACACCTCTGTGGGCGGTGAAGTAGGCAATAACGCCTATACCGGTGGTCGCAGCTGTTTGAACTGTCACAGCCAGGTGCATGGTTCCAACCATCCATCCGGCAAATTGCTACAGCGCTAAGGGAGAGACAAGGATGAAAACCAATCTTAATCTGATCACCCTCGCCCTGCTGGCCGCAAGTAGCAGCACAGTAGCCGGGGAAACGCCAAATGTTGTCAGTTATGGGCTGGCCCATGCCAATACCGCCAAAGTGAAGTTTGATGCCTGGAAATGTCAGCGCTGCGCCGACGATACCGGTGTTTCCGACACAGTGTCCGTGGGCATGGGTTATGCGGATCTGGACGATGTCCATGCCGCCAACACCCTGGGCACAGACAACAGCTTTGCCTATGAACTCAACGCTGACGTTGCTTACAAATCTGAGTCGGGTTATCAGGCCGAGTTTAATGCGCTTAACCTGGGCATGGACTCAAGCCGCGCCGAACTGAGCGCCGGCAAAGCCGACCAGTATGATATCAACCTGAACTACCGCACCATCAAGACATACAGCACTGGTGATGCCCTGACGCCATACCAGGGTGTGGGGGGTAACGATTTAACCCTACCATCCAACTGGGTCACTGCTGGCACCACAGAGGGTATGACGCAGCTGGCCTCCAGCCTCAATCCAATCGAGCTGTCTTTGAAGCGTGAACGTGCCGGCATTGGGCTTATCTATGAAGGTGAATCCCTGTGGAGCACCTATGTGGATTATCAGCGCGAAAACAAGACAGGGTTGAAAACCGCATCAGGCAGTTTCTTTAACCAGTCCATGATGCTGCCGGAGCCTGTGGATTACACAACAGATCTGGTTGAAGCCGGAATCAAACTGCGTGGCGATTATTGGTTTACTGCCCTGGCTTACTCAGGGTCAGTATTTAAAAACGAATACAGTCAGCTGGCCTTTGACAACGCCTTTAACCCTACCTTTGGAGCGCAAACTACTGGTTATATGGCTATGGACCCAGACAATCAGGCGCACACAGTATCGCTGTCCGGTGTATATAACAACGGCACCCTGTCACTGCAGGGCCGCACCTATGTTGGCCAGATGAGCCAGGATGAGCAGCTGGTGACCTCTGGTTACGGTTTCCAACTGCCCACTGAAGCAGTCGATGCTCAGGTTGATCTGACCGGTATCGACACACGTGTTACTTACCGCCTGACACGCAGCCTGCGTCTGCAGGGAAGCTATGACTACTACGACAGAGACAATCAGACTCAGGTCGAAGAGTGGACTCAAATCAGCATCAACAATGTTAACGGTACAGTGGCTTACAATGTGCCATACGACCATACCCGTCACCGTGCCAAGCTGCAGGCAGATTACCGTATCACCTCAGGCATGAAACTTGACGCTGGTTATGAGTACCGTCGGGATGATCGCAGCTATGATCAGCGTGAAACCACTGACGAAAATAATCTGTGGGCCCGTTTGAACTACACCAGCCTAGAAAACTGGGACTTTCGCCTGAAGGCCGATTACAGCCTGCGTGATGGTTCCCGCTTCCAGGCATCTGAGCTGACTTCCAGTGAAAACAATGATCTGTTACGTCGCTACAATCTGGCAGACAGACAGCGTACCGCCTTTGAATTCACTGTCACTCACACACCTCTTGACAGCCTGACACTTGATCTGAGCACCCGTTACGCCATGGATGACTATGATGAAACCCAGATTGGTCTGACTGAATCAGAGGACTTCAGTTATGATCTGAGCCTAAGTTGGCAGGCCGTACAGGATCTGCTGCTGACCGCTTTCTATGGTGCTCAAACCATTGAGTCCAGCCAGAACGGTTCCAGCAATTTCGGTGCACCAAACTGGCACACTAATATCAAGGATGAATTCAGCTATATCGGTGCCGGTGCCCGTTATGACAAGCTCATGGGTGAAAGGCTGGCGCTGGGGCTGGATTACAACTACGGCGATTCAGACAGCAATACTCAGGTAAGTCAGGGCATTAGTGGTAACTATGGCGACTACTTTGCCAAGTCCCACAGTGTCAACCTGTATGGCGAGTACCTGGTAAATGACAAAGCTACCTTGCGTATGGATTATCGTATGGAGAAATACGAAGACAATGATCCAGCCAACAGCCTGACGCCGGATGCCATCTGGAATGTATTGAGTTTTGGTAACCTTAACCACAACTACAATGCCCATCTGGTGATGGTAAGCCTGCAATATAAGCTCTGATCTCAAGCTGTCCATAAAGGCCCTTCGGGGCCTTTTTTATTACGGCAAAGACTATTGTGGCAAAGACGCCTGATGACTGCTAATTAAATTGTCCATCATCTCCCGGCCACGCTGCCTGGCCTGCGCCAGCGTCTCGGCAGTGTCTATAGCGGTCACCACTTCGTAGTAACACTTGATTTTGGGTTCAGTTCCCGAGGGCCGTACAATCACCCGGCTGCCGTTGGCAAGCCAGTATATAAGTACGTCACTGGCAGGCAAATCCAGCGCCTCCTGACGGCCATCGGCAAACCAGCGGGTGGATGACTTAATGTCATCAATCTGGCTGATGCCCACACCGCCAATTTGAGACGGTGGAGCAGCCCGCAGCCCGGCCCCGATATCCGGCGTACTTTCCTTAAGTTTGATGCCGATCTGCTCATTCAGGTAATAGCCATGCTGCCGGTAAATGGCTTCCAGTCTGTCCCACAGACTCTGCCCACTGGCGGCCAAACCTGCCACCAACTGTACAAAGGCCAGCTGCGCACTCAGACCATCTTTATCCCAAACAGTAGAGCCCACTGTGTAACCCAGCGCCTCTTCATAGGCAAACAAAAAGCGCTGCTGCTCGGTCTGCAGCTGCTGCGCAACATTCATCAACCATTTAAAACCGGTCAGCGTGGTAAACGCCTGACCACCATGGGCGGCGGCGACTTTGGCCAGTAAACTGGAGGACACTATGGTATTGCCCACCAATTTCTGGTTATCCGGTGCGTGGCGCAGCAGATGATCGGCCAGTAACACCCCAACCTGATCGCCGCTTAGCATCTGATACTGGCCGGGCGCCGTTCTCACCGCCACCGCAAAACGGTCTGCATCCGGGTCATTGGCACAGGCCAGCAACGCATCCTGTTTGATTGCCTCAGCAATCACCAGATCCATAGCGCCTTTCTCTTCGGGGTTGGGGAAGGCTACCGTCGGGAAGTTACCATCGGGTTGACGCTGGGCGGCCACCGAGTAGACCCTTGCAAACCCGGCGTCGTGCAGCAGTGTTTCAGCCATTTCAGCGCCCACACCATGCATGGCCGTGTAACTGAGCGAGATATCAGCAAGTTCACCGACATCCGTCAGCTCAGCCGCTGCCGCTACCGCGCGGCGATAGATCTGGAAGTAGTCTTCCTGCAGCCAAATCAGCAAACCTGCCTTGGTGGCCTCGCTGGGATCCATCAGTGGGATCTCGGCACTAGCCGCCGCATCGATACAGGCAGCAATACCGGCATCATGGGGTGGGATAATCTGGGCACCATTCTCCCAGTACACCTTATAACCATTATATTCAGGGGGATTGTGACTGGCGGTGACGACCACGGCTGCAGCGGCATTGAAATGTTTCACCCCAAAGGCCACCAGCGGCGTGGGCGCTACCTTGAAAGTCAGGCGAACCCGAATGCCCATGGCGGTCAGCACCGCAGCGGCATCATGGGCAAACTGACGGGAATCATTACGGCCATCATAACCAATCACTACCCCACGAGTTTTGGCATCTTTGATCTGGGCAAGCAGATACTGTCCAAGTCCAGCTGAGGTCTGACGCACCACCAAGCGGTTCATTCTCCCAGGTCCGGCCCCCACCACGCCCCGGATCCCGGCCGTGCCGAACGCCAGACGATGGGCAAAGCGCGCTGCCAACTCAAGATCATTGCCTGTTTGCTGCAACGCCAGGATCTCGGCGCGGGTGTGCTCATCCGGATCCTGCTCCAGCCAACGGGCCACCTCAAACTGCAAATGAGTATTCATCCTGTTACCTCTCAGATTTCACTGATACCAGGGTCTGTTGACCTTTGGTGATTATGTCTGCGGCAGTTTGTGGTTTTTTATCCAAGGCGGAGGCTTCGATGTGTAGTTAGCCTAGATGAGAAGCCGATAACGCAGGAAAAAGGGACCACAAACACTGGCTATGGGGTTCAGCTAAAGGCGTTTTATGCTTTGTTGAGGTGTATTTGCTTAGAATAACTATGGGCCGCACACCTCGCCGCGCCTAAATCGCTTTTCGTCGGCACAAGAATTAACC
>JAJNAU010000039.1 GCA_021462625.1 Shewanella sp.
TAGGCCCCTAGGCGGCACACCTTGCGTCGCGATTAAAGCGCGTCTAGAACGAGCAAAATTCAACCATGAAAGGTCAACAGACCCTAGCAAACGACTGCCCGTAAAGTGGCGATAAATGTGGCCTCCAAGATGATACCTATGGACAAGCTGCCGGAAAACCTGAAATCAGCCTATGAGGATCTGGCTGCGCAACTGTTGAAAGACGAGCAGCAGGTATTCGCAACCCACTGGAATACCCTGCCTGCAAGTGCCTGTAAGCTGATGCCTGTAATGGCGAAGTTCCATGGTTTCTTTATTGCTCAGAACTGGCTGAAGCTGAGTATGGCCGGCCAGCAACTGACTGAGCTGGCAGACACTGACAATGGCATTGCAGGAAAAAGTATCAGGGAATTTTTGCCAATCTGATTGAGGATGCCCTGAAAGAAAGCCTGAAAAAGCTGAAAAAGGCGCGTACCGATCGCTCCATGTTCAACAGCTTCAAGCAGGTAATGGCGGCTGATATTGGCCTGTGCACCTGAAAAAACGCCCGACAGTTGTCGGGCGTTTCTGTTTTTTGCTGGTTTGGATTCTGCGGCAGTTTGCTCAGATCAGAACGAGGTGCGCTTGTAGTGGCGATACTCTGGTTTCCAGAAGTTTTTCTCAATCGCCAGCTTCAGCAGATCGTCTGTCTTGGGCAGCGCCAATCCGTGTTCAATCGCAGCCTTACCCACAGCAAAGGCAATATACTTACTCACTTCATGGATATCTTCCAGCCGTGGCAGCAGGCCCCCCTCGCCGTATTTGGCCAAAGGTGAGCATTCTGCCAGCGCCCGGCTAGAGGCCATCAACATCTCATCACTGACATGATTGGCGCGGGTGGCCAGCACCCCAAGGCCGATCCCCGGGAAGATAAAGCTGTTGTTGCACTGGGCGATTTCATAGGTATTATCGCCTAATATCACTGGCTCAAAGGGACTGCCGGTGGCAACCAGCGCCTTACCTTCGGTCCAGTAGATAATATCCTTGGGCGTAGCCTCCACCCGGCTGGTGGGATTGGACAATGGGAAGATAATTGGCCGCTCACAGTGCTTGTGCATGGTACGGATAACCTCTTCGCTGAACAGCCCGGGCGCACCGGACACACCGATAAGCACAGTGGGTTTGGCATTATTGACCACATCCAGCAGTGAAATGCTGTCGTTCACCGAGACGGTTTCCCAGTGCGCTGTCTTGTCGATGCTTTGCGCCAGCTTTTGCTGGAATGGCGCCAGGTTTGGCATGTTGTCCTGCAACAGGCCCCATCTGTCCACCATATACACCCGGCTACGGGCCTGCTCATCGGTCAGCCCTTCATCGACCATCTGGGCAATAATGGCTTCGGCGATGCCACAGCCTGCGCTGCCCGCGCCGAGGAAGGTCACCGTTTGCTCACTCAACTTGGTGTCGGCTGCCTGACAGGCCGCCAGCAGAGAACCCACAGTCACAGCAGCTGTACCCTGAATATCATCATTGAAGCAGCAGTACTTGTCTTTGTATCGCTCCAGCAGGGGCATGGCATTTTTCTGAGCGAAGTCCTCAAACTGGATTAAGGCATCCGGCCAGCGGAGGGATACGGCCTCCATAAAGGCTTCAACAAACTCGGCATACTCTTCACCGCCGATGCGGGGATGACGCCAGCCCATGTACATGGGATCTTCCAGCAGGTGTGGGTTGTCTGTACCCACATCCAGTGTGATCGGCAGCGTGTAAGCCGGACTAATGCCACCACAGCTGGTGTATAGCGACAGCTTGCCGATAGGGATCCCCATGCCGCCGATACCCTGATCGCCCAGACCCAGAATACGTTCACCATCGGTAACCACTATCACCTTCACCTTGTGACGGGTGGAGTTGTTGAGTATATCGTCGATGCGGTCTTTGTTGGGATAAGAGATAAACAGCCCGCGGTTACGGCGGTAGTTCTTGGAGAAACGCTCACAGGCTAGCCCAACGGTTGGGGTATAGATGATCGGCATCATTTCTGTGATGTGATTCTCAATAAGCCGGTAAAACAGGGTCTCGTTGGTGTCCTGGATATTACGCAGATAGATGTGCTTATCAAGGTCATTACTGAATGCCCTGAACTGATCATAGGCTCGTGATGCCTGCTCTTCAATAGTCTCGATGACATAGGGTATCAGGCCCTCGAGGTTGAAGAATATCCGTTCTTCTTCGGTAAAGGCGCTACCCTTGTTGATGAGTGGGGCTTCCAGAATTGCAGGCCCGGCGAAAGGCAGATATAGGGGGCGCTTGTTATCGTCCATGGTTAACCTTAAGCATGTTATTTGTGTTTAATCTCAATGACATTAAAGATAACACGAAATGTGACCATTGTCGGTCTTAGCGGTGGAGGCTGAGATGAAAAAACGCTGCCGGGTGGCAGCGCTTCCTGGGAAGATTTACTTGCCGCGCAACTTCACGGATAGGCCTTTGATAAAGTTTCGTAGCAGCTGATCGCCGCAGATCTTGTAATTTTTGTGATCTGGATTGCGAAACAGGGCGGAGATCTCGCCTTTGGAAATACGGAAGTTGGCCAGCTTCAGTACCTCAACCATATCATCGTCCTGAAGTTCCAGGGCGATACGCAGCTTACGCAGAATCACATTGTTATTCAGTTTGGTTGGCGCCGGAATCGCATCGCCTTCGCGCATGCCCCGTTTGAAGATAATCAAACCGTCTAGAAAGCGGCACAGGTCCTGATCTGAACAAGGTTTGAAGCCGGGTTCATCATCTTTTCTCAGCATGTCGTGCAGGGTTTCCTGCGGCATTTCATGTTTCACTTTGGCATACAGGCGGATGACTTTGCCATCGCTGAGATCCAGTACATAGCGCAAGCGGCGCAAAATATCGTTATTTGTCATTGGGTTTCCGGTGATCATATCGCAGCAGCCTCAGCGACTCTCATCAGAGACAAGGCAGGCTGCCCAGCCTAGCCAGCATTCTACCACAGGCTTTTGGCCCAATACCTATTGATTGGTTTGTTGGAAGTGGCAGTGAAATAGCCCGTGTGTATGTCCAAATTTTGCCAAAAGTAGGGTTAGGGAAGGTGCGAATAAGTCCCGTGCGTGCTGTGCGAGTGATGACAGCCCTTAGATGCGCGACGCAGCTCGACATTAATGGCCTGAGTCCTTAGCGAGAGCTGCAACCAAGCAGATAGGGCTGTCAGCCTTGCTGCACCTGAATACCTTAAACTCGAATTTGCCCGTAAGCCAGAGCGGTGCGAGGAATTATCCGCACCTTCCTTAGCTTAATTTGTGCTAATACTTTTTCCGGATATTTATCTGTATCCGGGGTGATTTGATTGACACCCGCATGGGAGCTTTTAACTTGGGTTCGTTGCGGTTTTACAAGTGTAAAGGAGTACGCGACCGAACATAACAACCCGAGGAAAGTTGCGAACGTTCCGAATATTTGTTCGCCGCCTTTCCTAACCAATTTGGGGAAAGACATGGACCTTTCTAACAAGCTAAAGCACAGCTGTGCCCTGGCGGTGGCAATGGCCATCTCACCAGCTCTGGTAGCAGCCGAGAATGATGAGCAAGTTGAACGCATCGAAGTGACCGGCAGTCACATCAAACGAATTGATCTTGAAGGTGCTTCGCCGATAACCGTGTTATCAGCAGAAGATATCGCCCGTTCGGGCGCTCAGGATATGTCCCAATTGCTGCGTAAGCTGCCTATCTCAGGCAATGGTACCTTTTCGACTCAGGGTAACAACTCTGATGATACTTCCAATGGTGGTGCGGCTATTTCGCTAAGGGGCCTGGGGGCTGATTCAACCCTGGTATTGCTTAACGGCCGCCGTATTTCGGTCAACTCCTTCGCTAAGAATATCGATACTGCATTTGTCGATATCAACTCTATCCCTATGTCAGCGGTTAAGCGCATCGACATTCTCAAGGATGGCGCGTCTGCACTTTATGGCTCAGACGCCATTGCTGGGGTAATTAACATTATCCTGAAGAAAGACTTTGAAGGCTTTGAAATCAACGCCAAGGTCGCCGATACCATTGAAGATGGTGATGGCCAGGTGTCAGCCTCCATGCTGTGGGGGACACAGGGCGAAAAGAGCCACACAACAGTGATTCTGGATTACTTTAAGCAGGAAGAAACTCTGTTTGCAGATCGTGATTATTCACGTAGTGCTGATCAGACTGCGCGCGGCGGCTTTGATTTCCGTTCATCTGCCGGTAATCCGGGTACTTATATTCCTGCCACAGTGGGTGCCGATGGCTCGATTTTGCCAAAGTCAGCCGATTTTGACTGGACGCCGGACGCCAATTGTCCGGCCGATCTCAAGAAAGGCAACTTCTGTCGCTATGACTATGCCCCGCATATGACCTCTATCCCTGAGTCGACCCGCGTCGGTTTATCGGTTTTCCATGACTATGAGTTCAATGATGAGCTCAAGATGTTTGCTGAAGTGATGGTGCAGCACAACAACAGTGTCGTGAAAGGCGCGGCCAGTCCTTCATTTGCCGAGTTTTATATGCTGGCAGACAACCCTCTGTTTACCAGTGGTGCCCAGGTCAATCCATTCCCGGGTGAGGACCTCACCATGCGTCGCCGTTTGACGGAAGCCGGTAATCGCTTGAAAGAAGCTGAGTCCAACAGTGCCCGTATGGTACTGGGCCTGAACGGTATGCTCAGCGACTGGGAGTGGGAACTGGCTTACACCTATTCCTACAACCGTAACCATGAGTATGGTCGCCAGGGTTTTGTGCAAACTCCAAGACTGCAGGCTGCCATTAATGCTGGTGAATACAACCCATTCAGTCAGACCCAGCCCCAAGAAGTGATTGACGACATTACGGTGAACACCACTCGTAATGGTAAATCCACCACGCAAGCGTTTGACGGCAAAATCTTCGGCGATATCTTCTCTTTACCTGCAGGCGATGTGGCCATGGCAGTAGGTTTCGAATATCGCGAAGAAGAACTGAGTGATGACCCGGATGAGCTCTTCCTGCGGGGCGAGATCTTCGGTACTGAGGCAACTCAGGCCAGTGGTGATCGTGACCAGACCTCTATCTTTGTGGAGTTTGTGGTACCTGTCGCCGAACAACTGGAAGCTCAGTTGGCGGTTCGTCACGAGGACTACAGTGACTTTGGTAGCACTACCAATCCCAAAATCGGCCTCAAGTATACGCCGCTGGATAATCTGACTTTAAGAGCCAGCTGGGGTGAAGCTTTCCGTGCGCCTTCTTTGGTACAGCTGGGGCTGGGAGCGACGCAGGAATCTCCTGGCTTGGTGGATACCACGCGTTGTCCGCTGACCGGGCTGGAAGAGGATTGTACCGCTCAGGAGCGTACCGTCATTTTCTCTGGTAATCCGGATCTGCAGCCGGAAGAGTCGACCTCCTACAATATAGGTGCCGTTTGGGAGATAGTGGACGACCTGACTTTGGGTGTCGACTACTGGAACTATGATCAGCAAGGCCTGATCACCTCGGATACCCAGTATTTGCTGGATAACAACGGCAATATCCCCGCAGTGGTCAAGCGCGAGCCAGCAGCCGGTGGCGTGCCAGGCCGCATTATTGAGATCTATGATAAATTCTTCAACCTTGGCTCTCAGTCTACCGATGGTGTGGACTTTGACCTTGTGTACCGCATGGAAACCGATGGTACCGGTGACTTTAACTTTAAGTACAACCTGACCTGGGTGAACTCTTTTGAACAGAAGCGGGTTGATGGAACTGCCGAGCAGTTGGTGGGAGAGTATCAACACCCTGAGTTCCGCTGGGTTGGTGGTGTTGACTGGAACTATGGTGACTGGCAGACAGCGGCTCGTCTGAATTATATCGGCGAGTATGAGGATGACAGGAATGCCGGCGCAACCGGCACCATAGACTCTATGCTGACCTTTGATATGAATGTCAGCTATGTGGGCTTTGAACACTGGACCCTGACTGTGGGCGGCACCAACCTGTTTAATGAGGACCCTCCATTCAGTGCGGCTGACTTTATGGGCTATGACCAGACCACCCATTCAGCCCAGGGCGCCTTTGTCTACGGCCAGGCAAGCTACCGCTTCTGATGCTGAGTCATAGCGCTTAAAACAAGGCGATAGCATCGATAAAAAAGCGACTCTTATTTCAGGGTCGCTTTTTATTTGGGGCTGGCTAAAGCTGCATTGCTCAGGACTTATCTGCGCCTGCCAGTTCCTTGTTGAGTGCTGAAGACAAGCTGGCTCGTTGACTCATACACTCCATATAGGCATTGAGCTTGGGTGGAATTTTTTGTTCAAAACGGCTGGCCCAGATCAGGGTTTGTGCCAGCATAATGTCAGCGACACTGATCTCTTTGCCCAGCAGAAACTCAGAAGCTGGCATCCAGCTTTCGGCAATGACGTCGGCTTTGTTGAACTCAAACACTGCAACGCCGAGAAACTCTCTGTGACGGTAAGCTTCCGGCAAAGCAAATTTGTGCTTACCCATAGTCCACAATGGCTGTTCCAGCTCGGTAACAATAAAGCTCATCCACTGGTGGTGCAGGGCTGATTCTGTCATCATCAGCTCATGGTCTTTCAACGCGGGGACTTTACCTACCGGACTGATGGCCAGAAATTCAGGGCTGCGATTGTCCCCTTTGGAGAAATCGATAAATTGATAGTTCCAGTCAAGCTCCGGCTATTCCAGAACCCAGGATATACGCAGCGAGCGGCGGCGGGGAAGGCCATAGAGGGTAAGCATGTTGAAGTGTCTGTGATGGAATGTACTGACCATTCAAACATAAAAAACGGCCTCCTTGGAGACCGTTTTTGGTATTAACTCAAACAGTTAGGCTTACTTCAGCTGAGTTGCTGCCCATTTGGCGCGGGCTTCGCGACTTTCGCCCACGCCGTTGGTTTCACGGAAGGCCTTATAGGACTCAACATTCAGTGCGATTAGGCTAACATCCACTTCCAGTACCAGCTTGCACTCTTTCTTGATGCGCCAGGCGGCTGTGTTGTACAGCTCAGTCATTGGCAGGCTGGACAGAAACTCAGGGTTGTACTGCTGGTACAGTGCCTGGGTTGGATAAACCACGAAGGCCAGGTGACGCTTGGGCTCTTTTTTGAACAGCTCTTCGATGCTGTCACAGGTGTTCAGTACCTGCATCTCAATGGTGTCGTCCAGATCCAGCAGGGTTTTCTGTGCCAGGCCAGGCACCTCTACTTCGCCAGCTTCCCAGGCGATAACATCAGCTTCAGTTTGTTTGGTCAGCTCGGCTACCTGAGCCTGGCTCAGACCCAGAGACAGTCGCAGATACCGCATTTCAATGGCATTCAGGCTAATAGTTTTAGGCATGTCAGGCTCCTTATAAAATTGCTAATTCAGGCTTAGGCTTGTTCCAGCCAGACATCCTCAACCCATTGCCAGAAGGATTCCCAGCTGTCTTTTAACAGTTGGTAATCGTGCCAGAAGAAAACTTCACCTTCCTGACTGATGCAGTAGAAATCATCACCGACCTGACAGATTGGAATAAGATCCCGTGGCAAGCCAATAGACCAGGCGTGAGCAGCCACTTCCGGCAGATAGGTATGACTACCTGGATCCGCAGCGGTAACCGGCTCCAGTGTGCCGTAGACCACATCGCTGGCGTGCAGCAGATACTCTTGCAGTTCGGCCGGCAGGGGGATCAGGATCTCCTCCTCCACTTCAACCAGTTGGTCAAAGTCGGGCAGATCTAAAGGTACAGGAACCTGTTCACTCAGTTCCTGCAGTTTATCTATCACTTCATGCATGGCATTGAGGGAGAGGGTGGGTGATGGCGGGAGTATAGCGGCAGATAGGGTAAATCCAAAGCAAACCGGCACTCATTGAGTGCCGGTTTTAATCGCTTACGCTACCTTGAGTTGCTCGTCCTGGCGCTTATAGTGCAACCAGGCTTTGTGGTACAGCTTGTGGGAGTCTTGCTGCAATCTAACAATGTGCGCCCTCTCAATGTCACTCAGTGGGCGGCTTTGCTGACTGGCTCGATACTCGATGCCCTGAACCTCCTGATATACCTGATGCTCTATACCTGATTTGATGTCGGCAATCTTGCGCAGGTGCAGCTGAACTTCTGCAATCATGCCGGTTTCAGGGAGCTCAATCAGCAGATTCAGGTCGCGATAGCCTGAGCGCTTGGGTTCGGCAAAACGGTTTTTCAGCTGCACAATGCGGGCTTGTTGTTCCAGCTGGTGGAAGCTGGCCATCAGATCTTCCAGGCTGTCGGCGATAATCGAACCACGGACAATATCCGTCAGACGGCTGGCATCACTCTCAAGCTTGCCAGTCACTTTCTGCACTGCCCGTTCACGGGACTTAATCTGACCAAGGATAGCTTGTGTATGGCTTTTTTCTGCGGTCAGGTATAACAGCTGTGTCAGCTCAGCCTGAGCGAGGGGGGCATCCAAATACAGGGTGTTGAGATCTGAAGATGGCTGGCATGTATTGTGAGCGCCGTTGCGTCTCAGTTGAGTCAGGCCAAGTCTATCCCAGCCGGGAGTGGGTCTTTGGGTTTGATGGTGGGCCGGAGCGCTCAGCAGTGTGGTTAACGTCAGGCCAACAGGGGCGGCTACACCGGCTTTGGCACTCAGTACCACCATAAGAACCAGCAGGCTGCGAAACAGTTTGTTCATTCAACACCAGTGAATTTGATGAAACTGGAGTCCAGTATGAACAGGCAAGTCTGAACCAATACTGAATCAAGGTTTAAGTGATTGGTTGTGTGAAGACACCGGCATAAAAAAAGCGCCTTTCGGCGCCTTGAACACACTATCAATATTGTCGGGCAGAGATTACCAGATCTTCACCTGCTTCTCGGCCGGGATATGCATCTTATCCCCTTCTTTGACCTCAAAGGTCTGATAGAACTCCGGCATATTGGACAGCGCACCGATAGCTCGGAACTTCGCCGGGGAGTGAGGGTCAGTGGCAACTTGGTTACGCATGGCTTCTTCTTTGAACTTGGCGCGCCAGATCTGGGTAAAGCCAATAAAGAAGCGCTTATCACCGGTCAGACCGTCAATCACAGGGGCTTCTTTGCCATTCAGTGACATCTTGTATGCCTTGTAGGCGATGGTTGCACCTGAAAGGTCACCGATGTTTTCACCCAGAGTGAGCTCACCGTTGACATTCAGGTCATCAAATACCTGATAGCCATCATACTGGGCCACCAGTGCTTTACCCAGCTGTTGGAACTTTTCCAGGTCGCTGTCTGTCCACCAGTTCTTCAGGTTGCCTTCACCGTCATACTTGGAGCCCTGATCGTCAAAACCATGGCCCATTTCGTGGCCGATAACTGCACCGATACCGCCATAGTTCACGGCATCATCAGCTTCCATATTGAAGAAAGGAGGTTGCAGGATCGCTGCAGGGAACACGATTTCGTTCATGGTTGGGTTGTAGTAGGCGTTAACCGTCTGTGGAGTCATAAACCATTCCCACTTCTGGATAGGCCCACCCAGCTTGGCCAGCTGGCGATCATGCTCTACACGAGCAGCGCGGATTTTGTTGCCTACCAGTTCATCGGACTTAATGACCAGTGCGTCGTAATCCTGCCAGTGATCCGGGTAACCGATTTTAGGATTGAACTTGGCCAATTTTTCCTTGGCTTTCACCTTGGTTTCCGGACTCATCCACTCCAGTTCATCTATGCTGGCACCATAGGCTTTGCGCAGGTTTTCAACCAGTTCCTGCATGCGCGCCTTGGCTTCAGGAGCAAAGTGCTGTTTGACGTAGACCTTACCAACGACTTCACCCAGGGTGCTGTTAACAGAAGATACACCGCGCTTCCAACGTGGCTCCTGCTCCTGTTGACCGTTCAGGGTTTTGGCGAAAAAGTTGAAATTCTCCTGATCCAGCTCTTCACTCATCAAAGAAGCGTAGTTGGTCAGCAGCTTCCATTTCAGGTAGGTTTTCCACTCATCCAGTGGCAGGGTGTCCACCAGGCCGGTCAGGCCTTTGATAAAGCTTGGCTGGTTAATAATGATGTCTGGTTGCTTATCGCCACCCAGTACCTTGAGATAACCATCCCAGTTGAAGTTGGGGGCCAGAGTCTTCAGATCTGCCAGTTCATACTTGTTATAGCGCTTGGTGGAGTCACGGGTTTCCACCACATCCCAGTGATGCTCGGCAATCGCGGTTTCCAGCGCCATAACGGTTTGTGCCGCTTGCTTTGGATTGTCGAAGCCAGCCAGGGTGAACATCTTCTCGATATGTTCTACATAGGCTTTACGGATATTGACGAAGCGCTCATCCTGATTGAAGTAGTAATCCTTCTCCGGTAGGCTCAGGCCATATTGCCAGATATGGGTGGCGTAGCGGCTGGAGTTCTTGGCATCGACGCCGATGTAGAAGGCCATTGGGGTGCCACCGCCGACAATCTGGCTGTGGGCAAAGTACTTGGCCAGCTGAGCTTTGTTTTCAATGGCGGCGATTTTCTTCAATTCAGTTTCGAGCGGTATCACACCCAGCTTGTTGAGGGTTTCAACATCCATATATGAGCGGTAAAGGTCTGCAACTTTTTGCTCGTCACTGCCTTCTGCCAAATCTTTTTTGGCTGCCACTTCTTCAATAATGGCTTTTACATCTTCCCTGGACTTCTCGCGCAGGTCGTAGAAGGCACCGATGGAGGTGCGATCAGCAGGAATATCGGCGGCTTTCAGCCAGGCTCCGTTTACATAGGTATAGAAGTCATCCTGAGGACGAACAGTGCGGTCGAAGTTATCAAACTCCACACCTGAATTAAGGGTTGCGGCCACGGCTTCGGTGACCTGATTTGCTTCTGAAACCTTGTTGTCACTGCAAGCGGACAGTGATGCGATGGCGCAAAGCCCCAATGCGCTCAAGACTGACTTCTTCATACTGATTCCTTGTAATTTTCGCGGCAGGTCAGCTTGTTGCCAGCCAATCCTGCTTTTTGATCAAAGTCACATGCTAAAGCATGTTGGGTAAATGTAAATGGCTGGGTTTACATGGCTTGTCGGGAACTGTAACAAATAATTAACTGATTGGTTTGATTTTGATTCTTGTGAACGGTTCGCGGTGGCGAAGATGCAAATGGCTTTCTTATTTGCACCCTGGCGGGGATAATGGCGCCAGCAATTGAATGAGGCAGAGAATTACCGTGCGGCTGGATAAATTTATTTGTGAGTGCACTAATCTGACCCGGAGTCTGGCTAAAAAGGCGCTACACCGGGGCGAGGTGTGCTGTAACGGTGAGGTGGTAAAAGACTCGTCCTTTAAGGTCACAGCTGATATGCACATCACCTTGGATGGGGAAGCACTCAGCCTGCTGGGTCAGCGATACCTGATGATACATAAACCCCAGGGGGTGATCTGCTCTACTCAGGATGAGGAGTACCAGTGCGTCCTGAGCCTGCTGGATATTGACAAGCCAAAGCTGTTGCATATTGCCGGGCGGCTGGATGTTGATACCACAGGGCTGGTTCTGATCACCGATGATGGTCAGTGGTCTCATCAGATCTCCTCGCCGAAAAAGGCCTGTGGCAAACGCTATCGGGTCACGCTGGCTGATCCTTTATCGCCTGAGCTGGTGTCGCAATTTGCCGAGGGTATTGAGCTGAAAGGGGAAGACGGACCGACCCGTCCTGCAGTGCTGGAAATACTCTCATCCCACGAGGCATTACTGACCATTATGGAAGGCAAATACCATCAGGTGAAGCGTATGTTTGGCGCCGTAGGTAACAAAGTGGTGGGCTTACATCGCGAAGCTGTCGGGCCTCTTGAGCTGGATGCGGATTTAGAGCCGGGGGAGTGGCGTTATTTGACTGAAGCAGAAGTCGATGCTTTCCGCCAGGGCAAAAGTTGATCCCAAGTCACCTCTGAAATACAATAAAGCCCCGCAGAGCGAGGCTTTATTGTATTTCAATGTGGTACAGGTGAGAAGACTTGAACTTCCACGCCCGTGAGGGCACCAGCACCTGAAGCTGGCGTGTCTACCAATTCCACCACACCTGCATTGAACTTTTAAGCTCTTGACTACAGGCTGTTTAGTCAAGAAAAGAGTGGTGCCCGAACCCGGAATCGAACCAGGGACACGCGGATTTTCAATCCGCTGCTCTACCAACTGAGCTATTCGGGCTTTAACGGCTTTACCGCTAAAAAAACCTCGATGTGATCGAGGTCTTATAAATTGGTACAGGTGAGAAGACTTGAACTTCCACGCCCGTAAGGGCACCAGCACCTGAAGCTGGCGTGTCTACCAATTCCACCACACCTGCATTGGATTTGTTGTTAATCGGATCGTCAGAAATTGGTACAGGTGAGAAGACTTGAACTTCCACGCCCGTGAGGGCACCAGCACCTGAAGCTGGCGTGTCTACCAATTCCACCACACCTGCACTGACGACCTGTGTGATCAACAACTTTTAAACAAGATTGGTACAGGTGAGAAGACTTGAACTTCCACGCCCGTGAGGGCACCAGCACCTGAAGCTGGCGTGTCTACCAATTCCACCACACCTGCACTGTACTATCTTGCTTAAGCTCTTTAATTTAGCCTGTTCAGCACCAAACTTAAAGAGTGGTGCCCGAACCCGGAATCGAACCAGGGACACGCGGATTTTCAATCCGCTGCTCTACCAACTGAGCTATTCGGGCGACGGCGTGCATTAAAAAGCTTTTGCGGATTTGAGTCAACACTTTTCTTTGGGAAAAACCAAAAACCTGTGTGTTTGCATAAGATTTGCCCGCAAGTGCTGATAATGCTGAGTTTTTGCAGTAAAAGCGTTAGCCTGTTGTGACGTGAAGAATAAAAATCAGCTGCTTGCGTGACTGTATGTGGGGAAACAGCCACAGCAGGCCAATCAATAACAGCCACCGCATATAAACAGGAAGATTGTTATCAACTGGATGATTCAGGGAGAAGCATCAGTCTCTATGTATGGATATTTGATTAAGCTGTGGCGACACCCTTTGGCCATTATTCTGTTCTGGCTGGTATTGGCTGCCGGCGTCACGCCTTTGGTTTGGCAACTCAATATCAATACCCGTTATGACGCTTATTTTGCGCCTGACGACTTGCGCTATCAATTGAGCCAAGAGCTGGCTGATACTTTTAATCGACCTGATACCTTGTGGTTGATTATTAAAGGCCCCGAAGGCTGGCAGTGGCAACACCAGCAAAGCAAGCTGGAGCAGATTGAGTACCTTGTTCGCAGCCAGGCAAAAGTCCGACATATAGGCGGCTATTCGGTATTGGTTGGCAATGCCGAACACACGAATGGGTTGCTCTCCTATAAAGCTCACCCCAGAGAAAGTCTGGTGCTATCCAACAATGGCCAAACCTTGATGCTGGAACTTGAGTTTGAGCAGTCGGCTTTATCTCCCGTGCTGTTTGGTTCACTGATCGAGCAGTTGCAGCGGCAACTGACAGCGATTGCCGATAATCAGCAGCTTGATCTCTTCTTCTATGGGCCACTTGCACTGAATTGGCAGTATGCTGAAGTATTCAGCAGTGACCTTGCTTGGTTTATGCCATCTGTGCTCCTGTTAACGGCAATACTATTAGGCTGGTTTGTGAGGTCATGGCCTTGGCTGGTTGGGATTGGCAGCAGTGCTTTACTCAGTCTGTGGTTTACTCTGGCGATTGCGGGTTGGCTGGCACTGCCCCTGACAGCAATCAGTGGGGTGATCCCCGTTATCCTGGTGGTGCTGTCGCTGGCTTCAGGCATTCATCTGTTTACCGGTTGGCGCAGACTCTCAAATCTGGGGCTGGATTGCATTCAGGCAAGACGCAGAAGTATAGAAGAGCATTTGCCTCCTTTGTTTTGGGGGGCGCTTACTACCTGCTGTGGCTTTTTACTGCTTACCTTCAGTCCTTCACCACCGATAAAAGCCTTTGGCATTCTGGTTGCTTTTGCCGTTGCTATCAACTTACTGCTGCATCTCAGCTGGTTGATGGTGATTGTTGGACTGGGCAGGGGAAAGGTGAGCAAGACCACGGGGCCGCGTCGACTTGAGTGTTCCTCCCGACTGGCGATACTGGTGCTGCGCCGTCCGGCACTCGGCCTGAGTCTGGCACTGCTGGCCACCTTAATGGGGGCTTATGGAGTGACTCAGCTAAAGTTCAAAGATGATCCGCTGGGCTATTTCCCTGCTGACAATCCACTTCGGCTTGGGGCTGAAATCACCGCTGAGGAGTTTTATGCCGCCAATTACCAAACCTTTCTGTATACCCATTCAAAGGGGGCGCTCGATCCTCAAGCGGTCAGGTTTATTAATCGTTTGTCCCGCTTTTTGAAACAGCAGCCTGAAGTGGTCCGGGTTGATACTCTGGTTGATTGGTTTAAAGCCTCGGGGTTGGGCCCTTCTGCACTTGAGCAGTTGTTTGTATCCAATCCGCCATCAGGGCTGGGGCTAGGAAAAGAGGTGACCGATGATCTGTGCCGCCAACTGGTGCAGGTATACCTGAGACCCACGGATACGGCCAGTATGTTGGCATTGGAGCTGAGGATAAAGACTTGGCTTTCGCAGCAGGAGTATCCCGGGGAGTTATCGCCGGCGCTAGGGCCCCAAAGCCTTTATGCTCATCTGAGTGAAGACAATGCCATCAATATGTTGCTCTCTTTCCTGGTGGCTCTGGTGATGTTGAGCTTGCTGCTTTACCACTTGAGAGGATCAATCCGTCTGGCCTTGTTGGGACTGACAGCCAACCTGTTACCACTCATTTGGGTATTTGGTTACTGGGGAATGACAGGTGGGGGCTTAAGTCTTGGTAGCACCATGGTAATAGGCATGATCCTTGGGATTATTGTCGATGATACTTTGCACCTGTTGCTGCGGCTGGATGCCAAAGGCTCGGAACATCCTTTTGTGCTGAGAAGGCAGTTAATCAGAATCACCCCGGCAATCTCTCTGACCAGTCTGGTCCTGGTGGCTGGGTTTATGCTGGGGATGTTGTCGGACTTCGGCCCGATACTTGAGCTGAGTCTTCTTTCGGCTTTGATCATCAGCTCGGCATGGTTTTTTGACCTCTTGGTGCTGCCGAGTCTTTGGCGACACTGTTTTCCAAAACAAAACGCCTCTCAATAGGGGGGGCAGATCACTAACCCCGCTTTTCAAGCGGGGTTGTTCTTTTTTAAGAGACCGTAAACTGCGGCCTTGGCATTTTCCGATATGAACGTCGTCATGCCATTTTCAGTCGACTGAAGCTTGTATAAGCGGTTATTTGTCTAATTTGATGTCGAGTTAACCCCATTTTTCGCAAATAAGCCTCCACCAAGGCGATTTTCTTGATGTTCTGGGCTGCGGCCGCCAGCAAACACTGGGATTGCACTTTCAGTAAGCCACGGAACCGCGCATAACCATGCCCATGATGTTGTTTTGCGTCTGCAAAACTTCGCTCCACCGTTTCAGCTTGTCGTCGATATACCTTCTTGCCCCAGGTAGTCAGCCTCAGGGTATTGGCCCGCTCCACAGAAGCCTCGAACACGTGACGGGTAATTACTCGCTTGTGGTGTTGACTCATGGTGCAATCGCCTCTTAACGGGCACTCCCGGCGTATCCCGGGAGAGGAGTGATATTCCCGATAGCCCTGGCGGTTGGTGGTTTTGCAGAGCAGCTCCTGTCCTTGTGGACACAGATAGCGGTCAGTCTCTTTGTCGTAACTGAAGTGCTTTTTCTTAATCGCATTAGGGAAGGTGCGAGGATTGTTCGCACCTTCCTTAGTTGGTGACCAGTTTATTACCGGGGAAGTTAACCTTGAGTACCTGCAGTACGTGGTCTCTCAGTTTTTCCTGGCCAAGCTCTTTATATGCCTTGGCCATAATTTCCAGTGCCCGTTCGGTTGACGGAGTGCCCGGGTAAGTTTCCATCACTGACTGGGCGCGCACGGCAGCGGCACTCCAGGCATTCATCTTCAGATAGTACTCTGCTACATCAATGGAATAACGGGCCAGACGATCTTTCAGCCACTGCATGCGCTTTTGTGCGTCGGCAGCATATTTGCTGTTGGGATACACCTTGAGCAGGCGTTCGAAATCCTTGAAGGCCTGCTTGGCATACTTGGGATCTCTGTCAGTACGGTCAATACCCAGCATCTCATGGAACAGATAACTGTCAGACTGCATATTTACCAGGCCACGCATATAGTAGACATAGTCGATGTCCGGATGAGTGGGGTTCAGGCGGATAAAGCGGTCTATATTGGCGATACCTGAGGCGGGATCGTTCAACTTATAATAGGCGTAAATCAGATCCAGCTGTACCTGAGTTTTGTGCGGGCCAAAAGGATACCGTGAATCCAGCGCTTCCAGTGTCCGCACTGCCTTGGAGAAATTTCCCAATTCCATTGATGTACGGGCCTGAGTATAGAGGGCTTCGGGTGACTGTTTGGATAGGGTTTCATCCAGCTCATTGTTGCTGCTGCAGGCTGAAATCGCTAAAGAAATCAAGGCAACGGCGGCGCACTTGGCAAATCTAGACATAGGAGAATTCAATTCTTTTATAAGTTGTAGTTAAGAATTTTTCCATTTCACGATAAAATAGAAACAATCCGATTGTAACAGATAGCACTTTTTTATTGGACCCCAAATCCGGGGGACGGTTCTTTATGGCTCAAGAGATTAATCTAAAAAGCGAGATTTCAGCAACTCAAACAGGGCTGAGATTGGATCAGGCATTGGCTGAGTTGTTCCCTGACTACTCGCGCACCCGTATCAAGGAATGGATCGTATCAGGTGCTGTAACTATAGACGGGGTCAAGGTAGACAAGCCCCGTGAAAAAGTTCTCGAATCCCAGCAGATCGAAATTGAAGCAACTTTGCCGGAAGAAGTACAGGCAGAGGCGCAGGCTATCGAGTTGGATATCGTGTATGAAGATGACCACATTCTGGTTATCAACAAGCAGGCCGGCCTGGTGGTTCACCCAGGCGCAGGTAACACTAGTGGCACACTGATGAACGCCCTGCTGCACCACTGCCCGGAAATCGAGCATGTTCCGCGTGCCGGTATTGTGCATCGCCTGGATAAAGACACCACAGGTTTGATGGTAGTGGCCAAGACTGTCGAAGCCCAGACTCACCTGGTTGCGGCGCTGCAGACCCGTGAAATCACCCGTGAATATGAGGCCATCTGCATTGGCACCATGACAGCAGGTGGCACAGTGGATGCGCCGATTGGCCGTCATGCAACCAAGCGTACTCATATGGCGGTGATCCACAATGGTCGCCCTTCCGTGACCCATTATCGCGTGGCGGAAAAATTCAGGGCCCACACTCGTCTGCGTCTGCGTCTGGAGACCGGTCGTACGCACCAGATCCGTGTCCATATGGCGCATATTGGTCATGTTTTGGTGGGAGATCCTGTCTATGGTGGTCGTCCTCGTCTCCCTAAGGCTGCCGGTGCCGAATTTATCGAGACGTTGAAAAACTTCAAACGTCAGGCGCTGCACGCGATACGGTTGGAGCTGGCACATCCCATCACTTGTGAAATCATGACTTGGCATGCGCCTGTGCCGCAGGATATGGTGGCGCTGACTAAAGCGCTGCGTAAAGATACGCAGGAGCATCCTGTGGAGTATATCTAAGGGTGTTTGCCTGGTCTGCGCCCGACAATGTCGGATTTGCGATATCCACTCGCGACGGGGGAGTCAGTCTGCCGCCTTTTGACAGTCTCAATCTGGGCGATCATGTTGATGATAGCCCAGAGGCGGTGGCTGAAAATCGACGTCGGGTACAGTCTCGGTTTGCCATGCCCTCTCAGCCGGTTTGGCTCGAGCAGGTGCATGGTACCGATGTTGTTAGCCTGCCTCTGAATCCTTTAGATGCTCATGCCAATAGGGCTGATGCCAGTTATACCAATGTGCCGGGCCAGGTTTGTGTAGTGATGACAGCAGACTGCTTGCCCATCCTGTTGTGCGACCGTCAGGGCACAGAGATTGCCGCGGTACATGCTGGATGGCGGGGGCTGTGTAATGGCATCATCGAAGCGGCGCTAAGTAGGTTCCAGTCTTTTGCCGCAGATATCCACGCTCTCATCGGCCCGGCGATTGGGCCGACGGCATTTGAGGTGGGTTCAGAGGTGCGGCAAGCCTTTGTGGTTGCACATAAGGCAGCAGATAAGGCTTTTATTCCTGCATCGCCCGGAAAGTATCTGGGAAATCTAGAGATGTTGGCTCATCAGCGTTTGATTGCTGCCGGCGTTAAGCAGATCCATTGCACGTCTGAGTGCACTTATAGCTTGTCTGAAAAATATTTTTCCTATCGTAAGACCTCAAAAACCGGGCGTTTTGCGTCTTTCATCTGGTTGAAAAATTAATCGTCCCTTGAAATCCCTCTGATAACCACCATCTTGATTATAGGCACGTATGCCGGGTGATAATCCCTGATTGCGGGTCAATCAAATTTTGTTTTATCCACCGGGCAATTGTGACCTTTAGGTTTCTCTTTTACCCTTTGGGGTAACACTACTTGGCTTTCATAAGGATGTTATATGCGGCTTGATCGTATGACCAACAAATTCCAGATTGCCATTTCAGATGCTCAATCCCTAGCACTTGGTCGGGATAACCAGTTCATTGAACCCGTGCACCTGATGATGGCTTTGCTTAACCAGGATGGTGGATCTATCCATCCTTTGCTGACTCAGGCGGGGATCCGCGTCAGTAATCTGCGCTCTCTTCTCAGTCAGGAGTTGGAGCGCCTACCTCAGGTGGACGGAACCGGCGGTGACGTGCAGTTGTCACAGTCACTGGTGCGTTTACTCAACCTGTGTGACAAATTGGCGCAAAAGCGCAAAGACAAATATATCTCCAGCGAGCTGTTCGTATTGGCGGCGCTGGAAGGAAATGACGTTCTGGCGCGCATTCTGAAAGAGTCTGGTGCGACCAAAGAATTGATGGAGAAAACCATCGAAAGGATTCGTGGTGGTCAGAAGGTGGATGATCCCAATGCTGAGGATCAACGTCAGGCTTTGAAAAAATACACTATCGATCTGACTGAGCGCGCCGAGCAGGGCAAGCTGGATCCTGTTATTGGCCGCGATGATGAAATTCGTCGTACCATTCAGGTCCTGCAGCGTCGCAGTAAGAATAATCCGGTGCTTATCGGTGAGCCCGGTGTGGGCAAAACGGCTATCGTTGAAGGGCTGGCACAGCGTATTGTCAACGGCGAAGTGCCGGAAGGTATCAAGAACAAGCGGGTGTTGTCTCTCGATCTCGGCGCTTTGGTAGCCGGTGCCAAATACCGCGGGGAATTTGAGGAGCGCTTAAAGGCGGTACTCAATGAACTGGCTCAGGAAGAAGGGCTGGTGATCCTGTTTATTGACGAGCTGCATACCGTGGTGGGGGCCGGAAAGAGTGATGGTGCCATGGATGCCGGTAATATGCTCAAGCCCGCATTGGCCCGGGGAGAACTGCACTGTGTGGGCGCCACTACGCTGGATGAATACCGCCAATATATTGAAAAGGATGCGGCTCTTGAGCGTCGTTTCCAGAAAGTGTTAGTGGATGAGCCCAGTGTCGAAGATACCATCGCGATTCTGCGCGGTCTGAAAGAGCGTTATGAGTTGCACCATCATGTGGAAATTACTGACCCTGCGATTGTTGCTGCGGCTAGCATGTCCCACAGGTATATTTCGGACCGCAAGCTACCGGATAAGGCCATTGATCTGATTGACGAGGCTGCTTCCAGCATCCGAATGCAGATCGATTCCAAACCTGAGCAGCTTGACCGGTTGGAGCGGCGTGCCATTCAGTTAAAACTGGAAGAGCAGGCGCTGAGTAAAGAAAACGACGAGGCAAGCCGTAAGCGTTTGGCAATCTTGCGTAAAGAGCTTGAGGAGATTGAATCCAAAGCGTCCGATCTTAATGAGATTTGGTTTAGTGAAAAAGCGGCACTGGCTGGGACTCAACACATAAAGTCAGATCTTGAACAGGCACGTTTAGATATGGAGGTAGCCCGTCGCGCCGGCGATCTGACCCGAATGTCTGAACTTCAGTATGGTCGTATTCCTGAGCTGGAAAAACAGCTGGATCTGGCTTCTCAGGCAGAAATGCAAGACATGACATTGCTGCGCAACAAGGTAACCGATGTTGAGATTGCCGAGGTCCTGTCCAAAGCCACGGGGATCCCTGTGGCCAAAATGCTGGAAGGTGAGCGTGAAAAACTGCTGCAGATGGAAGATGCGCTGCATCAGCGGGTGATTGGTCAGAATGAAGCTGTGGATGCGGTGGCCAACGCCATTCGCCGCAGCCGTGCCGGACTTGCCGATCCCCATCGTCCGATTGGCTCCTTCCTGTTCCTTGGCCCGACCGGGGTAGGTAAGACAGAGCTGTGTAAAACTCTTGCCCAGTTCCTGTTCGACAGTGAGTCGGCACTGGTGCGCATCGATATGTCGGAATTTATGGAGAAACACTCTGTGTCCCGACTGGTTGGTGCACCTCCGGGATACGTTGGTTACGAAGAGGGTGGGTACCTGACAGAGGCTGTACGTCGTAAGCCTTACTCAGTCATTCTGTTGGATGAAGTCGAAAAGGCGCACCCTGATGTGTTTAATATTCTGTTGCAGGTTCTGGATGATGGTCGTCTGACAGATGGTCAGGGGCGTACGGTTGATTTCCGCAACACGGTGGTGATCATGACCTCTAACCTAGGCTCTGACATTATTCAGGATAAGTTCGCTACTTTCTCTTATGAGGATATGAAAGCCGATGTGATGGAAGTGGTGAACAAGTATTTCCGTCCTGAATTCCTCAACCGTATTGATGAAACTGTGGTGTTCCACCCCTTGGATGCTGAGAACATCAAGCGCATTGCGGATATTCAGATTGGCTCATTGCGTAAGCGTCTGGCAGAAAAAGACTTCGAACTGGAGGTTTCCGGTGAGGCGTTGGCGCTCATTGCCAAGGCGGGATTCGATCCTGTATTTGGTGCAAGACCTTTGAAACGGGCATTGCAGCAGGAAATTGAAAATCCACTGGCGCAGCGTTTGCTAAAAGGCGAGCTGGTACCGGGTAAGGCCGTCAAGGTTGAGGTAGAGGATGATTCTCTGATCTTTACCCAGTAGCATTTATATTGATTGTAGACAGATGAGTTAACAGAAAGGGCGTCCGTGGACGCCCTTTCTTATATTCAGTAGCAGAGGATTAGTCTTCACAAAAGAGTTTGATTCTTTCCTGGCTCTCTTTGATGGCAGCCTGCTTCTGTTCTTCTGTCATAGTGACTAATTCGCCACTGGCTTCATCTTTGCGGGTTACCTGAGCATGGGTGAGCAATACATTAAGGGTGTGTTTGGCGTTGTTACAAATACTCTTGGCTTGCTCCGCATTTTGCAGCTTTAGCTCTTCAGCTTGCTTAGCCATATCATCTTCGGAAGCTTGCTCTGCATTTGCTACAGCCCTGACCGGAGATACTGTGCCTATTCGCTTGGGTTCGAGATCCTGATTACTCAGTTGGATGACATCATAGTTACCTTCGGGGGGGAGTTGGCTGTAATGTTTTGTTCCGTTCTCATCTACCCAGGTATAAATGATGTCATTGGCGTAAAGAGGGAAGCTGATCAGCAGCAGAGCTGCCAGTCGTACAAGTGTTGTCATAGGGCTATCCTTGCGTGCTCGACTTTATATTTTTCTTGCGCTGGCGATAATTTCGCAAAAAAATAATCAATTAGCTAGGGTCTGTTGACCTTTCATGGTTGAATTTTGCTCGCTCTAGACGCGCTTTAATCGCGACGCAAGGTATGCCGCCTAGTGGGCCTAAG
>JAJNAU010000040.1 GCA_021462625.1 Shewanella sp.
GATCATCATGGATGACGAGGGTGCCGGGGAAATTGCCCGCCGCTCACGGGGAACGCCCCGTATTGCTAATCGTTTGCTGCGTCGGGTGCGTGATTATGCCGAAGTCAAACACGATGGTGTGATTACCGCAGCGGTTGCCGAGCAAGCGCTGGACATGCTTGATGTGGACGGCGAAGGCTTCGATTTTATGGATCGTAAACTGCTGCTGGCCATTATCGACAAGTTTACCGGTGGCCCCGTGGGGCTCGATAATCTGGCGGCCGCCATCGGCGAAGAGCGTGATACCATTGAAGATGTGCTGGAACCGTTTTTAATCCAGCAAGGCTTTATTCAACGAACCCCCAGAGGGCGGGTTGCTACCCACAGAGCCTATCTGCATTTCGGCCTGGATAAGCCGGAGTAAGGCATTTAAGTAAGACATTGGCGGATCATCAATAAATTCGATAGCTATTGTATTTTCTACAAGCAGTTGCCAATTTTTGAGTTGATCCGCTTTTAGTACCCATTCGGATTTGGCACTATGCTAATATCCAGTCTCCCTACAAAACGATTAATAACTTCAGGAACCCCTCACATGATTTTTTCTCAGATCACCATGGCGCCAGCCGACCCAATTCTTGGACTTACCGAAGCTTTCAAAGCAGATCCCCGCAACGATAAGGTTAATCTGGGGGTTGGGATCTATAAAAATGAGGCGAGTGACACCCCGGTACTGTGCAGCGTCAAGCAGGCGGAAGCCCGTTTGCTGGAAAACGAAAAGACCAAAAATTATCTGGGGATTGACGGGGTTCAGGCCTATAACCAGGCGGTACTGGAGTTGCTGTTTGGCAAAGGCAGCGATCTGATTACTAGCCACCGCGCACAGGCTGCACAGGCACCGGGCGGCACAGGCGCCCTGCGTATTGCCAGTGAATTTGTCATGAGCAACACACCGTCCCGTACTATCTGGATCAGTAACCCCACCTGGGCCAACCACCGAAATGTGTTTGAAACCGCGGGCCTGAAAATTAAAGAATACACTTACTATCGCGCTGAAGATCACGGTATGGATTTTGATGCCATGATGGCGGATCTTGCCACCGCCGAGCGGGGCGATTTGGTGCTGCTGCATGGTTGCTGTCACAATCCAACGGGTATCGACCCAACTGCCGGACAGTGGCAGAAAATCGGTGAACTGTGCCGCGATAACGGCCTGGTTCCTTTGTTTGACTTTGCCTATCAGGGCTTTGGTGCCGGTATCGAAGAAGATGCACAGGGGCTGCGCATGGTTGCGGCTATGGTGCCTGAGATGCTGATTGCCAGCTCATTCTCCAAGAATTTTGGCCTTTATAATGAGCGTACCGGCGCGATGACAGTGGTGGCTGCCAACAGTGATACTAAAGACAAGGCCTTCAGCCAGATTAAACGCACCATTCGCGCTAACTACTCCAATCCACCGGCTCACGGGGCCCTGATAGTCAGCACCATTCTGGGTGACAGCAATCTGCGCAAAGAGTGGGAAACCGAGCTGACTGAAATGCGCGAACGTATAGCGCAGATGCGTACTTTGTTTGTGGAGAGCCTGGCCAACGCCGGGGTGACTCAGGATTTCAGCTTTATCTCCCGTCAAAAGGGTATGTTCAGTTTCTCCGGTCTGAACAAAGATCAGGTTTCCCGCCTGAAAGATGAATTTGGTGTGTACATTGTTGGCTCAGGCCGGATCAGTGTGGCGGGCATGACCAAAACCAATATGCCGGTTATCTGCAAGGCGATAGCAGCCGTTTTATAAGCTGAAACTTTAGCTTGGCAAGCCATGTGGGGGAAACTCTGCATGGCATTTTGTTTTTCTGGGACAAAGGTGTTGCGGCAGGGGGCTAACCGGCTTTGACAGAAGTTGGCAATCAACTGCCATTAATTGCTTGTCGTAGTGTTGGGGGATCCCGACAATTGCTTGCACCTTCCTTACAGCAAGAAAATTTGTGAAAGCTCTTCGATATCATATAATGCGCAGCCACATATTATGTTATCGTCGAGTCGAAGTAATTGCGTGAGCCCAAAAAGGTGATTGATTGAAAACAGGTCGATTTGGAAATCTGATACTGGCGTTCGCGCTGGTTGTGGTCACCATTTACGGATTACGTGTGGTGTTGTTGCCTGTTGGACTGGGAGCGGTGACAGATGTGGATATGCTGGTTGTTAACTCTTTGCCAAAGGATACGGCACAGTTACCCGATTTTTCTGCCATTGCAGACATACGTGAGAAAAAACAGGCATTTTTTGATTACCTACGCCCCAAAATTCGCGAGCAGAATGCGGTCATTGCCAAAGAGCGGGCCTTTGTAAAAACCGTCTATAGACAGCTCAAACAAGGGCATAAGTTGACGGAAGCCGAATCTTATCAGATTGGTGAATTGGCTGAAAAATATCAGTTTACTATCAGGGTTATCGATACCGATAAATTGGAGAGATTGCTCAACAGGGTTGATACAGTGCCGGAAAACATGGTGCTTATTCAGGCAGCCAACGAAACCGGTTGGGGCAGCTCTCGTTTTGCCAGAGAGGGGCTGAACTTCTTTGGTCAATGGTGTTTTAAAAAAGGCTGTGGACTGGTGCCGCAGTCACGTCCCGATGGCATGGATCACGAAGTGGCCCGATTTGGTTCGGTGGACGCATCGGTACGCTCATATTTTAACAACCTAAATACCAATGGGGCCTACCAGCGTTTCCGTGCGATCCGGGCCGATATTCGCGCCGAAGGTGGCAAGCCCAGAGCGGAAGATTTGGTTTACGGACTGATAAATTATTCTGAGCGTCAGGATAAGTACATTGAAGAATTGCTGCAGATGTTGCAGCAAAATAGCGAGTTGCTGGCGACCAAAAATTCTTAGGAACGATTTTCATGCAGGTTATGCGTTTTTCTGCTGCGGCGCTGCTGAGTCTCACAGTTTCGACCGCGGTCAATGCTGCTGAGGTATCACTCAGATACGAGGACTTTTATTCCCGTATGAAGCTGATGTACAAAAATAATTATCAACTTACCGAATTAACTTTCAGTGTGCCGCGTCAGCAGGATTGTATACTGGAAAGCGCTTCTATCAGCACAGAGCGCAACAGTGTGCCGCTGCTCTTTACCCAGGCTCAGCGTTTGTATCTGCCGTATGATGAGGAGCTTAAACAACAACGGGCACTGGTTAACCTGCAACTAGCGGGCGATGCGGCCCATTGCGGTCTGGCTGTGCAAATCCGTGTCAGATCTCCAAAAGCTGACTATGATCACGCGACCCTGGAGCAGTTGTATCGCGAAATGGACGATATGCAGAGGGCCATGAAGGGATTTCCCATGAAATACTTTCATCTTGCCATCAAAGGCCTGATATTTACTTTGCCAAAAGACACCAAAGTGGTACTGACCCGGGATAAAGGTTATGAAGATTTTCGGGTCAGTGGCGAATGGTCAGTGTCCGCAGCGCAGATTGCTCAGCTCAGGAACCTGACACTTTCTGCTGTCCCGGAGGTGATTAGCCCCTGGGTTGAATGACCTTTCGCTGAGGCATAAAAAAACCGCTGACAGCGGTTTTTTTACCTCTAAATCAGTCGCCTTAGGGCTCGGCAGTTTCAGTGTTGATTTCCAACTAGTCGTGCTCAAGGCGTGAAGCTATTGGCGACATTGATGCGGGTGGCTGCATCCAAATCGATATGGCCTGAGTTGGCGACATCCATAAAGTCAAAGGCGGGCAGATCGGCTTCAGCCACTTCGCCTGATGGCTTGGCATTGGGATCGCGCCTGAGGCTGATAAAGTCAAACTGTTCACGGTCGACACCCTGAGAAGGTGCAGTATTCTGCATGGCGGTAAAAATAGTCTCAATACGACCTGGGAACTGCCTATCCCAGCTTTTCAGCATATCCTTAACCGCTTTGCGCTTTAGATTTTCCTGAGAGCCACACAGGTTGCAGGGGATAATCGGAAACTGTTTGAGGGCGGCATATTCGGCGATATCCTTCTCACGGCAATAGGCCAGTGGGCGGATCACCAGATTGGCACCATCGTCAGACAGCAGCTTGGGTGGCATCGCCTTCATTTTGCCGCCAAAGAACATGTTTAAAAACAGCGTCTCGATAATATCATCCCTGTGATGCCCCAGTGCGATTTTGCTGGCACCAATCTTCTGGGCAAAGCCGTAGAGAGTGCCGCGACGTAGGCGTGAGCACAAAGAGCAGGTAGTTTTACCTTCTGGGATCTTCTCTTTGACGATAGAGTAGGTATCTTTCTCCAGGATGTGGTAAGCCAGTCCGAGCGAGTCCAGATAAGCCGGCAGAATATCCTCAGGGAAGCCGGGCTGCTTCTGATCCAGATTGACGGCGACCAATTCAAAGTTGACCGGCGCGCGTTGCTGCAGATCCAGCAGAATATCCAGCATAGCATAGCTGTCTTTACCGCCGGACAGACAGCACATCACACGGTCACCTTCCTCGATCATGTTGTAGTCCGCAATCGCACTTCCCACTTCACGGCGCAGGCGCTTGTGAAGTTTGTTCATGCGGGTAATTTGTTTCTTGCTCAGGCCGTCTTGCGACAGCTTAGGAATGATTTCGTGTGGCATTTTTACAGACATAAAAAAAGCGCCCGGTGACTCAAAAGTGACAGGGCGCGTATTATTCCAGCTTACGCAGGCCGGGTAAAGCCTTGGCTGCTGGTCTTTGCGAATTAATCCGTTTCCAGTGGTGACTGGTATCCTGCAGGTTTAATGGCCAGCAGATCACAGTTGAGGCTGTCGATAACGTGTTCTGCCGTGTTGCCAATCAGTGCTGCCGATAGCGCAGTTCGGCCAATGGTCCCCAGAATAACCAGCTCGGCATCCAGCTCGGCAGCCAGTTCTGGAATAACATCCTCGGGTAGACCTTCCTTCACATGACAATGGGCAGGATCGATACCAAAGGTCTCTGCCAGATAGTGAACCCGCTGCTCATGCTGCATTTTTACTGATGCAGTAAAATTATTGGCATCAAAATCAGGTAATTCAATGGCCAGATTGACCGGCGTGCCGGGGTAACCATTGACCAGATGCAACTGCGCATTGAACTTCTTGGCCAGATCCAGACCATGCTTGATTATCTTCTCATTCAATGAGTCGTGGTCTGCATCTTCGCTAGCCACGTTGACGGCACATAGGATTTTACCATTCTTTGACCAGTCATGCTGCTTGACCATCAGCACCGGCATAGGTGCCTTACGCAGCAGGTGCCAGTCGGTAGGGGTGAAGATCACTGCCTTAAGTTTGCCATGGCTATGGGTGGACTTCACGATCAGATGGTAATCCCCCTCAATGGCAAAATGGATAATGCTTTCAAATGGTCGGTTATGCCAGACCACTTTAATGTCTATGCTAAGGCCACGACTTTTATAGGGCGCGATAATGTCTTCAAGCCAGGCGGTGCGCTGATCGATAACGCCCTGACGCATGGCTTCCCGCTCCTGACTGGAGAGAATGGAGGTCATCTCATAGGAGAGGTCAAAAATGGAGAGGAACACAGTGATTGAGGCATGGCTATGCAGCGCTAGCTCAACAGCCCGGGCCAGTCCGGCCTGATCTTCAGTAGTGGGATCAACGACTACCAACAGCTTTTGATATTCCCTCATAACATATTCCTTATCTCAACTTGATGGTTTTATCATGAAACTTTATTCCCCAACCGGTATTGAGCTGGGTCAAAACCAGCGGGGAAAGCCGCTCAGCGGGCGATACGGTTATTACCCGCCAGCAGATCCAGCTGGTCAAAGTCCAAGATGGTGATGTACTTGCCCTTAACCTCAATCATCCCGGCTTTCTGGAAACGACCAAGTAGACGGCTGATGGTTTCTACCGTCAGCCCCAGATAATTGCCGATATCGCCACGGGTCATGGTCAGACGGAATTCCCGGGCTGAAAATCCCCGGTTGGCATAACGGCTGGCAAGATTATTGATGAAGGCGCCCAAACGCTCTTCAGCGTTTTTCTTGCTGAGTAGCAAAATCATTTCCTGATCGCTAACTATCTCTGTGCTCATCAGGCGCATCAACTGTTGACGCAGCTTAGGCATGGAGCCTGCCAGATCATCTAATGTATTGAACGGGATTTCACACACCATGGCAGTTTCCAGTGCCTGAGCAAAGCTGTGATGTGCTTGTTCCTGAATACCGTCAAAGCCTATCACATCGCCGGCCAAATGAAAGCCGGTGATCTGCTCATCACCCTGCTCGGTAATGGTATAGCTTTTCACTGTGCCACTGCGGATGGCGAACAGTGACTTCAGCGGATCGCCGGACTTAAAGATCTGTTCCCCCTTCTGGATAGGTTTTTTACGCTCGATAATATCATCCAGCCGATCCAACTCTTGGTTGTTGAGCGTGAAGGGGATACACAAAGCACCCATGCTGCAATCATGGCAATGAATGGCACATCCACCGATTGCGGGACGGCGATGTTTGCTTTGTACTATTGTCATATTGATACCCAAACTTAATTAACCGACATATGGTAAACCATATCAACCCAAGGGGGCTAGCCAAGCTGACCAATACCCACAAGGATGGTCTGAATTCCCATGCCAATTAATGCTAATCCGCTGATTATTCTAACAGCTTTGCTTTGCAGCCATAGTGCTAAATTCTTGGTGGCAACACCTGCACTAATAAGCGCGGGCAGGGTGCCGACACCAAATGCAGCCATGATCAACGCCCCTTCGAGGGGATTGCCACTAGCAATTGACCAGGTCAGCATGCTGTACACCAGCCCACAAGGCAACCAGCCCCACAGTATACCGGCGATAATGGCCTGCACGGGTGTGCGCATGGGCACAAAACGTTGTGCCAGCGGTTGAATGAAGCGCCACAGCCATTTGCCGGCGGCTTCCACTTTGACCAGGCCAAACCAGAGTCTGGCGACATACAGCCCGGTGAAAATCATCATCACACCGGCAAACAAGCGCAGTACTATCAGATAATTGTCGATGGAGAACAGCAACCCGATCCCCCCGGCAAGGGCACCACAAAGCATGCCTGCGAGGGTATAACTCAGAATGCGCCCGCCGTTGTAGCAGAACTGGTACAGGAGTATCTCAGCCAGTTGATTGCGTTTTGGGTCAAGGGGGATTTGCCCGGACAGGGCGCCAACAAGGCCACCACACATGCCAAAGCAATGTCCGGCGCCCATCAGTCCCACCAGTAATGCGCCGCTGAGACTATATTCCACTATGACTTTCCCTCTTGCTGCTGGTTGTCATCATGGGATTCAGGTTGCTGTGGCTCGTCCTCATCGAACAAAATAGACGCGCTGTGTTTTTCCAAATCCTCAAATTGGTCGTTTTTCACCGCCCAGAAAAAAATGCCAAAAGCAATCAGCACAAACAACATGGCGATAGGGATAAGGACGTAAATAATGCTCATAGACGTATCCTTAAAAGACGAAGGCTGTTGGATACCACTACCAATGAACTGGCAGACATTCCCAGTGCGGCAATGTAGGGATAAATATGGCCGGTGACTGCCAGCGGCAGAATAAGCAAATTGTAACCTAAGGCCCAGTACAGATTCTGATAGATAATGCGACGGGTGGCGCGGGCGATCCTTACTGCCTGCACAAATCGGGACAGATGATCCCCAAGTAAGATGGTGTCGGCACTGTTTTTTGCAATTGCGGTGCCGCTGCCCATGGCAACCGATAGGTCTGCGCCCGCCAACACCGGCGCATCATTGATGCCATCACCGAACATGGCAACTTTGTGCTCCGGTTGCAGCGACTGAACATAAGCCAGTTTGTCGCCGGGCAGCATACCGGCATTAACTTCAGTCACACCAAGCAATGCTGCAAGCTTGTTAACCTGCTCAGAGCGGTCGCCACTGGCAATACTGACACTTATCCCCAGTGCCTTCAATGCACAGATTGTCTGGGCACTGTCTTCCCGCACCTTGTCGGCAAGTACAGCGCAGCCAATCGGCACGCCGTTACGGGACAGCCAGATTTGCTGACCTGCATCACTGGGCTGATACCACTGAGGTGCGGGCGCGCCCTGACAGGCAAAATCAAAATGACCGACTTTATACAGTGCGCCATCGAGTGTGCTCGATACTCCAAGACCAACCTGATGGTGGATGTTTTCAAGTTGCAGCGACTGTCCAAGGAAGGGGGCAAATGCTTTGGCAATCGGATGCAACGAGCCTTGCTCCAGATGGGCAATGATATTCAGTGAGGACTGTTTGTCCGTCTCATCACCACTTTGCCATGCATGTAACTGTAATTCGCCTTGGGTGAGGGTTCCGGTTTTGTCAAAGACCACCTGGGTGATCTCTGGCAGAGTCTCGAACACAGCAGATTTACGCACTATGATACCCAGTTTGGTCAGTTGGGCGGTGGCGCAGGTGACTGCTGTTGGCGTAGCCAGCGCCAGTGCGCAAGGGCAGGTGGCGACCAACACCGACAGGGTGACCCAGAAGGCATCTTCTGGCCGGTAGAAATGCCATACCAGCCAGGTTAATGCCGCAATGGCCAGAATCACGGTGGAAAAGATCCCCGACAGGCGGCTTGCTGTTTCGGCAATCCTGGGTTTAGCGTGGGAGGCTGATTCCTGCAGTCGGATAATTTTGGCGACCAGTTGATCCTGTCCAAGCGCAGTGATTTTGACTTCAATGGGCTGATCTATGTTAATGGTGCCGGCATACACTTCGCTGCCATTGGCCTTTTCCAGTGGTAGTTGCTCACCGGTCAGCATGGCCTCATTAACACTGGAATGTCCGGCTACAATGTCGCCATCGGCAGCAATGGTTTCTCCCGGACGCACCTGAATCACATCCCCAAGCCGCAGTTGTTTGGCAGGAATTACGGTGATCTTGCCATCCCGCACGAGACGGGCGGTTAACGGCACCAACTTATGCAGGTTGCTGGCGCTGATCGAAGCTTTTTGCAGTGCTTTCTGTTCAAAGTAGCGCCCCAGCAGCAGGAAAAAGGTGAACATGGTGACCGATTCAAAATATACTTCACCGGTGCCTTTTATTGTCGCAATACAACTGGCGAGGTAGGCGCCACATATTGCGATGGACACAGCAACATCCATATTCACTTTGCCCATTAACAGCGAACGTATGGCGCTGAAATAAAATGGTGCGGCAGAGTAAAACACCACAGGTGCAGCAAAAATCAGGCTGACCCAACGAAAATACTCACGGTATTCCTGCTCCAGATCGGTGAAATAGCCTGAATACAGAGCAAAGGCGAACATCATCACCTGCATGGTCGCCAGGCCGGCCAGTCCCAGACGGATCAGAAAACGCTGGCCGTCCCGTTTGAAGCGGAGTTCCTGTTCATCCAATTGGTAGGGCGCCGCCTGATATCCGATACGGGCGATGGCCTGCAGAATATCGCTGAGCTTCAATGCCGCTTTTTGGTAGTGAATTAGGGCCCTGTGGGTAGTGGTATTGACAGACACCCGTGCAATGCCGGGCAGATGTTGAAGTTTATGTTCGATAAGCCAAGCGCAGGCTGCGCAGGATATGCCATCCAGGGTGAGGGAGACTTCGCTCAACTCACCTTCTTGATGGACGAAGTCGGCCTGTACCTCTTCCAGATCATAGGCGCTGAAAGCTCTAAGTTCATCAGGCACCAGCGCATTTTGACGCTTACCCGGCTCAGTGCGGAATTTGTAATAGTTGGTCAGACCGGCTTCGATGATTGCCTGAGACACAGCCTGACACCCGGGGCAGCACATGGTTTGCAGCTGGCCGTTAATCCGGGTTTGAAACTGATCTCCGCAAAAAACTGGTTCATTGCAGTGAAAACAACGTATTTCGCTCATACCAATATCAGTTCAGCCAATGTTGGGATGGGCTTTTAAGATCCAGTCGCTTGTGCAGTCGCCATTGTCTGTCGTAACTTTCCAGACGAACATCCCAGTTGCCGGAAATGGGCTTATCCAGCGCCACCCGATAGACACCAGAGGCGTCGGCTGTCGCCATGAGCTTAATGTCTTTTTCAGCAAGGGTAGGGTGATACAGCTGAACGTTCAGTGCAGCGTGATAGGCAGGTCCGCCGTGCTGGGTGAAACTAAGCATGTTATCCGTAATATCAAGGGAGAACTGCATCCCCAGTTGCTTGGCGTACTTGTTCTCTCGCAGCTCCATGTTGATGGCTTTGCCTTCTTTGTAATACTCCTCGGCCACCAAAGCGTCTTTGTTATCCACTGCGATTTTCATTGTTGCGAGACTGGCGATGACGGCACACAGGGGGAGAGTGATCAGAAACCAGGGCCAGAACTGCTTGTACCAGGGTTGAATGGGGGACATTTTAACTTCCATTAATGTCATTATAATTTGACGTTATTTTAACGCCATGTACGCCTGTTGCCACTAAAAAAAGCCCCGAAACATTGCGGGGCTTTGATTTTTATCCTGTATTTACTTGTTTCCGTCCTGATGGGACAAGCTGTAAACATAGGCGGTGATAACATGCACCTTGTCTTCGCCCAGAATATCCTTCCAGGCCGGCATCACACCGCTGCGACCCAGTTGGATACTTTCGGCAATGGCCATCCGACTGCCACCGTAGAGCCAGTCAGCATCTGTCAGATCTGGCGCACCGATCATTTTGTTACCCTTGGCGTCCATGCCGTGACAGGCAAAACAGCCTTTCATAAAGGATGCCTGCCCTTTGGCTGCCAGCGCCGTATCATGATCGCGACCCGATAGGCTGACAATGTACTCAGCCAGGCCATTGATTTCACTGTCTTCAATGGGCAGACCACCTTTTGGCGGCATCATGCCGTGGCGACCATTCATAATGGTGGTTTTGATTTCCGCCAGTTGACCGCCCCACTGCCAAGCGTTGTCGGTCAGATTCGGGAAGCCTTTGCCACCACGGGCATCAGAGCCATGACACTGAGCACAGTTTTGCAGGAACAGACGGCCTCCGACCTTCAGTGCCTCAGGATCATTGACCAGTTCTTCCAATGGCTTCTTGGCGAAGGCATCGAATATGGGACCGAAACGTTCATTGGCCTGATTGACTTCCTGATCGTACTGAACCCACTGACCTTGTGATTGGGCATCCGCCGTTGCTTGCTTGGACTCGGCGATAGTTTGAATACCCTGGTTGGAACTGGTCCAGCCCAGAAGGCCTTTATAGTTACCCAGCCCCGGAAATAGGATCAGGTAGGTAATGCCGGCAACAAAAGTGAGGTAGAACATATAGCTCCACCACTTCGGCAGCGGGTTGTTCAGCTCTTCAATACCGTCAAAGCTGTGACCCATGGAATCGCCTTCCTTGACACTGGTGGTGTTGCGGCTGCATATCACCAGCAGCACCAAACATCCAGCGATCACCAGGAGGGTCAGTACGGTGATCCAAATACTCCAGAAGCTACTCATTGTTTTTGTTCTCCTGAGTCCTTCAGTGCCTGGTTTTCATCTTCATCCGCGAACACCAGGTTGGCCGCCTCGTCAAACTGCTTCTTGCGACGACCGCTGTACGCCCAAGCAAATATACCGACGAAGGTCAGCATTACAACTATGGTGACAATCCCTTGTAATGTGCCGTAATCCATATAGTTGCCTCCTTATTATTTGAGTGCCAGTCCCAATGACTGCAGATAGGCGATAAGCGCCTGCAATTCCGTCTTACCTTCAACGGCTTGCTTGGCTCCCGCGATATCCTGCTCTGTATATGGCACACCGAATCCTTGGAAAATTTTCATCTTGGCGGCGGTTTCGTCACCGGTCAGGACATTTTCGGCCAGCCAGGGGTAGGCTGGCATGTTGGACTGAGGAACCACTGCGCGGGGATCCATCAGGTGCACTTCATGCCATTTGTCACTGTAACGGCCGCCAACGCGGGCCAGATCAGGACCGGTGCGCTTGGAGCCCCATTGGAACGGGTGATCCCACACGGACTCACCGGCTACAGAGTAGTGACCATAGCGTTCGGTTTCGGCGCGAAGCGGACGGATCATCTGGCTGTGACAGTTGTAACAACCTTCCCGGATATACACATCACGACCTTCGAGTTGTAAGGCCGTGTAGGGGCGCAGGCCTTCTACCGGCTCAGTAGTATCCTTTTGAAACAGCAGAGGAGTAATCTCCACCAAGCCACCGAAACTGATCACCAGCACGATTAAGATGCCCAGCAAACCGATGTTTTTCTCAACAATCTCATGATTAAATTTCATCGATATCACTCCTTAAACAGCTTTAGCTTCGGCCAGCTCAGGCAGAGAGTCTTTTGGCGCCTTGACGGTGCGATAGACGTTATAAGCCATGACCAGCATACCGATTAAGAAGAAACAGCCACCCACAAAGCGGACGAAGTAGAACGGATAAGAGGCTTCCAGACTTTCAACGAAGCTGTAGGTCAGGGTGCCGTCAGCGTTTACTGCGCGCCACATCAGGCCCTGCATTACACCGGAAATCCACATGGATACGATATACAGTACAGTACCGACAGTGGCCAACCAGAAGTGGACGTTAACCAGCGAGGTAGAGTACATACGGCCGTGACGGAACAGCACCGGAATAAGGTGATACAGTGAACCGATAGAGACCATTGCTACCCATCCCAGAGCACCTGAGTGCACGTGACCTACGGTCCAGTCGGTGTAGTGAGACAGAGCGTTAACCGTCTTAATGGACATCATTGGTCCTTCGAAGGTAGACATACCGTAGAAGGACAAAGACACCACCAGGAAGCGCAATACCGGATCGGTGCGCAGTTTGTGCCAGGCGCCTGACAGCGTCATGATACCGTTGATCATACCACCCCAGGATGGTGCAAACAGGATCAGTGACATCACCATACCCAGTGACTGAGTCCAGTCTGGCAGGGCGGTGTAGTGCAGGTGGTGAGGACCTGCCCAGATGTACAGGGCAATCAACGCCCAGAAGTGCACAATGGACAAACGGTAAGAGTAAACCGGGCGACCAGCCTGCTTGGGCACAAAGTAGTACATCATACCCAGGAAGCCTGCGGTCAGCAGGAAACCTACTGCATTGTGGCCGTACCACCATTGCACCATGGCATCAACCGCACCGCCATAAATGGAGTATGATTTGAACAGGTTAACCGGTACGGCCAGGGAGTTGACGATATGCAACACTGCGACCGTGAGGATGAATGCCCCGAAGAACCAGTTGGCAACGTAAATATGCGAGGTCTTGCGCTTGACTATCGTGCCGAAGAAAACTATCGCGTAGGACACCCACACTAGGGTAATGGCGATATCAATCGGCCATTCCAGCTCAGCATATTCCTTACCACTGGTAATACCCAGAGGCAGGGTGATGGCGGCTGAAAGAATAATGGCTTGCCAACCCCAGAAGGTGAATGCGGCCAGCTTGGGGGCAAACAGCCGGGTTTGACAGGTACGTTGTACGACATAATAGGAGGTTGCGAAAAGCGCTGAAGTACCGAAAGCAAAGATTACCGCGTTGGTGTGAAGTGGCCGCAAGCGGCTGTAGGTCAACCAAGGGGTCTCAAAGTTCAGTTGTGGCCAGATTAACTGAGCCGCAATCAATACACCGACTGCCATCCCGACTATGCCCCACAAGACAGTAGTCAGGGCGAATTGACGGACAACGGTGTAATTGTAATCAGCGCCGACAGGCTGGGAATGGTTCATCATTTTTCTTCCGCTGCTTATTACTTTTACTTTTTATTAATGTCTAAGGCTGAGCCTTTCCTGGAGTATTGACAACGTCCTCCCCTATTAGGAAATCAGTAATACTGTCAACACGCTTGGCTAGCAATTTGGAATTAATCTCCAAGCAATGAAATGATACTTGAGCTGCATCAAAAAAGATACACGATATTAGCTAATGTGTTTGATCTGGATCACGACTGATAACAGAATGGAGGTCTTTCATTAACCGCGGTGACCGTAATGCGAAATATTACACCTACCTTACTGTTTCTAGCGACATTTTGTGTTGTAACGTTATCTGGCTGTGGACAAAATGAAACGCGAGAAAAGACGGTTGCAGTCGAAGATAAAACCTTGTGTCAGTTTAATAAAGGCGAATGCCACACTAAAAGTGGAGATTTAAACATTTCATTGAGCTTACTGCCTGATTTTGCACCAAGTGAAGAGCCAATAGAAGTAAAAATCACCACAGACAAAGATGTGACGAATGTTAACTTGAAAGTGACCGGAAGGGACATGTTTATGGGGATTATCCCCGTGACTCTGAATACGTCAGATAACCGCAATTTCACCGGGCAGATGATTTATGGCTCATGTTCCTCTGGGTATATGGTGTGGCGTGCCACCCTGAGTTTTGTTTATCAGGGCGAACAGCGACAGGTTTGGTTTGATTTTCTGGCAGACGCCCCCACCGCGAAAAACTAAGGAAGGTGCGAGGACTTGTTGGCAATTCACCAAATAATCTTTCTGACGGCTGAGCGTGTGCCGTCCTGGCGATCTGATGGAAGCCTGCTTCAAACGGGCGAGTGGAATTTTGAAACAGGTAAAATGGCTGGGACACCAAGTCAGCAGAGATGACAATGTCTGCCCCTGAGCCCGCATTGGGCAACGGTGATCCTGGGCTTTAGATCGTCAACTTCAGCGTGTCGCTTAAAGCGGCATATGCATATAAATGAGTTGCTCTTCCATATCGAAGGTGACGGTAAACCCCAGTGACTTGGCGAGACTAGCCATGTTGCGGTTTTCAAACAAGGTATAACCACTGATTGTGCCTGTGCCATTTTGCCGATAGTAACGAATCAGTTTTTCAAGCAGCAGGCGGCCAATTCCAAGCCCCTGATGATCAGAGCGAACGGCCATGGCAAATTCAGCGTCGGTATTATCGGGATCTATGGTTGCCCGGATCGCGCCAAGGGTTTTTTCAACGCCCTGTTCATTGGCTTCAGTCGCGATAAAGGCCATTTCCCTTGCATAGTCAATTTGTGTCAGTACTGCCATTTCCTCGTGAGTCATAGGCGCGCGCACACCAAAGTAGCGTTTGTATCTGTCCTCGGCTGACAGTGACGAGTCAAACTCATGATGTTTGGGTTCATCTTCCGGCAGAATTGGTCTGAGGGTGATCTGCCTGCCGTCTTTAATTCTGGCGGTTTCTTCCAGTTCTTTTGGGTAAGGCATGATGGCAAGGCGAGAGGCATTGTCGAGGGGCTTGGCATGCAAGGTCAGATTAATATCCAGCACGGTAATGTGTTCACCGGCTGCTAGTACCGGATTCAGATCCAGTGTGGCGACCTGTGGACAGTCAATAAGCAAGTCAGACAAGCGTGTCAGCAGCAGACAGATGGCCTTCATATTCAACCCCAGTGGTAGGTGCCTGTCTTTCAGCTTATGGGTCTTGAGTGCCTGGATCACCATATAGCGGGCCAATGCCATATTCAAAGGTGGCAGGGCAACTGCGGCATCCCGGGTTGGGTCCCACTCAGAGCCACCTTCGCCAAGGCAAATAGCCGGACCAAACACAGGATCGTGAATAACCGCGACTCTGATCTCCTGAGCGCCGGCAGTTAATGCCATCTTCTGCACCAGCATTCCTTCTATGCGGACTCCGGGAACCGTCTGATGGACGCGGCTTAGCATGGCATTGGCCGCCTGACAGAGTTCGTCGTCAGTTGTCAGGTTCAGCATCACTCCCTGAACGTCAGACTTATGAATAAGATCCGGCGACTGGATTTTCAACGCCACCGGGTAGCCCAGTTTTTTGGCTGCTGTAATTGCCTGCTGGGCGTTAGCGGCAAACTCAGTTGCTATGGTGTTAATGCCATAGGCAGACAGCAGTGCCGCTGCCTCATGGGTTTCAAGTTCCAATCGCCCCTGCGCGGTTGCCGCTTCAAGCCGCGAATGAACTTCGGTGGTACAGGGATACTGAGTTTTGGTAACAGATTCAGGTACCTGCTGCAGTAACTTCTGATTGCGTCGGAATTCCACCATATGCATGAACGCGCCAGCGGCGCCTTCCGGGGTGCGATAAGTGGGAATACCAGCGCTGGAAAAAAGGCGGCGCGCTTCATAGGCCGCATCCTCGCCACTCCAGTTGGTGAGAATGTTGAGCATTCGCCTCTGCTTATTTTTTTCACTAACCCTGATGACTTCCTCAGCGATGGCGCTGCCGTCTCCCAATGCAGATGGGGAGTGCAGCACCAAAACCGCATCGAACTCCGGTGCATCGAGCAGGATATCCAGCACTGCACCGTAACGGTGGGCATCGGCATCGCCGATGATATCGACCGGGTTTTGCCCCGACCAGCCAGCAGGTAACACCTTATCAAGTTTTATTTTGGTTTCTTGCGACAGTGTTCCGAGTTTTCCTCCCCGAGCTACCAATTCATCAACTGCCAGTACGGCAGGGCCTCCACCATTACTGAGAATCGCCAGATGTTCACCTTTAACAGGGATAGCGTGTGCAAGGGTTTCCACGGCGGCAAAGAGTTCTGTCAGCTCCTGAACTCTGAGCATCCCCACGCGGCGAAATGCTGCTTCATAGACGCTATCACTGCTCATGATACCGCCTGTGTGTTTGCTGGCGGCTAAACGGCCTTCCCGGCTACGACCGGACTTGACGACAATAATGGGTTTATGACGGGATGCAGCTCTTGCAGCAGACAGGAATCGGCGACTGTTCTTGATGGAGTCGATATACAGCAAAATGGCACGGGTATTGGCATCCCGTCCCAGGTAGTCGAGCATTTCGCCAAAGCGGATGTCGGCGGCATCACCAAGAGACACAAAAGCCGAAAACCCAATGCTTTTATTGTTGGCCCAGTCCAGCACAGTTGTGCAAAGCGCAGCAGATTGCGACACAAAAGCAATTTTTCCGGGAAGTGCTGAGGTGTGAGCCAGACTGGCGTTGAGGCCGATTGCCGGCACCATCATTCCCAGGCTGTTGGGGCCAAGCAGTCTCATGCCGTAGCGTTTGGCAATCGCCAGTGTCAGCTCCAGTGCATTGTGTCTGTCGTTGGTCAGGGTATCGTGCATGCCAGATGCCATCACAATGGCTGCCTGGCAGCCAAATTGGGCGAGAGTTTCAACGATGGCCGGAACCCTGGAGGCTCTAGTGCATATAATGGCGATATCAGGCTTGATTGGCAGGGCCTCGATAGCCGGATAAGTCAGGATACCCATCACCGCCTGATACTTTTGAGTAACAGGCATAATAGGGCCAGAAAAGCGATTGGCAATTAAATTGCGGATAACGACATGACCTGCACGTTTAGGGTTGTTGGAGGCACCAATGACGGCAACGGAAGAGGGAGTAAAAAGCGGGGCAAGGGTTCGTTGACTCATAAACTTTTCCATCCTGGGATAAGAGTTCTAAGTTTACTTGATGGCCTAATTCTTTCCCATAGCTCGATGCAACTTATTGTTAATGTATGGGGTTGTTAAAACGCTGCCATCCGGTGGTGTGATACAGTTATTGCAGTTTGTATCAAATAAGGCGATCTTGCCTGTTATCAGACTATTTTCCGTGCAATTTTCCCGTTATTTTGGCCGCTTCCACTATGACAACTGATTCAATACCACAAAAGACAAAAGAACAACCTTCCAAATTAGTCAGGCGGTTTCTGTCCAGCCACAAAAGTCCGCTGACTGTACTGATTTTATCGCCCATGGTGGGCGTTCTTGCCGGTTTGCTTTGTACCTTTTTTGATATCGCCATCGATTGGGTAACCGACTTAAGGCAAGACTGGCTGAGCGGCCGTGATATCGATTGCATGACTGTCATTATTGTGATGGCCAGCAGTGCGCTGTTGTCTGCATTCGGCTTTTTACTAGTTAACCGTATCGCACCGGAAACTGCTGGTTCTGGCATCCCTGAAATTGAAGGTGCGCTTGATGGGGTTCGTCCCGTTCGCTGGTGGCGGGTGATCCCGGTGAAGTTCTTCGGCGGGGTTGGCACCATAGGCGTGGGACTGGTGCTTGGCAGGGAAGGGCCTTCGGTACAGATGGGAGGCAAGTCGATATATAGTCAATTGTTGCAGCGCAGTCTGGCCAAACAGAAGGAAAAGGAAGCTCAGGCCGCTGACGAAGTTGAGCGAGCTCAAGTTAGCTCTGATATCCCTAAGTAACCTCAGCTTGGGATAACAGAACGCCTTTCAAGTGGCTGTTTTTGCAGCTAACTGCGTTGAATTTGCGATCAACAAAAAACGCCGTCTTGTAACAAAGTTGAATACAGGTTTGCGTTAAATCAACAAATTACGCTGTTTCTTATCCAGAGTTGAGGTTAAGTCGATTGTACTAATGCTGAAAGAGACTTCCTGCGGGGAGTTTTTTGTTAGGGTAGCTCTGACAACGCTTTCAGAGCGGTAACAAGAGGTGGTAAGTGTTGCCCTTGCAGATTTTTACATTTATTACGGCACCATTTGCAATGGCTCTGGGCAATAGCTCAGGGCAATGGCTAAACGTTCCATAGAAAAAAACCTGCGAATGCAGGCTTACGATGTCTGTGTGAGAAGTGGTTGCGGGGGCCGGATTTGAACCGACGACCTTCGGGTTATGAGCCCGACGAGCTACCATGCTGCTCCACCCCGCGTCCGATATAATCAAACAGTTTGAATTCTTATTTGAGGAATGTCTCTCAAAGAGAGTGGTACACCCGAGTGGACTCGAACCACCGACCCCTACCATGTCAAGGTAGTGCTCTAACCAGCTGAGCTACGGGTGTATCGTTTGACAAAGTTGGTTGCGGGAGCCGGATTTGAACCGACGACCTTCGGGTTATGAGCCCGACGAGCTACCATGCTGCTCCATCCCGCGTCCATATATTGCCATCGTCTCAATTGCTGTTAACGCAGCGCTCCCTGACGACGGACGCTATATTAAGTGGGTTGCATTTCATTGTGCAAGCAAAAAAAGTAAATTCCCGCACGACTGACTGAATGCTGAACAACTAGTTCAGCTATTCGCCATTTTGCTGCTTAATGCGCCACTGAATCTTTGATAGCATCCAGAACAATATGGTTTTTCTGGATGTATCTCAGACGCACGGCAAACATAATAGCGGCGGATGTAAGACCCACGATAAAACCTATCCAAAATCCAGTTGCACCCATAGCGGGTACAAGCCAATTGGTGTACGCCAGGGTATAGCCCAGCCCAAGACCAATTGGCCAATAGGATATAAGGGTAATAAAGAAGGCGCTGCGGGTGTCTTTGTAGCCGCGCAGTGCGCCAGCCGCCACCACCTGAATAGAATCAGATAACTGATATAGAGCCGCCAATAACATTAAGCTACCCGCCAAACTCACCACTTCTGGATTGGCGTTGTACAGCATGGCGATGTCATGACGCAGCAGAATCGTTAGGACTGCAGTCAGCATAGCCAGAGAGAATGACAGGCCCAATCCGACCTTGGCAGCTTTGGCAGCAACTTCCCATTTGTCCCGTCCTAAGTAATAGCCGACACGAATAGAGACCGCGATACCAATAGACAGTGGCAACATGAACACAATCGATGAGAAGTTAAGTGCTATCTGATGTCCGGCCACCACAATAGAACCGAGCGGTGCCAGCAGCAGGGCGATCACCGCAAACAAGCTCACTTCAAAAAACAGTGACATGGCCACAGGGAAACCCAGTTTGGTCATATTCCACATGGTTTGAGCATTGGGTTTGAAAAAACGCTCAAACAACTGGAGTTGGGCAAAGCGTTTGTGGAAACGCACATAAATCGCCATTGACAGGAACATGGCCCAGAACACCATCGCAGTAGCAACCCCACAACCGGCACCGCCCATGGCGGGCATGCCGAAATGTCCGTAGATCAGTATGTAGTTGGCGGGAATGTTTACGGCAAGACCAACAAAACCGATGATCATCGTGGGCAGGGTGTAGGAAATACCTTCAGCACAACCACGAAGCACCTGATAAAGTACGAACGCCGGTGCACCCCATATGATGCCGTTAATGTAACCCAGCGTCAGATCGTGCAGTTTGGGTTCCAAATCCATAAACTTCAGGATGAAGTTTGCACTGCTCAGAAACAAAATCACACCCACACTGCCTATTATGGCAATATAGGCAGCCTGCTGAGCCAAAGGCGCGATCGCTTTTGGATTATTGGCACCATGGTGGTGTGCAAATATAGGGGTAAATGCCATCAGCAGCCCCTGCACAAACAGGATTGCCGGCAACCACAGGCTGGTGCCAACTGCAACAGCGGCCATATCTACAGCGCCTACCCTGCCTGCCATCACGGTATCAATAAAACCCATCATGGTTTGGGTAACCTGTGCGATCAGAACCGGCAATGCCAGCTGGATCAGTCTCTTGGCCTGATAGCCCGTATGATTCATGAAAAACCTATTTTAAAGCGAGTGGAAAATGTTTACTGGTATCGTTCAAGCCACCTGTGAGGTGGCTGATGTTTGCAAAAAAGATGGTGTTACCATGCTGGAAGTGGTCATTCCTAACCAACTGCGTACAAACCTGGCGACAGGAGCTAGTGTTGCCAATAACGGCGTATGCCTGACAGTTACACAGATCGCGAATGATAGGGTGTTTTTTGATGTAATGGAAGAGACGAGCAGGCTCACTAATCTGGCCGATCTGCAAACTGGAAGTTGGGTCAACATTGAGCGTTCACTGACATTGGGCAGTGAAATCGGTGGTCATATTCTTTCCGGACACATCCACACCACAGCTAAAGTTATCGAGATCAGTCAAACCGATGAACATTATGATATGCGCTTACAAATAGACCCCAAGTGGATGCATTACATCCTGTATAAAGGGTTTATCGGCGTAAATGGCTGCAGCCTGACAGTAGGGCAGGTCGATGGAGATAGTTTCTGGTTACACCTGATCCCTGAAACCCTGCGACTGACCAATCTGGGTGAGGCCTGTATTGGTAGCCGACTTAACATTGAAATTAACAGTCAGACCCAGGCAATTGTCGATACCGTTGAGCGAGTGTTAGCGGCGCGATTTGGCGATTAGTAGTACTGCTCGTCATCGGCATCAACGTACAGTTCAACCTTTTTATGCTGCTCATCGATGTGCAATCTGAGATGAATTGGATTGCAGCAGACCCGGCAGTTTTCAACATACTCTTGATCCCCGTAGTTGCTGTCAATATCAATATGTTGGTGATGTCCACAATGGGGACAATGTATGGTGTTCGATTTGAGTTTCATCATTTGCCTCCCGGATAGCCGGTAGCTCTGTAGCAGCCTTTCATCGCGATGATTTGGCCTGTGTCTAATAGGTTGCGCATTCCGGAAAACATGGCCAGCTGCAGGCATTTCGGATTTGCTCTCCGATCGACTGGAATGCGGGTAATGGCAATCCTTTCTTTTACCTCTGGCTTTCACTGTCTTGCAGTCATAAAGTCTAGTCGCGCCGGTGCAATCCCGTTTACACGGATATCCGGCGTTAACCCAGAGCCTGTTAGCGGATTACTATTTCCAATCCTGCCCTAGGGAGCGTTCTCAATTACGCTAACCAGATCAAAGAAGCACTTAATTTGAGCATTCCCAGATAGTTTCGTTTCAGGCGTTCATATCGAGTTGCGACCCTTCGGAATTGCTTCAGTTTATGAAACAATCTTTCTA
>JAJNAU010000041.1 GCA_021462625.1 Shewanella sp.
ATAGCAAAGAAAAGCTTTTCTTCGTGGTCTTCGTGGTTCAATCTTTCTCTTTCAAACGTAACGGAAACATACTAAGTGAACAGCATTGCAGCGCTCAGGGGCGGTTTTGTTCAAGACGTTGTGACCTGTAAAAAAGCAGCCAGCAGTCTGCCAAATCCAAAACGGAGAATTTGAAAAAAGAGCAAGCAGGGTACCCGGGCGGATTTCCTTAATCAGATGACTTCAACTGGATCCATATAGGCAGACAGGCCTTTGAAGCCACCTTTCAGGCTCTTCACATTGTCAAAGCCGGCGTGGCGCAGTGCGGCATCGACGGCTGTCGCACAGGCACCGGACTTACAAAGCACCACAATAGGTTTGTCAGTGAGAAGTTTGGCCAGGTTTTCTGCCTCAACTACCTGATTAGCAGGAAAATTCAGGCTATTAGCCAGAGCAAGGCCAAAAATCGACATTTCCGCTGGAGTGCGAATATCCAACGCCACCATCTTCTTACCAGCCTTGGTCACCTCTACAAAGGCGGCAGGACTCATCAGTCCCAGGTTTTTGCCACAGTGGCAACTTCAACCTTGGCAAACTGTTTCTGATAGCTTTGGATCAGCGCCGCATCATAAGCCATTGCGCCGGTGCTGATCAGAGTTGCACTCAACATAAGAGATAAGAGGTAAAGATAGGTGTTTCAGTTTCATAGTCACTCCCTTGGAATTGTTTGACGCACTCAGCTTATGGGCATCTCTGTGCTGGCTCAATGGCGCAGGATCACACTTTCCCTTGTCGTGAGATGTGAAAAAACCTTAAGGTATTTCATGAAATGCTGAATTTGAGAATTTTCAATCTATAAAAATTCGGTAACTATCTGACTACCAACAGATCATGCCATCGGTTTTCGGGCCCTTTTTTCGGTTTCAAGGGTTTTTACAGTTGCAAAAGTGGCTTTATTGTAGGGAAACGACCACCAACCTTATCTGTGCTCTGGCGGCGTCCAGTGAGGTGACGATTTCCATCGCTGCATTATTGTCTTCTCTCATATCTGTCCAGTTGTTTTGCCATACCCTTTTGATATTCGTTGCCGCCTGCTGAACATCGGCGGGCATCAAGAGGGCAAGGTCCTGGATAATCCCAACTTTGACCCAACCTTTTCTGGGGTTACCCACCACAGTATCTTTGTCGTAGTGAGCGGCATATACAATCAACTCCAGATCGGCCATCTCTTTGAGGACTTCGAATGCGGCGCTGCGCACTGTTGCATTCTGTTCGGTGACTTCCAGACGCCAAACATTGTAAGAAAAGCCGACAAGCGCAAATATCATGCTAAATAGCGCAGTTATTCTGAAAATCTGACCATGCAGGTGGGGGAACATAATCTCTCCGCTGGGTTCCGGTCTGTAATCAGACCGGATTAACAAAATTTATCTTACGGTCAACACGGCAGACGTGTCAGCGGGTGAGATTACCGCAGCCTCCGGTTTCTGCGGTAAGCCGATAGGTGAGGGTCAGCGTTAGTGCCCGATAGACAATGTGACGCTTGAGTTTGCCCGCCTGAATCTTGTCTTTTGCAAAGCCGAGGGAAGCGGGGAGCAACAGTGTTGCGCCCGTCCCGGGCTGACTCCTCATCAACCAGTCGTCTGCCTCTAATACCAATCCGCATAGGAGGTTAGTCACTCAGCGAGAATTTAAAGGTGTGAAGACAATCAGAGCAATCGAAGGTCTATCGGGATAAATCAAGAGGGCTCTGGGCAGTATGCACGCCTTTAAAAGTCGCCCTACGGGAGCCTGTCAGTCACACGATTACGGCACCAAATTGTTTAGCCAGAGAAACCACTATGCCGTCACCAATTTCGCTGGTACTCGAATGGCTGACATGGCTCTGATGAGATCAATCTTCTATGCGGATTGGTATAATCCGTTACCTTGCGAGAGCAGTCTCTACCCCTGCCATCAACAGATCATATCTCTGCTCCGGCGGCATTTCAACGTTAAGCCACTGAATTTCAGGCTTGATTGGAATGTTGCTCATCAGCTCATCATAGTCAGCCGAGGGAACCACTCTGAGGTGATTATCAAACATTCGGGGTGATGTATTCACCGCCGCGCCCACATACTGCAAAAAGGTATCCGTGTTGTGCTGATACACATCTTCCACCAGTTTCACTCCTATGGTAGGGGCTTTTGGTGTCTGGTTTGACGTTTTGGACAGGTGGAAAATATCGAAGGGGAAGTTGGATACCATACCGCCATCAACAAAGCGCACCTGCTCTGGTAACCGTTGGTTTTAAAACTGTATTTCTGGCACTTGCCCAGGAACGACAAGTTTGCCGGCTGTTTTGGAGACAATCTCTTCAACGCTGACGCCGGGGGCCCGTTCAAGCAGGTGGAAGGCGCCGTCTTTGATCTCCAGAAACGCCAGATCTGTCAGTACCCGCTTGATACAGCCAAAGCCAGTCAGTGGCAGTTGGCACTTGGGCAGCAGCTTGGAGTTACCCTGTTTATCGGCGTGCATCATGGTAACGATAATATTGTTTGCGCCGGCCACCAGATCCATGGCGCCCCCCATGCCCTTGACCAGCTTGCCCGGGATCATCCAGGAGGCGATAGAGCCTTCCACATCCACCTCGAAGGCGCCCAGTACGGTCAAATCCACATGACCGCCACGGATCATGGCAAAACTCTCGGCAGAGGAGAAAAACGATGCGCCTTTGACGGCGGTGACCGTTTGTTTACCTGCGTTGATGAGATCCGGATCCAGGGTTTCCTCTGTGGGGAACTCGCCCATACCCAGCAGGCCATTCTCTGACTGCAGCATCACTTCAATGCCTTTTGGAATATAGTTGGCCACCAGAGTCGGGATACCAATGCCTAGATTGACGTAATAACCGTCTCTCAGTTCACGGGCAACACGCTGAGCCAGTTGTTCTCTTGTCAGTGCCATGGTGTTGTCTCCTTAATCCGCTTTGACTGTGCGCTGCTCGATGCGCTTCTCGAAGGTGCCTTTAATCACCCGGTCAACATAAATGCCCGGGGTATGGATATGGTCTGGGTCTAGTTCGCCTGGCTCAACGATTTCCTCGGCTTCCACCACTGTGATTTTGCCTGCGGTGGCCATCATGGGGTTGAAGTTGGCAGCGGTTTTACGGAATAGAAGATTGCCCATGGTGTCGGCCTTCCAGGCACGGATCAGGGCGAAGTCGGCGGTCAGTGACTCCTCCAGCACATAATGACGGCCTTTGATCTTTCGGGTTTCCTTGCCCTCAGCGACAGGAGTGCCGTAGCCAGTGGCGGTGAAAAAGGCTGGAATACCGGCACCACCGGCGCGAATTTTCTCAGCCAGCGTTCCCTGAGGGGTGAGGATGACGTTCAGTTCACCACTGAGCATCTGCTGCTCAAAGGTGGCATTCTCGCCCACATAGGAGGCGATCATGGTGCTGATCTGCCGGTTTTGCAAAAGCAATCCCAGACCGAAGTCATCGACGCCAGCATTGTTGGAGATAGCGGTCAGCCCTTTGACTTTCATGGCGACCATGTGGGCGATCAGCCCCTCTGGAATGCCGCACAGGCCAAAACCACCGACCATGATGGTTAGGTCGTCGGTTACTCCAGCCAGCGCTTCTTCATAACTGCCAACAACCTTATTCAGTCTAGTCATTGCCTTACTCCTGGCAGCTAAGGCTGCCCCTGTTGTTATCCTTTATGTGCCCGAGGGTTGACTGAGCTGTTGACCGGGCTATTGTCCCAAAGCCAGTGCGACTTTCGAGCCACTCCGGCGGCCAAGTGCCCGGCTGATTTCATCTCCTGCACGTGCCAGTTTAGCCAGATTTATGCCTGTCTCTATGCCCATGCCATGAAGCATGTAAACCAGATCTTCGGTCGCCAGATTGCCCGATGCGCCTTTGGCGTAGGGGCAGCCCCCCAAGCCGGCCACTGAGGTGTCTATGGTGCATACCCCAATATCCAGGCAGGCCAGAATATTGGCCAGTGCCTGCCCGCGGGTATCATGGAAATGCAGGGCGAGTTGCTCAACCGGCACTTTGGTGGCAACGGCTTTGAGCATACTACGGGCCTTACCCGGCGTACCAACACCTATGGTGTCCCCCAGAGAAATCTCATAGGCCCCGAGACTGTATAGAATTTCAGACACCCGTAGCACTTCGCTGACAGGGATCTCACCTTCATAGGGGCAGCCCAGGGTGCAGGAAACATAGCCGCGCACCGGCAAATTCAGTGATTTCGCCTTGTCTATCAGCGGAATAAATCGCTCAATCGATTCTTCAATTGAGCAGTTGATGTTGCGCTGACTGAAGGCTTCAGACGCGGAGGCGAAAATAGCCACCTCATCAACTTTGGCGTCAAGGGCTGCTTCCAATCCCTGTAGATTGGGGGTCAGGGCGCTGTAGTGGACCTCATCACGGCGGTTTATTCCGGCAAACACAGCCTGGCTGTCGGCCATCTGTGGCACCCATTTGGGAGAGACAAAACTGCCGGCTTCAATGCGGTTAACACCGGCATCCGCCAGGGCATTGATCAGCTGAATTTTGGCGGCCAGCGGCAGGGTCTGCTCATTCTGCAAACCATCTCTGGGGCTGACTTCAAACACACTGATGTGATCAGCTCGCATCGACCACCTCTGCATTATTATCCTTTGATTCTGACTCTGACGCCGACTGTGAAGCTGGCTCGAATGCCAGCAGCAGAATGCCATCACTGACCAGTTCGCCGGCTTTGAAGTAAAACTCAGTCACCCTGCCATCGGCCGGCGCCGTGATGCTGTACTCCATTTTCATGGCTTCCATCACCATCAGCCCCTGCCCCTTGCTGACCTGCGCCCCGACTTCAACCAGATGGGTGACCACAGTACCATTCATGGGGGCATTTAGAGGATTGGCCTGGCTATGGTCGGTATCCTCACTGTGGGTTTTCACTGCCCTGAAATGCACTGTCGTCATGCCAGTTTCGCCCTGCATCGGCATAAAAAGGGTAAAATCATCACCGGATCGCGCCACGGTAACCGATAAGCTGTGGCCGTTGATTGTCAGTCTGAGGCCATCGGTTGTCAGCTCGCCTTGCAGGCGATATTCACTATCATCGCTCCTTTGGTTCAAGTCACCCCTCAGCAGGAAATCGCCGTTGGCGGCCTGAGTCAGGATCAATTCATGCACCTTATGATTGTCATCCATCAGCATCATATTGAAGCGGCTCGGGGCGCCCAATCGCATACCACTGAAGCTTTGCCAGGGGGAATCGGGTTCGCTTCGCACTGGCTGTTGTGCCTTCTCCTGCAGCAGGCGGTACAAAGCGGCAATGGGTAGGGCAGCGGCGATATCCACCTTGGGCTCGGCAAGCAAGTCTGCCTGATTACGCTCGATAAAGTCGGTGCACAGCTGGGCCTGTGCAAATTGCGGATGACGGCAGATGCGCCCCAGAAAGCCGATATTGTGCTTAAGGCCGAAAAGCTTGAATTCATCGAGCGCACTGGCCATGCGTGCCAGCGCCGAGCTTCTGTCTTCATCCCAAGTGATGAGCTTGGCGATCATAGGATCGTAGAAGTTACTGATCTCATCGCCTTGACGTACCCCGGAGTCGATGCGCACATGAGGGCTTTGGGCAGGCTCGCGCAAAAAGCTCAAAGTGCCTGAGGCAGGCAGGAAATGATTGGCGGGATCCTCAGCGTAGATGCGTGACTCAAAGGCATGGCCGGTTATGCGGATCTCTTCCTGAATTAAAGGCAGTGGTTTGCCGGCGGCGACCAGCAGCTGCCAGCGCACCAGATCCTGACCTGTGATCATCTCGGTAACCGGATGCTCTACCTGCAGCCGGGTGTTCATCTCCATAAAGAAGAATCGGCTGTTGTCATCCTTGGCCTCAGTATCCAGCAGAAATTCCACTGTGCCTGCGCCCACATAATCTATCGCCCTGGCGGCGGCCACTGCCGCTTCACCCATCTGTTTGCGCAGGGCATCAGACAATCCCGGCGCTGGTGCTTCTTCGATGACCTTCTGATGTCGGCGCTGCACCGAGCAGTCGCGATCTGATAGGTAGACGCAGTTGCTATGAGTGTCGGCAAATACCTGTACTTCCACATGGCGGGGTTTTCGCAGGTAACGCTCGATCAGCAGCTTGTCGTTGCCAAAGGCGGAACGGGCCTCGCGGCGGGCTGAGTCTATTGCTTTGTTAATCTCCTTGGCCGATTCCACCACCCGCATCCCCTTGCCGCCACCACCGAAGGCGGCCTTGATGAGCTGCGGATAACCTATGCGGGCAGATTCAGCCAGCAACACGGCATCACTTTGATTATCTCCATGGTAACCTGGTACCAGGGGCACACCGGCTTTTTCCATAATGGTCTTGGCAGCACTCTTACTGCCCATGGCATCGATGGCGTCGCTGCCGGGGCCAATAAAGCGAACCCCGGCCTGTTCACAGGAGCGGGCAAACTCAGCGTTTTCCGACAAAAAACCGTAGCCCGGGTGAATGGCATCGGCGCCGTAGTCTTTGGCGATTTGCAAAATAATATCGCCCCGTAGATAAGATTCATCCGGAGCACTGGGGCCAAGATAAAAGGCTTCATCGGCAAGCGTTACATGGCGGGCGTTGGCATCAGCATCTGAGTACAGGGCCACGGTGTTGATGCCCATGGCCCTGGCAGTGCGGATAACGCGGCAGGCAATCTCGCCGCGATTGGCGATAACAAGTTTAGTCAGCATGCTTTCCCTCCCGGGATGCCTGGCACCAGGCGGGCTGGCGTTTATCGAAAAAGGCGTTGAGTCCTTCCTGGCCCTCATCAGAAACCCGGATGCGGGCGATCTGCTCACTGGTGTAATCCATCATGGCTGCATCAATCACACCACTTTGCTGGGCGGCGATAAGGTTTTTGCACCAGGCCATGGCCTGCGGGCTGTTTGCTAGCAGTTGGGCTGTCATGGCCGCTTCAGCCTGAGCCAAATCCTCATTCAGTTCATGAATGAGCCCCAGCGACAGTGCTGTATCAGCGTCAAATTTCTCTGCGCTCAACATATAGCGGCGGGCCTGACGCTCGCCCATGGCGCGTAGCACATAAGGGCTGATGGCGGCAGGAATAAGCCCGAGTTTCACTTCACTTAGGCAAAAACTGGCTGCAGGTGTGGCGATAGCGATATCACAGGCGCAAATCAACCCCAGCGCGCCACCAAAGGCGGCACCATTGACTAGCGCCAGCGTCGGGCAGGGAAAGGTATCCAGTTTGTGCATCAAACTGGCAAGCTGCTTGGCGTCAACCAGATTCTGAGCCAAATCCATGGAGGCCTGTTTGCGCATCCAGTTCAGGTCCGCGCCTGCACTGAAGTGTTTGCCCTGGGCCTTCAAAACCAGCAGCTGGCAGCTACTGTCAGCCAAGGTCTCAAGCGCCGTGTGCATTTCATTGATCATCACTTCATCGAAGGCATTGTGCTTGTCGATGCGACTGAGGATCAGGCTGGCAACGCCGTTTTCCACCTGGGTATTAATGTATTGATAGTTCACATTGGCCTCCTTACATGCGGAACACGCCAAAGTGGGTGTCTTCGATGGGGGCATTGAGGGCCGCGGCCAGTGCCAGTCCCACTACTTCGCGGGTCTGGGCCGGATCTATGATGCCGTCATCCCATAATCTGGCGCTGGCATGATAGGGGTGCCCCTCTTTGTCGTACTGTTCGATGATGGGCTTTTTGAAGGCGGCTTCTTCATCACGGCTCCAGTCTATGCCCTGACGGATCAGACCATCTCGCTTGACCGTAGCCAGTACCCCGGCGGCTTGCTCGCCGCCCATCACAGAGATACGGGCGTTGGGCCACATCCACATCATGGTGGGATTGAAGGCGCGGCCACACATGCCATAGTTGCCTGCGCCGTAGGAGCCTCCAATCAGCACAGTGAATTTGGGCACGCTGGCGCAGGATACAGCAGTCACCATCTTGGCGCCGTGCTTGGCTATGCCTTCATGCTCGTACTTTTTGCCCACCATAAAGCCGGTGATGTTTTGCAAAAACAGCAGCGGGATCTTGCGCTGACAACACAGCTCGATAAAGTGGGCGCCTTTCTGGGCCGACTCGGAAAATAGAATGCCATTGTTGGCGACTATGCCAACCGGATAGCCATAGATGTGGGCAAAACCGCACACCAGTGTGGCGCCATAATTGGCCTTGAATTCGTCAAAGTCGGAGTCATCCACCAGACGGGCAATCACTTCTTTAACATCAAAGGGTTTCTTCAGATCTGTGCCGACTATGCCGTATAGCTCATGAATATCGTATCTGGGCGGTTTGGCGCGCTTAAGTTCAATGGCGATTGGTTTTTGGTGATTGATCCGCATGACGGCCTGACGGGCCAGCTCCAACGCATGCTCATCATTGTTTGCCAAGTGATCAGCTACCCCGGAAATGCGGGTGTGTACATCGCCGCCGCCAAGCTCCTCGGCGCTGACCTCTTCGCCGGTGGCGGCTTTGACCAGTGGTGGCCCCGCCAGAAAGATGGTGCCCTGTTGTTTGACGATTATGGATTCGTCTGCCATAGCGGGTACATAGGCGCCGCCTGCCGTGCACAGTCCCATAACCACGGCAATTTGCGGAATGCCCTTGGCGGACATGCGCGCCTGATTGAAGAAGATGCGGCCGAAATGCTCCCGGTCGGGGAACACTTCATCCTGACGGGGCAGGTTGGCACCGCCCGAGTCCACCAGATAGATGCAGGGCAAGTGGCAGCGCTCGGCGATCTCCTGGGCCCGCAGGTGTTTTTTGACCGTCAGCGGATAGTAGGTACCGCCTTTGACTGTGGCGTCATTGGCGATAATCATGCACTCAACGCCGCTGATCCGGCCGATCCCGGCGATCACCCCGGCGGCGGGTACGGCTTCATCATACACTTCAAAGGCGGCAAACTGGCCGACTTCTAGAAACGGCGAACCGGCATCCAGCAACCGCTCGATCCGCTCTCTGGGCAGCAGTTTTCCACGGGCTGAGTGTCGTTCGCAGGCAGCCTGACCGCCACCCTGCGTAATGGTATGAACTTTTTGCTGCAAATCATCCACCAAAGCCTGCATATCGGCAGCCTTGGCCTGAAACTCTGCATTCTTGGAATTGATTCGGGAATTGAATTGCACCACAACACTGTCCTTATTTCTGGTTTGCCTAGGCGAAGCTGATGCCAGCCTTGTAGGCAGGCTCACATCTTAACGGGATTCATCGAACAGCTCGCGACCGATTAACATGCGGCGGATTTCCGAGGTGCCGGCGCCGATTTCATACAGCTTGGCATCTCGCAGCAGGCGGCCGGTGGCGTATTCGTTGATGTAACCGTTGCCGCCCAGTAACTGAATGGCATCCAGAGCCATTTTGGTGGCTAGCTCTGCCGAGTACAGAATGGCACCAGCGGCATCCTTGCGGGTGGTTTCGCCGCGATCGCAGGCCCTAGCGACATTGTAGATATAGGATTTGGCGGCATTCATGCCGGTGTACATGTCTGCCAGCTTGCCCTGTACCAGCTGGAATTCACCTATGCATTTACCAAACTGCCGTCGCTCGTGAATATAGGGCATCACTATGTCCATACAGGCGGTCATAATTCCCAGTGGGCCGCCGGAGAGCACGACGCGCTCATAATCCAGACCGCTCATCAGCACTTTGACACCATTGTTCAGACCCCCCAGGATATTCTCTTCCGGCACTTCACAGTCCTGGAATACCAGCTCACAGGTGTTGGAGCCGCGCATGCCCAGTTTGTCCAGCTTCTGCGCCTGAGTGAAGCCCTTGAAGCCGCGTTCGATGATAAAGGCGGTGATGCCATGAGGTCCCTTGTTGGTATCGGTTTTGGCGTAAATCACATAAGTGTGGGCGTCGGGGCCATTGGTGATCCACATCTTGTTGCCATTGAGGATATAGCGGTTACCCTGTTTGCGGGCATTGAGCTTCATGGACACCACATCCGATCCAGCATTGGGCTCACTCATAGCCAGAGCGCCAATATGCTCACCGGAGATGAGCTTAGGCAGGTATTTGGCCTTCTGCTCATCCGTGCCGTTACGGGCGATCTGGTTCACACACAAATTGGAGTGGGCGCCGTAGGATAAGCCAACTGAGGCCGAGGCGCGGGAGATCTCCTCCATGGCGACCACATGGGCCAGATAGCTCATATTGGCGCCGCCATACTCTTCTGCCACAGTAATGCCCAGCAGCCCCATATCCCCCAGCACGGGCCAGAGTTCATTGGGAAAGGCGTTCTGCTCATCGACCTTGGCGGCGATGGGGGCAATTTCATTGGCTGCAAACTGACTGACTGAGTCCCGCAGCATGTCCACTTCTTCACGCAAACCGAAGTTCAGACTGGTGTAAAGTAGGTTCATGGTTGCTTATCCTTGTAGCTTGTTGGGCGGCTTGTTGGGCCATGTGGAGGCGTTTTACCTTCCGGGTTGCGTCTGGCTATTGCGGTAAGCTTCTTTGGCTTCTCTGTAATCAGATGCGCAACTTATTATTGTTATGTCGTGATTCCGTATGCTGAGCGTCAGCCTGTCTGGCTAACCTTTTTCTCTGCTGTGTTTCAGTGCGCTCAGGCATTGCTGTTCGGCTGAGTTCAGCTCCATTAACACCACTTTGATGTCATCCATTTGCTGTTGCAGAGCCACCTTTTTTTCTTCAATAAGCAACAACATTGTATTGAGCTGAGTGGTACTGCTTTTATCTGCATCATAGAGTTCAAACAGGCGGCGGGTTTCTGCCAATGAAAAGCCCAAGCGTTTCCCCCGCAGGATCAGTTTCAGCCGCACCCTGTCCTTCAGGCTGTAGATGCGGGTCTGACCACGGCGTTTGGGTTTGAGCAACCCCTGATCCTCATAAAACCTAATGCTTCGGGTGGTGATATCAAATTCTTTTGATAACTCACTGATTGAATAAGTTGTTTTCAGGGTTTGGTTGGTGTTCATCGACAGACTTTGTGTATCGTTTTTAAGCACCTTATATGAAGTTTACGTAAAGGTAAAGGTTGCCGCCCACTTAATGTTAATATTCTGTTGCCCTGCTGAGTTGTGGTGGTTGTTTCAGATTTGCCTCAACCAAAAGTCTAATTCTCAAAAATGCGCGAACATGAGATCTAGTCAATGATATGCCGGAGTTTTGTTGAGCGAAGTTCCGGTTTCAATTACCCAGTCAAGGATGAAAAGTGGAGGTTGTATGGGGGTCATGGGCGAGCGGTTACGGACTCAGGCACTGACAGACAGGGAAGATTATTGGAGCAGTGCAGCAGCGGCAATTGACTGGCACTCCCCTTGGGAGAAGGTACTGGACGACAGCCGGGCACCTTTTTATCAATGGTACGCCGGTGGTGAACTGAACACTTGTTATAACGCGGTGGATCGCCATGTGGCGGCCGGTCTGGGTGAGCAGACGGCCATTCAGTATGTCAGCCCGGTTACCGGGGTTGAGCAGGCAATGAGTTACTACGAATTACTTGAGCAGGTCAGCCGGGTTGCAGGTTTCCTGCACTCCATTGGCGTACACAAGGGTGACAGGGTGGTCATCTACATGCCTATGATACCGGAAACTGCGGTTGCCATGTTGGCCTGTGCCCGTATCGGCGCCATCCATTCTGTGGTGTTTGGTGGCTTTGCGGCCAATGAACTGGCAACCCGCATCAATGATGCCAAACCCAAGGTGGTGATCAGTGCCTCCTGCGGTATTGAGCCTTCAGGTGTGGTGCAATACAAGCCCTTACTGGGTGATGCGCTGCGTCAGTCAGCCCATCAGGTAGACCATTGCCTTATTCTCAATCGTCCCCAATGTCAGGCACAATTGCAGCCGGGTCGTGACCATGACTGGGCTGAAGTGGTTCCCAGGTCGCCGCAGCTGGGCTGTATACCGGTTAAGGCCACCGACCCTCTGTATATTCTGTATACATCAGGTACTACCGGCCAACCCAAAGGAGTGGTGCGTGACAATGGTGGTCATGCTGTGGCGCTGGCCTGGTCGATGAAGCACATCTACAACATTGAACAGGGTGATGTGTTCTGGGCTGCATCCGATATTGGCTGGGTAGTGGGACACTCTTATATTGTCTATGGTCCGCTGCTGGTAGGGGCAACCAGCCTGCTGTTTGAAGGTAAGCCGGTGGGCACGCCGGATGCCGGTATTTTCTGGCGTACTGTCAATAAATATGGCGTGAAGAGTTTCTTTACCGCGCCCACAGCCATTCGCGCCATCAAGCGGGAAGATCCGGATGGTGAATTTATCCGCCAGACGGATCTGAGTTGCCTGAATACACTGTTCCTCGCCGGTGAGCGCTGCGATCCGGATACGCTCAATTGGGCATCGGAAAAGCTGGGGAAACCGGTGATTGACCACTGGTGGCAGACGGAAACCGGCTGGCCGGTGGCAGCCAATCTCATGGGTACAGATCCTGTGGCGGTTAAACCCGGGTCGCCGGCGCAGGCCGTGCCTGGTTATCAGGTAGAGGTACTGGATGAGTCAGGACAGGCGGTGGCGCCCAACACCTCAGGTAATGTGGTGATTAAACTGCCACTGCCGCCGGGCACCCTCATGACGCTCTGGGGTAACGACAGGCGTTATCAGGAAAGTTATCTGTCTGTGTATCCTGACTATTATCTTACCGGTGATGCCGGCTATCTGGATGAAGATGGTTATCTGTACATCATGAGTCGTATCGACGACATCATTAATGTGGCGGGACACAGACTCTCCACCGGCCGATTTGAAGAAGTACTGTGTCAGCATGATGCAGTGGCTGAGGCGGCGGTGATTGGGGTTGAGGATAAACTCAAAGGTCAGTTGCCGCTGGGTCTGGTGGTGCTGCGCAATGGCGTGAATATCTCTGAAATCCAGTTGCGCCAGGAGTTGATCGCGCTGGTACGCAATGAAATTGGCCCGGTGGCGGCATTTCGGCTGGTGACGGCGATCCCCAAACTGCCCAAGACTCGTTCGGGCAAAATTCTGCGGGGCACCATGCGGCAGATTGCAGCTCATCAGCCATTGAAGATCCCCGCCACTATAGAAGATCCCATGACGCTGGAGTTGGTGAAAGAGGCGCTGGCCAAGTTGGGTTACATCTTCAGCTCGGGATAACAGAACGCCTTTCTAGAGACTGTTTTTGCAGCTAACTGCGTTGAGTTGACTTGCAATAGCCCCGCTATCTGACGCGCAAATTCGCCTTGCGATCAACAAAAACCGCCGACTAGCAAGAGAGTTAAATACAGATTTTTGTTAAATCAATAAATTATGCTGTTTCTTATCCAGAGTTAAGGTTAATCACCAAAGCTAAACAGATCCTAAAAAGTATCGCTCTACATCATAGAGTGAAGCCTTTTATGTTGTGAAACTGGCGTTAGTGGGGTAACTGAGGCAGCAGCAGACCGGCGCTGAACAGGAAACTAAATACCATGGTCAGTTTGGCGGTACGGCCCAGCAATGGATTGAGAGCCTGACCACTGTTGTGCTGGAAGGCGGTAGTCAGGCTTCTGGCCATCAGCAGGGTCGGGCCTGCCAGCAATACTGGCCAACCAGGCAAAACGCCCATAAGAAATCCGCTGATGATCAGACCAAAGGGCAGGTAGACCAGTGCCTGATATAGATCTTTGGCGCGGCCTTCGCCAATGCGAACCGCCAGCGTATGTTTGTTGGCCTTGGTATCGGTTTGAATATCCCGGGTGTTGTTGACCAGCATAATGGCGGCATTGAAAAAGCCGATGGCGCTGCCCAGCAGCCAGGCGTCAGTGCTGGTGGTACCGGCTTGCAGGAAATAGGCGCCGACCACGGCCACCAATCCAAAGAACACAAAGGCCGCCACTTCGCCTAGTCCATGGGAGGCCAGGGGGTAAGGGCCGCCGCTGTATCCCAGCGCGCCCAATACGGCAAACAGCGCCAGCAGGGCAATTATCCAACCGCCGTGGAAAATCAAGAACATGCCAACGGTAACGGCAACCACCAGAGACAGGATCATGGCATTGCGTACCGCAAGGGGAGACAGCAGACCATTTTGGGTTACCCGCACCGGACCGAGGCGCTCTTCGGTGTCGATACCATTTTTAAAATCGAAGTAGTCATTGGCCAGATTCACCGCAATTTGCAGCAATACGGCGCAGGCGGTAGAGAGTAGGGCAATGATCAGGCTGAAAGAGTCCAGTTGCAGTGCCAGCATATTGCCGACCAATAAAGGGCCGATGGCAGCAGGCAGGGTGCGGGGGCGAACGGCTAGGATCCAGGGATTGTTCATGTTTATTTCTGTTGCAAGTGTTCAGGGAACTGTTCCGCCGGGCAGGTACTGACAGCCTGTCGGAAGGACGTACATGTTACCTTTTTTCTGCATTAATTTATACCACTTATAGGCGGGATATGATCTTCATCCCGATGCCCCTATATGTACCTGAACCTAGCCGCGCTGAAGTCATTGGGGCGATAACCGCCGCCTTTACAGGTACATCGCAATAAATCCAGCGGCGTGCTTTAACCTTAATACATTCAACAGCGGGTGCTTGGATTGGCAAAAGCCGGATAGAATGGTGCCGATAACCTGGAAACCCTCGGCGGCTGCAAGGGGGATAACATGCTCTGGGTGAAATGGAATGGCCATTGGTCTTTTCTCCCGGCGGCAGCAGGTTATACTGACGCTTCGGCTTACAGCTTCAATTTATTCCATTAAGTGGTAATCATGAGTCAGGTTTTGAATGAGTTAGTGTCTTTGCTCTCATTGGAGCCCATCGAACTGGGACTGTTTCGTGGGCAGAGTCAGGATATTGGTTTAGGTCATGTATTTGGTGGCCAGGTGATGGGGCAGGCGCTGAGCGCTGCCCGTCAAACAGTGAAGCCCGGTCGGATGGTTCACTCTTTTCACGCCTATTTTCTGCGGGCGGGTGATGAGCAACAGCCGATCGTTTATGATGTAGAGATCATGCGCGATGGCGGCAGTTTCAGTGCCCGCCGGGTGAAGGCCATTCAGAAAGGTCAGCCGATTTTCTACATGACCTGTTCGTTTCAGAAGCCTGAAGCCGGTTTCAGCCATCACGCATCCATGCCGCAGGTTGTCGGCCCAGAGGGTTTGATGGATCAGCATCTGTTAGCCATGACCATGCAGGACAAGGTGCCACCCAAAATACTGGAGGCCTTTGTTGCCGAAGTGCCGATTGAAATGCGGCTGGTTGAGCCGCTGGACCTGATTGCACCGGCAGTCACTGAGCCTGTGCGTCATGTGTGGATGCGGGTCAATGGCAGCTTACCAGCAGACACCTGTGTGCATGAATATCTGCTGGCTTACGCCTCAGATTTTAATTTCCTGGTTACTGCCGCTCAGCCCCATGGCGTCAGTTTGCTGACTCCGGGTATGCGTTTTGCGACCATAGATCATGCCATGTGGTTTCACCGTCCGGTCAACTTCAACGAATGGTTGCTGTACAGTATTGATAGCCCCAATGCCGGGGGAGGCCGGGGCTTTGTCCGTGGGCAGTTTTTCAATCAGGCCGCAGAGCTGGTGGCATCCACCACTCAGGAAGGCTTAATGCGTTACAAGGGAGGAAAATAACATGATCAAAAGTCTGGCGCGGGTGTTGGTATTGTGCACCTTGATCCTGGGAGTGTCAGCCTGTGTGACGGTGGAGCCGCCCAAACCGGTCATCGTCAATGGTGCTGCCGGTTATCTTGAGCAGGTGGATCTGCCTCCGGGTGCAGTTATCAACATTGCCATTATCGATCTGGATACTCCGGGTTCTATCTTGGCGCAGAAAACCTTTGAAATTGCCAGAGCGCCGGTGCCGTTCAAGTTTATTCTGCCGCGCGACACCGTTTCAGAGAACGTCAATTACGGGGTGGTGGCGATGATCACCTATGAAGGGCAGGTGCAGTTTCAGACCTTCAATCGTTATCCTGTGATTAATAATGGGAAATTTACCACCGAAGTACTGATGAAGCCCGTCAGTCAGTAATCGAGGCCCCCGGCGGGGCCTTTTTTATGCTCCCAACCACAGGTTGCGGCCATTGTTTGGGTTAGGTTTTGCAGGGGAGGTATCTATGGATGAAGCTGGTGCCCGCAACAGAATCGCCTGCTGGCTAATTCAGGACTCACAGCGAATGGCGGCCTTGCAGGTGGCGGCGAGGGTATCGGCGCAAACGGGCGAAGAGCTTTGGCTGGCGGCAGGATTTGTTCGCAATCTGGTGTGGGACAAACTTTATTGTGCAGTTTGTTCACCACTGAATGATCTGGATGTGATCTATTTCGGGCAGCACAATCTGCTGCCTCAATATGACAGGCAACTGGAGCAGCGACTTGGCGATATTGCAGCGAAATTGCCTTGGTCTGTGAAAAATCAGGCGCGCATGCATATACGCAATGATGACAGACCTTACCTGAGTGTGATTGATGCCATGTCCTTTTGGCCTGAGCGGCAAACTGCCGTGGCGGTAAGGCTTAGCGCCGATGGTGAGCTTGAGTTTATCAGTGCGTTTGGTTTTGCCTGTTTGTTTGATGGGCATATCAGCCACAATCCCAAGCGTGAGTGGCCACTGTTTTTGCAGCGCATAGAAAGCAAAGGCTGGCTCGAAATGTACCCCTTATTGTCAGTTAATTAACATGGTCAGTTGAATGTAAATAATAAAAATTCCGGCATGTGATCCAGATCAACCTAATACCAATAAAATGCTCTGCAGTTGCAATTATTTGATGGAGATCAAATTATTTGGCAACATAGTTTGGCAGTGTATTTGCAATTTGTTAAGGATGTAAATAAAACAGCGCTTCGCGTTACCGCTATGGAGAATGATGATGAAAAAGTCTGTACTGCCTGCTTTGATTGCTGCCACCCTGATCTCTGCTCCTGCATTGGCTCACCAGGCCGGTGATATTATTGTGCGTGCCGGTGCTGTGGTGGTTGCGCCTGATGAGTCGAGTCAGGATGTTGATTTGACTGGTCTTGGCTTACCGAATCTGGGTGAGTTTTCTGTTGATGACAACACGCAACTGGGTTTGAACTTTGGCTACATGATTACCGACAATATCGGTATTGAACTGCTGGCTGCTACCCCATTCAAGCATACCGTTTCCCTAGCGGGGATTGATATTGCGGAAACCAAACATCTACCGCCGACTTTGGTCGCCCAGTACTATTTCGGTGATGCGCAGTCTAAATTACGCCCGTATGTAGGTCTGGGGGTTAACTTTACTAACTTCTTCGACAACGAGTTCACTTCGGACGCCAACGCTAAAGTGGAAAAAGCTATTGGTACTAATCTGGAGCTGGACAACCTGAGCCTGTCCAATTCCTGGGGCTGGGCAGCACAGGTGGGTCTGGACTATCAGGTTAATAAAAACTGGTTGGTGAATGGTTCAATCTGGTATGCCGATATCAGTACTGATGTGAAATTTGATAGCGTTGCCGGTCCACTGGAATACAAAGCCGACATCGATCCCTGGGTCTACATGATCAGCGTAGGTTACGTTTTCTAAAGACAATCTTCGTTCCCTGTCTTCTGCCGGAGCACCCGCCCGAGGTGCTCCAATTTATGCCAGTGTTAGCTGGCTTTTTTCTATCTGCTCGTCACTGAGTTAATCAGTTTTCAGTTTTTTTCTGTTTGCTCTTCCAGCGGCGCGTGTTGTAGATGAACTCCGGCAACAGACGGGTCGTCCAGGCCACAATGATCCAGCGCTTGGGGACGTAGGCGCGGCGTTTGCCTTTAGCCAGGGCTTTAAGGATCTGGGCTGCTACCACAGGCAGTGGTGCCAGCCACATTTTTGCGCCCTGCATCGCGGCTTTATCCAGCATGCCTAATTGAATATCGGTAATCGTGATCGGGAGTTTCAGGCGCTGGGCGTGCATCGACAGGCCTTCAAGGTAGTTTTGTGCAAAGGCTTTGGAGGCATGGTAGGACACGCTGGGGCCGCCGCGCAGGCCCGCCACTGAATTAATGGCGCCCAATTGACCGTAACCCTGCTGGCGCAGCAGATTGAAAACGGTATTACACATAGCGGCAAAGCCGGTGACATTGACTTTGATGATCTCTTCTTCCGGTGCCCAGGGGAGCTCTGGGTTATAATGGTTGACCCCGGTGTTGACCAACACCAGGTGTGCACCGCCCAGTTGCTGCCAAACCTGAGTGAGCTGATTAATGGCGATGTCGGGGGCACAAATGTCCAGTGCATGGACACTGACACTGCCGGGCAGGGTAGCGGCAAAGTCGGCAATGGCTTCTGGGGCGGGAACCAATAAAGCCAGCTTCACCTGTTGTTCACAGAGTTGTATGGCAATTTCACGGCTCAATTGTGAGCTGGCACCAATAATTATTGCAGTCGCTTGAGACATATGGGTTTCGGGCAAATCATGGGGCGCTTATCATAGGAAGAACCCCAGGTGACTTCAAGATTTATATCTGGAAGTGTAGACATCCAGAAGTCTTGCTGTATGATTTAGGAGAGTTTATGAACAAATGGATTAAATTCATCGCCGCCCCGCTGGTATTGGTGTCTGGATTGATGAGTGGCTGTGCTACCCAAAACGCCACAGTGGATATCTATGGTGAGGTCTGGTACCGGGAGCGTATTGCCCTGCCTCCGGATGCGGTACTGACGGTGCAGCTCAAAGACGTTTCCCGCCTCGATGCACCGGCCGAGGTGATTGCCGAAATGGTGCGTGACGATGTTAGTACGCCGGCCACTTTTTCCTTTGTGATGGCCCGGGATCAGCTTGAACCCGGCCACACTTACGCCATTGGCGCCCGCATCACGCTGGGGGATCAACTGCTGTTCATTAACACTCAGGCTTATAACGTTGACTTGAATGCCAGCGAGCCGATGTCAGTACTGTTGAACAAGGTAGGCCGTTAATCCAAAGCCGGATAGTGCGCCTGCCATAACTAAGGAATAGGCGCGGTATGCCAGTCAGGATCCCAGACAATCTTCCCGCCGCCGGGGTGCTTATCTCCGAAAATGTCTTCGTTATGTCGGAAACCCGTGCGGCCAATCAGGATATTCGTCCGATGAAGGTGCTTATCCTGAATCTGATGCCCAATAAGATCGAGACCGAAACCCAGCTGCTGAGATTACTGGGCAATACTCCGTTGCAGGTGGATGTGGAACTGCTGCGCATCCATGACAAAGTCTCCAAACATACCCCGACAGATCATATGAATACCTTTTACCGAGATTTTGATGAGATCAGGGGTAATAATTATGACGGCTTGATTATTACCGGTGCGCCGTTGGGTCAGGTGCCCTATGAGGAAGTGACCTTCTGGGACAAGATCAGGGAGGTTATCGACTGGTCACAAACCCATGTGACCTCGACCCTTTATCTTTGCTGGGCGGCTCATGCCGGTCTGTACTATCTGTACGGGCTGGAGCGGGAATTGCTGCCGCGTAAACGCTCCGGGGTTTTCCCCCACAGGCGTGTCAGTCAGCCTTATCCTTTGTTGCGGGGCTTTGATGATGAGTTTTTTGCGCCGCACTCCCGCTATGCCGAAATTCCCCTGGCAAAGTTAGTGGCCCACCCTGAACTCAATGTGCTGGCCCATTCCGATAAGGCCGGGGCGTATCTGATTTTGTCAAAAGACAACCGCAAACTGTTTGTGACAGGTCATCCCGAATATCAGAAACATACCTTGAGGGATGAATATTTTCGGGATTTGGGAGAGGGGCTGTCGCCGGATATTCCGCAAAACTACTTTGCCGGTGACAATCCGAAAGCAGAGGCCATCGCCCGCTGGTTTGGTCACGGCAGTTTGCTTGTCAGCAACTGGCTTAACTATTACGTCTATCAGCTGACACCTTATGATCTGCATGATATGAATGCCATGACTCCTTGGGAGTCGTGACCGGTCCCTCTCAGTTGTTATCTGGCCGTTGCGAGTGCAAAGGCTAAGGCCATTTGCTGCTAATTGTGCCTGCATATGATAGTGGTAAGTCTACGCAGATCACGTGCGGGACTTATTCGCACCTTCCTTGGTTGTTTTCACCGTTTGCCCTGCCTGAGTCTTCACTGACATCTCACCTCAAAGCCCAAAGCTATTCGCCCAGGATCCAGAATCCAGAATCCAGACTTTAGATTCTAGATTCTAGAGCACAAGGCGCAGCAGACAGGTGCTGAGTCCATCGCGTCCTGCGTCCAGAACAAGACGTTGAGGTAAGACCAGTTCAACAAATCCCGTTATACCTTACCTGTACTCCTGCCGTGCCGGAGTTTTGTAAATCCTGAGTGACATTTGTCAAAGGGTAATGCGTGAGTATTAGGCAAATTAACACTTGCTTTACGTTGGCGTAAACGCCACAGTGCTGTTATTTGAGCAATCAAAGGCTTTCTGTGGGGGGTACAGAGGGATGAGACAAGCGAACCGGAGTTAGTTATGAGCACTGAAAAGGATATTGTGATTGTGGCAGCCAAGCGTACCCCTATGGGTGGCTTTCAGGGCAGTTTAGCTTCTGTACCTGCGCCGCAACTGGCAGCGACAGCCATCAAAGGGCTGATAACGGATAGCGGTATAGCCGGTGAGTTGGTGGACGAAGTGCTTATGGGATGTGTGCTGCCGGCAGGCCTCAAGCAGGCGCCCGCTAGGCAGGCAACGCTGGCTGCAGGTCTGCCGCTGGGAGTTGGTGCCACTACGGTCAATAAGGTGTGCGGCTCAGGCATGAAAACTGTGATGTTGGCCCATGATTTGATTAAAGCAGGCAGCGCCGAACTGGTGATTGCCGGGGGCATGGAGAGCATGAGCCAGGCACCGTATTTGCTGGATAAAGCCCGCGGTGGTATGCGCATGGGACACGGCAAGGTGCTGGATCATATGTTCCTCGATGGTCTGGAAGATGCCTACACAGGTGGCGCCATGGGGAGCTTTGCCCAAAAGACCGCCGATGATTTTGGTATAACCCGCGAGCAGATGGATGCCTTTGCGCTGTCCTCACTGCAAAAAGCCAATGCCGCTATCGCTGCTGGGGCATTCAACAGTGAAATAGTGCCTGTCACTGTGACCTCCAGTCAGGGGGCGGTGGTTATCGATACCGACGAGCAGCCCGGCAATGCCCGTCCTGATAAAATTTCCACGCTGCGCCCGGCATTTGCCAAAGATGGCACCATTACAGCGGCCAACTCCTCCTCCATTTCTGATGGTGCTGCGGCACTGATGGTAACCAGCCGTGAAAAAGCCAGAGAGCTGGGGCTGGAGGTTTTGGCGGTTATTCGCGGTCACGCCACCCGTGCCCAGGAGCCCGCCACCTTCACCACTGCACCTGTTGGCGCCATGAACAAGCTGTTTGATAAGAACGGCTGGAGCAGGGATGAGGTGGATCTGTTTGAGATCAACGAAGCCTTCGCCATGGTCACTATGCTGGCGATTTCTGAGCTTGGGCTGGACGAAACCAAGGTGAATGTTCACGGTGGCGCCTGCGCGCTGGGGCATCCCATCGGCTGCTCAGGTG
>JAJNAU010000042.1 GCA_021462625.1 Shewanella sp.
TTTGCTTAGGCCCCTAGGCGGCACACCTTGCGTCGCGATTAAAGCGCGTCTAGAACGAGCAAAATTCAACCATGAAAGGTCAACAGACCCGAGCAAAAACAGGCCAAGGCGGATTAGCTTTGCACCTGGCAACCTGTTACCGGTTGATTTGCACCTCACCTAACAGCGGATAGTTATCCCGGGCAAACTGCACATAGTCAAAACACACCCGGAAAAGTGCCCGTTGCTGAGCAGGTAATCATCGCTTCATCTGCAACTCAAACTCGTTTGAGTTGCAGTCACCAAGGCAATGAACCTCGGCCAGCGCCTCGTCACACGCTGCAGCATATTGCGCTGTACTATCCACGGTCTGTTTCAAGCAAAGCCAAGGGGGTCGAGGCTCACTCTGGCGTGATGCCGCAGGCAAACCTGATAGATGGCGTAAATATGATCTGCTTAATCACACAGTTGGGAACACTGAATTGCATTATTGACCGCAACACCTTGGCTGACAAACCAAAAAACAAGAGGAACCACCCGGGTTCCTTTTGTTAAAAGCAGTTAACTTTTTTTGTTTTTGATGTGAGCCATCATGCGCTTACGGCGACGTTCCTGACTCAGGGTCAGCTTCTCGCCTTTACCTTCAAACGGGTTTTCCCCCTCCTGGAAACGCAGCTGGATTGGTGTACCCACCACTTTCAGCGACTTGCGGAAGTAGTTCATCATGTAGCGCTTGTAGGAATCCGGCAGCTTACTAACCTGGTTACCATGCACCACTACAATCGGTGGGTTGTAGCCACCAGCGTGAGCGTACTTGAGTTTCACCCGACGACCGTTAATCAGTGGCGGCTGGTGATCATCCTGCGCCATCTGCATAATACGGGTCAGCATAGAAGTACCCACGCGGCGAGTAGCACTCTCATAGGCTTCTTCAATAGATTCAAACAGGTGACCGACACCTGTACCGTGCAGCGCTGAAATAAAGTGAATGCGGGCGAAATCAATAAAGCCCAGACGGCGGTCCAGCTCGATCTTGACGCGATCTTTCACGCCCTGATCGATGCCATCCCACTTATTCACGGCAATCACCAGGGCGCGACCGGCGTTCAGCACAAATCCAAGCAGCCCCAGATCCTGCTCGGCGATACCTTCACGGGCATCGATCACTAGGAGCACCACGTTGGCATCTTCTACCGCTTTGAGCGTCTTGATCACAGAGAACTTTTCAACGGTCTCATACACCTTTGAGCGGCGACGCACCCCGGCGGTATCGATAAGCACATAGTCCTGACCATCGCGCTCCATCGGAATATAGATAGAGTCACGGGTAGTGCCAGGTGCATCATAAACGACTACCCGCTCTTCGCCCAGAATGCGGTTGGTCAGTGTTGATTTACCCACATTGGGCTTGCCGATAATCGCCAGTTTGATGGGCAGTGCCTGCAGACGGGTCTGCTCAGCTTCAGCTTCTTCTTCTGTGTACTCGCGCTCGTCAGCCGCGTCTTGTTCCTCGCCATCCCGGATCACGCCCAGTGCTTCCGCGTATGGCGCCAGTGCATATTCAATCATATTGGTCACGCCGCGGCCCTGAGCCGCTGCCATCTGGTACACTTCGCCCAGACCCAGCGCCCAGAACTCAGCACTGGCAGAGTCGGCATCAATACCATCGACCTTGTTGGCCACCACGAAAGTGGTCTTTTCGCGGCTGCGCAGATGCTGAGCAATGGCCATATCGGCGGCAGTCAAACCAGCACGGGCGTCACACAGAAACAGCACCACGTCTGCTTCTTCAATGGCGGCCAGCGACTGCTCAGCCATTTTGGTTTCAATGCCTTCTTCGGTACCATCGATACCCCCTGTGTCAACGACGATAAACTCGTAGCCTGACAAAAATGCCCGGCCATACTTGCGGTCCCGGGTCAGGCCCGGGTAGTCAGCCACCAGCGCATCACGGGTGCGGGTGAGTCGGTTGAACAGGGTCGATTTCCCCACGTTGGGACGACCCACCAGGGCCACTACTGGGATCATGCTTTGCCTCTTATCAATAAAAAGCCCCCGGAAACACTTCCAGGGGCTCTATAAAGCGCTAGCTTTACTTAAGGAAGTGTCACTGCCGCCAGCTCACCGCTGCGACCTTGCACATAGAGTTTGCCATCAGCCACCACAGGCGCACTGTACAAACCATCACTGTCAATCTGGATCCGGCCGACAATCTTGCCGCTGTTGCGATCCAGGAAGTGCAGGTAACCTTCATAGTCACCTACCACGATATAATTGTTAAACAACACAGGCGCCGTCAGGCTGCGGTTAGCCAGCTCGTTGTTGCTCCACTGCTCCAGACCGTTGCGGCGATCTACTGAGTACACCCGGCTGTGGTCATCCACCAAAAACAGGCTATAACCCGAAGTGGCCAGATCATGGAAACTGGAATACTTGCGGGACCACAGAATACGTCCGGTACGCACTTCCATCGCCACCAAATTACCGTTAAAGCTCACCGCATATAGGGTGTCACCGATGATCAGGGGAGTCATATCTACATCCGCCATACGAGCAAATTCATTGCCGCCCTTGGGAGTGTAAATCGCCTGTTCCCAGGCGGGTTGACCATTATCCTTAATCACCACGGCCACTTTGCCATCCGCCGTTCCCACGAAAAAGCCACCGCCTTCATACACCGTTCCACCTGTGCCGCGCAATGTCAGGCTGGACATCATTGCTTCGTAACGCCATTTGGACTCACCGGTGTCCACATTGAAGGCTTCGAGCACCCCAGAGCCAGTGTTCACCACCACAAGATCTTCTGCCACGGTCGGCAACGACAGCAGCTCCCCCTGAGTTTGGGCTTGCCATTCAAGCTCGCCGGTTTCCACATTCAATGCCGCCAGCACGCCGCTTTCACTGCCAACAAACAGTTTATTGCGAGCCGCGACCAAGCCACCCGATATTCGGGCACCCTTGTTTTTGGCCAGCACACCATCACGGAAGGCTTCGCTGAAGTCCTTCTCCCAAACCTTCTCACCGGTTTTTTCGTCGAACGCCTCGATCACGCCATCACGATCGGCCGCAAAAATTTTGCCATAACGTACGGCCGGCTGCAGTTGTGAGTAATATTGACCCACACCCTCCCCAACATGAGTCTGCCAGCTGATCTGTGGGAATACAGTCGCGTTGAACTCTTGCAACTTAGCGATGGGTTCTTCAATGCTGTCAGACGAAGAACAGGCCGACAGCAGCGTCATGCTCAAGCTCGCCGCCAGCAGAGATTTACACCAGGACTTCATTGGCTATTCCTTATGCCTTGTTCAGATTGTCTATTTTCATCTGCAGTGTCGGGGTTTCCGTCTGACCTTCAGCCAACAGCGCATCCTTAGCCGCCAGATAGGCGCTGCGAGCCTTGTCAGTATCGCCCTGACGCACAAGGATATCCCCTTTAAGTTCATCACGCTGGGCAGCAAAGGCGGAATCAGTCAAGCTATCCAGTGTCGCCAGTGCCGTGCCAATCTGATCCTGCTGAGCCTGAATACGGGCCAGCCGCAGAGTGGCAATTTCGCCCAGACCACTGCCTGGCTTGGCAGCAATTACTTTTTTCAGCGCGGCTGCAGCGTTATCCAACTCTCCGGCTTCCACTGATTGCTTGGCCAGCATCAAATCCAACAGTGCCTGATAGCCTTTCTGATCATGGGCTTTATCAAAGTTGGCAATCTGCCCTGCCAGTGTGGCTGCATCGGCATCTTGTGTACGGATCTGCTGAAACGCCACTGAGGCAGATTCTGCACTTTCCACTGTTGTCGAAGAGTAGTAGTTCCAGCCATACAGGCCACCCAAACCTACCACAGCACCTACCAGAATTGAGGTGCCATAATCCTTCCAGAACTGTTTGATAGCATCAACTTGTTGTTCTTCTGTGCTATAAATTTCCACTCGCACGTCCCCTTTTTACGATCACGTCTTAGATCAGCTCTGCCAATACGGTTGCCAGTGATCCCCGGCTAACCAGTTGTTGTTCGTCATTATTACGCAGCGGCTTCACGGCAATTTGATTGGTTGCCAACTCGTTTTCACCAATAATCAGCGCTAGGATCGCACCGCTCTTGTCGGCACGCTTTATCTGCTTCTTGAAGTTACCGCCACCACAATGGCTCATCACCTTAAGGCCTGGTACAGCATTGCGCAACTCCTCGGCGATTTTTATGGCTTCAATGCGGCAATCGTCACCCATGGCGGTCACATAAACATCCACGGCACCGGCCACATCGGCAGCTAGCTCAAGAGTTTCCAGCAACAGCACAATACGCTCGATGCCCATGGCAAAGCCGACGGCTGGCGTATCTTTACCGCCCAGTTGCCCCACCAGACCATCGTAACGACCACCGGCCAATACGGTACCCTGAGCGCCCAAGCTGTTGGTCACCCACTCAAATACTGTGCGGTTGTAATAATCCAGACCGCGCACCAAACGAGGGTTGATACGGTATTGGATGCCAGCGGCCTCCAATAGTTCACGTAATTGATTAAAATGATTTTTTGACTCTTCACCCAGGAAGGTCATCAGCTCAGGGGCACCGGCCAAAATGGCCTGAACCTGAGGATCTTTGCTATCCAGTACCCGCAGCGGATTGCTGTACATACGACGCTGAGAGTCTTCATCCAGCTTGTCTTTGTGCTGCTCTAGGTAGGCAACCAGGGCATCGCGATACAGGTCACGCTCATGGTTGTCACCCAGCGTGTTGAGCTCCAGTGTCACATGCTCGGTCAGTCCCAGCTCTTTCCACAGACGATTGGACAACATCAGCACTTCGGCATCTGCATCGGCGCTGCCGATACCATAAACCTCGACACCGAACTGATGGAACTGACGATAACGGCCTTTCTGTGGACGCTCGTGACGAAACATAGGACCCATGTACCACAGACGCTGCTCCTGGTTGTATAGCAAACCGTGCTCGTTACCGGCACGGACAGTGGATGCAGTTCCCTCTGGGCGCAAGCTCAGGCTGTCACCGTTGCGATCCTCAAAGGTGTACATCTCTTTTTCAACAATGTCAGTCACATCGCCAATGGAACGCTTGAAAAGATCAGTACTTTCCACGATAGGCGTACGGATTTCACTGTAGCCATAAGAACTTACGGTACTGCGGATAACCGCTTCCACTTTTTGCCAGACGGGACTTTGGGTTGGCAGAATGTCATTCATTCCGCGAATCGCTTGGATCTGTTTTGCCACTGTATCGACTCGATTGTTCGGTAAAAAAGAAAAAACGCCCGGTATTATAGGCGTTTCCATACTAAACGTAAAATCCGCGCAATCCTTGTGCAGCGAGGATAAAAAGCCGGAGAATAACCCCGGCTCAAAATACGCAATTAAGACTCTACTTCCACCGAAATGCGACCGGCAACGATAGCAGCCTGAGCCCGAATTTTCGCTTCCAGCTGCTCTACCAGATTGTCGTTATCCATGCGTTCCTTCTGACGCTCACCGTCAATGTAGAAGCCGCTTTTACGGTTACCGCCGGTCAACCCCAGATCTGACACCAGAGCTTCACCCGGACCATTGACCACACAGCCAATAATGGACACGTCCATTGGAGTAACAATATCCTCCAGCCGACGCTCCAGTTCATTGACCGTACCAATCACATCAAACTCCTGGCGAGAACAAGATGGACAGGCGATAAAATTGATGCCACGGGAGCGGATACGCAGGGACTTAAGAATATCAAAGCCCACCTTGATCTCTTCAACCGGATCAGCAGCCAGTGACACCCGAAGAGTGTCGCCAATGCCTTCTGCCAGCAGCATACCCAGACCTACCGCAGATTTAACTGCACCGGAGCGGGCGCCTCCGGCTTCGGTGATGCCCAGATGCAGCGGCTGCTTAATCTGTTGGGCCAGCAGGCGATACGACTCCACCGCCAGAAACACGTCTGATGCCTTCACACTCACCTTGAACTGATCAAAGTTGAGACGGTCAAGGATATCCACATGACGCATGGCTGACTCAAGCAGGGCCTGCGGAGTCGGTTCCTTGTACTTGTCCATCAGATCTTTTTCCAGCGAGCCGCCGTTGACCCCGATACGGATCGGAATATTACGGTCACGGGCACACTCCACCACGCTGCGGATACGCTCTTCGTTCCCGATATTACCGGGATTAATCCGCAGACAGTCGGCACCGTACTCCGCCACTTTCAGCGCAATGCGGTAATCAAAATGAATATCGGCAACCAGCGGCACTTTGGCCTGCTGCTTGATAAACCTGAAGGCTTCTGCCGCTTCCATGGTGGGTACGGAAACCCGCACTATATCAGCGCCTACGTTTTCCAGCGCACGGATTTGCGCAACCGTGGCATCCACATCTGTGGTGCGTGTGTTGGTCATCGACTGTACTGCAATGGGTGCGCCATCACCAATAGGCACATTGCCCACATAAATACGAGTTGAGGAACGGCGTTTGATAGGAGATTCGTTATACATATCTTGGCTCAATTCTGATTAAGGCTTGAAACGGGCTCTGCTAAGGAAGGGGCGAATAAGTCCCGTGCCTGCTCTGCGAGTGATGACAGCCCCGAGATGCGCGACGCAGCTGGACGTTAATGGCCTGAGTCCTTAGCGAGAGCGGCAACCAAGCAGATAGAGCTGTCAGCCTCGCCCTTCGGGGCTTTCGGGCAAACACGATGGCTGTGGTATTGGGCTTTGAAAGGCAACCAGCCTTGCTACACCTTAATACCTTGAACTCGAATTTGCCCGTAAGCCAGAATGCCGCGAGGACTTGTTCGCACCTTCCCTAAGAATAGTCTTTGCTCGCTGCACATTACTCCAGCGGCAAGCTGAAGCGCGCGACTTTACCGACAGGGTAATCTGCCAGACTGACATTGTCGCCATTATATTGCAGCGTGACAACCTGAGGTGCACCGATAATCAGACTAAACGGCGCAGTGCCGTTGACTGTCATGCTGCGGCCGGCTTCTTTCAAGCCATTGATAAGCGCTTTACCAGTTGCATCTGTGACTTTCATCCAGCAATCGCCAATCAGGGATACCGTCAGACTTGCATCCGCAACGTCTGTAGTCGCCGGAAATTCGGCGGGCAGTTTTTCAGCAAACGATGGGAGATTGGATTGTGGCGATTCAGTCGCGGCAACAGTATCAATCACAGCAGGCTCGTTAGCCGCTGCATCAACGGGAGTATCAGTCAGCGCCATCGCAGAAGATTTCTCTGCCAAAGCGGCAGTGTCAATGACAGGTTCACCGGCAGCGGTCGCACCCTGTTCAACGGCGGCGGCCACTTCCTCGGCACTTGGCCGGGACGGGTCAAAATCGGTACTCATGGTAGATTTTTGCACCCACCAAAGCACCAGCAGCGCGGCCAGCACAATGGCGATAAGCCAGGTCACCATCATCAACCGGCTGTCGCGGGCCTGACGGGCAGTCTTGTGAGAAAAACTTTGCATTGCAGGTTCAGCTTCACTGGGCAACTGCTGCGCCAGACAAGCTATGACTTCGTACTCGTTGGCGTCAACTATCTTGGCATAATTACGGACATATCCCCGGGCATAAGTTGCCGATGAAATGTCGTCAAACTTATCGGCTTCAATATCCCGGACCAGAGAGGAACGCAAACGCAGCCGTTCGGCAATATCGTCTATGGTCAGCCCTTTAGCTTCTCGGGCAGCCTTGAGTAATGGACCCACGGTCACTGTAATATCTCTGGACTCTTGCTCGACTGCACCTTCCGTAAGTAACTCTTGTTGTTTGTCTGTCATCTATTCAAACTTGCCCGATATTGCTTGGCCTGTTCCGAGGCAGGAAACTTGGCCAGCAGATTAATACCATAATTTTTGACTGCTTCCTGATCATTCAGACCCTGCTCAATTTTTATTCCCAACGCCAAACTTTCGGCCGTTTCGGGAACCACTCTGTGATAACGCGCCAACTGTTGACGTGCGGTAACAAAGTCCTGCTGCTCTATCGCCAACATGACCAACTCCAGCAAGGTAGTGGCTCGCCGGGGCTCATATTTCAACGCCGCCTCGAAATACTGTTTTGCCTTTTCGATTTGACCCGCTTTAAGGTTACAAATTCCCAGATTTTCATAACTGGAGCCGGTACGGGTATATTCCGGCGTATCGATCGCCTTCAGAAACATTTGTTCTGATTCAGCATATTTCTCCTGCTGACAAAGAAACACCCCGAAGTTATTCAGTGCATCACCGGATGGATTGCGCATTGTAATCGCCTCCCGATATGCCTCTTCGGCTCGGCGAACATCGCCGACCGTCTGGTAGTAATACGCCATAGCCACATGAACCTCTTCCAGTTCAGGAGCATGGGAAAGTGCCTTGTCGAGGTTGTACTTGGCCTGCGAACTGTCCCCCCCACGCATGTAGGTCAACCCCAACTGGATCCTCTCTCTGGCCGCGGCGACTTTATCAAATTTGCGTTCCTGAACTGGAATGTCGGTCCCACTATATGTACGCTCTGTGACGCAGCCTGCTGTCAAACCTGACAGCAATACCACACACAACATGCCGGGCAATCCCTGCTTCATGGTATTTACCTATTATTAGTTTAAGTTATTCGGTTTTGCCAAAAACAATCGATTTATTAGTTTAAGTTTTTATTCGGTTTTGCCAAAAACAATCGATTTAACCGTTGCAGCACCCGCGCGACTGACGTATATCGATACTGCTAATTATTAGGGTCTGTTGACCTTTCATGGTTGAATTTTGCTCGTTCTAGACGCGCTTTAATCGCGACGCAAGGTGTGCCGCCTAGGGGCCTAAGCAAATACCTTGCAACAAAGAGTAAAGCGCGTATAGCCGAGCCCTTCGGGCAGCGTTTGTCGTCGCTTTCTACTGCATTAACGCTCATTTATGTAGAACAACTACACCACAGTCGCGTTGCTTTGTATAAAACAACGACAAAGTGCTGCAAAAACCATCTTCAAAGGTCAACAGACCCTAGTTAGTTTGACTGAAATTTGTTGCTCTTGTATACGTCTTTTTGCTACCCGCTTGGTGCGGTCACGCACATCACCCGCCAACTGCCCACAGGCCGCATCGATATCATCACCACGGGTCTTGCGAACAATCACTGTCAGGCCGTACTCCATCAGCACTTTGGAGAAGCGGTCAATACGTGAATTTGAAGAGCGACCGTAAGGTGAGCCTGGATAAGGATTAAACGGGATCAGGTTTACTTTACAGGGGGTATCTTTCATTAACTTGGCCAGTTCATGGGCCTGATCGGTGGAGTCGTTGATGTGATCCAGCATTACATACTCCAGCGTCACCCGACCACGGTTTGCGTTACTGCGGCCGATATAATCACGAATGGCACCCAGAAACTCCTTGAGTGGATATTTTCTGTTGATGGGCACCAGCTCATCACGCAGTTTATCGTTGGGCGCATGGATGCTGACCGCCAGTGCCACATCCAGCTCATCAACCAACTTGGGCAGTGCAGGTACCACACCGGAAGTCGATACGGTCACCCGGCGCTTGGACAGGCCAAAACCGAAGTCATCTAGCATAATCCGGATGGCCGGGATCACATTGGACAGGTTGAGCAGCGGCTCACCCATACCCATCATGACTACATTGGTAATAGGACGCTCGCCGGTTTCCTTGGCAAACCCCAGAAACTGAGACACCCGCCAGATCTGACCAACGATTTCAGAAACAGTGAGGTTCCGGTTAAAACCTTGTTGAGCGGTCGAGCAGAATGAGCACTCCAGCGCGCAGCCAACTTGAGAGGATACGCACAGGGTTGCCCTGTCATCTTCGGGTATATAGACGGTTTCCACTTCCTGACCATTGCCCACATTGATGGCAAATTTGATGGTGCCATCACTGGATTTCTGGAAGGTGGAGATTTCCGGCGCGACAATTTCACAGCGGGCGGTCAACTTAGCGCGCATCGCCTTGTTGATATTGGTCATTTCGTCAAAATTGCTGACACCAAAATGATAGATCCATTTCATCAGCTGATCGGCACGAAACGGCTTCTCACCGATGTCCACCAGCATCTGGCGCATCGCGTCGCGATCCAGGTCCAATAAATTGATCTTCTTTTCACTCATCTTGGCTAACCTCAATACCGAAAACCTGCAAACATGGCGCGAAATTATACAGAGACACATGAAAATTAGCCAGCACGCAAACACGCCCGGCAGGTGTCTTTATCCGGCTTTTGACCGGAGAAATTCGTCCCGCGGCAGTATATGGACTTGAGTCAAACGTGATCCGCCGCACAGGATAAATGTCTGCTATGAGAAAAGAGTGTGTTAACATGACGCTTGGGTCAATGTTGGCCTTTACCTCGGAGTTATAATTTCTCCCCTATGTTAACCCTCATTCTTATTATCCTTATCGCTGTCGGTGTTTCATTTCTGTGCAGTGTGTTTGAAGCCGTATTGCTGTCAGTCACGCCCAGTTATATTGCCAACCTTGAGCAATCAAATCCGGGGGCTGCAGCACGCCTGGCCAAACAAAAAGAAAATGTTGAATCTCCACTGGTGTCAATTCTGACCCTTAACACCATTGCCCACACTGTCGGTGCAGCGGTCGCAGGTGCCCAGGCCGCCAAGGTTTTCGGCGATGACATGTTGGGTGTATTCTCCGGGGTATTGACCTTTATCATCCTGTTCTTTTCGGAAATTATTCCGAAAACCATTGGTGCCAACTACTGGCGGGCTCTGGCTCCTATAGTGACCCATGCACTGTATTGGATGGAGCGTATTACGCTGCCACTGATTTGGATGTCCCAACAGGTCACCAAGTTGATGGGTAAAGGCGATGAAGGCCAGTATATCCGTCAGGAAATGAGTGCCATGGCTCGTATTGGCCAAGAATCCGGTGAACTGGATGCCCAGGAATCAAAAATCCTGACGCAAATGCTGACCGTGCGGGATATGCCGGTAACGGCCATTATGACTCCCCGTACCGTCATGTTCTCTCTGCCAGTGTCTCTGACTCAGCATGAGTTCGTTGCAAAGTACATGAACAAGCCGTTTACCCGTATTCCGGTATACGCCAAAGACCATGATGATGTTATCGGCTATGTGAACCGAACTGATATTCTGCTCGCCGAGCGGGATAGCCCGGACGCCAGCCTCAATCCACTCAAGAAGAGTTTACTGGCCGTACCCGAAACTGCCAAAATCTTGCCGCTGTTTGAGCTGATGATTAAGCGCAACACGCAAATTGCTATGGTGGTGGATGAATATGGCTCCGGCCAGGGTATTGTGACTCAGGAAGATATTATCGAGTCTATGTTGGGTCTCGAAATCGTTGACCTCAACGATCCTGCCACTGACATGCAGCAGCTTGCCCGTCGACTGTGGAAGCGCCGCATGAAGCACAAGGGTATTCGCCTGTCTGATAATGGCAACTTTGAACCGGTCAGTGATTGACCTGTCTGAGAAAATCGTATTGAAAGGAGCTTCGGCTCCTTTTTAATTGCGACTGCGCTCCTTTTCTATCCCGTTGGCAATGCTACAATTTGCGATCTGAGAGAGGATACCTATGACCCCAAGATTGTTATTAAAACTGGCCCACATCAACGATACCCATTCCCACTTTGAGCCAAGCCGAGTCCGCTTTACCCTACCGACAGACAATGAGCCGCTTTCTGTATATGCCTTCAGCGGGGGTTATGCCCGCATTCAAACCCTGCTGCGCGAAGCCAGACAACAGGCCCGACAGTGTCATCAGGACTTCCTTTTTTTGCACGGCGGAGACAGTTTTCAGGGCTCTCTGTACTTTCGCGAATTTAAGGGTGCTGCCAACGCCGATATGCTCAACCGACTCAACCCCGATGCCATGGTGCTGGGTAATCACGAAATCGATGGTGGTAATGCGCCTGTCAGGCGATTTCTGGATGCCATCACCTTCCCCCTGATGGCCGGGAATATGGATCTGAGCAGCGAAGCGGAATCGGAGCTGGCACTCAAAGACCACCCCAGAATGCTAGATTACGACAGACAAACCCATACGGCTCGGGTACTACTTAAGCCTTTGGGTGATCGTCAGCTGGCGCTATTTGGCATCACGCTGGAACAAATGCAAGAGATAGCGCACCCTGATCCTAGCACCGAGTTTCACAGTGCCATCGACGTCACTCGCCGCACTATCGCCCAACTGCACCGTCAGGGCATCAAACATATTCTGGTGTTAAGCCATTTGGGACTGGATGGCGACCGTATTCTGGCTCAGGCAGTTGACGGCATCAGCCTTATCGTCGGTGGCCACAGCCATACTCTGCAGGGCAGCAGCCATACTCTGGGGAAACCGGCCCTCCCCTATGGAGAGCGGGTAAACAACACGCCCATTGTCCATGCAGGAAAATACGCTGAAACCCTGGGCTTGGCCGATATCGAGTTTGCACTATCAGGGGAAGTCACATCATTGTGTGGCCAGAATCTGTTTATGCTGGATGACCGCCTGCAGGACAGTAACGGGCAACCCCTTTCAGCAAAACAATATTCGGATGTCAATAAGCGCCTGGCAGTCAATGCTGCCATCAGGTATGTGCCAGACGATGACGAGCTGGCTAATTTGCTGGCGACCCGCTATCGCCCGAAAATCGACGAGCTGGAGAGGCAGATTGTGACACTTGTTCCATGGGATATGCAGCATACCCGTTTGCCGAGTAAACGCCTGCCCCACGGCAGCGAGTTGGCGCCCTGGGTCAGTCGCGCCATGTACAGTCGAGCCAAACTTCAGAATAAACGTATCGACTTCGCCCTGCACAATGCCGGTGGCGTTCGCGACTCGCTGTCCCACGGGCAACTGACTGTGGCCGATGTGCTGGGCAAAGTCCTGCCCTTCGATCTGCCGCTGGTCGCCTATCAAATCCGCGGCCGATTCCTGTATGCGGCGATTGAGTCTGCCATTAATGCGGCCACCAACAACGGCATACAGGGCACAGGTACCGGCAGCTTCCCTTATACCTATGGATTGAGGTATGAATATGATGGTCGGCGCCCTGCCGGGCAACGTATCGTGTCATTGGAAGTAATGCAGCAAAAGGCCTGGCGCATACTGGAGTTTGAGCAGTTGTATATCGGCGTATCAAGCCAGTACACCATATCAGGAAAAGAAGGATATGGCCCACTGCTCAATAGTGAATGGCGACAGTTCATGGACTCTCTGACTCTGCCGGGTGCCTTTATGGAATATGTTCGCTCCGGCGATGTCTGGGCAGATCCTGTCAGCCCCAATGTACATTACACCAGCCATTTAATTCTGGAATGATACAAGCCGGCGTTATTCCGGCTTTGCTTATCCGTCAATCACTTTCATGTTACTGATGGCCTGAGGCCAGCGCGGACTGATGACTTTCTGAGCCCATATCTGTCCAAGCTAAATGGCCACCACCATGGTAAAAGCCAACACCAAAGCTGCAGGGCAGGTCAACATCTCAATCAGAATCAACACCGCTAAAAACTCTGCGCAGCCAGCAATACCATCAAAAAACGGAGTAAATCCAATGAATTCCATCTCCTGACCTTTGCCGCTCATTCCCTATCCGTCAACACACCAAACAGTTTCGGGGAGGCGCAGTGCCAAAGATACCAGGCGCAGTTTGCAGGTAATGGGCAATAAACCACGCCCTGATGGGCTTTGGTAGCTACTGAATCACTGCGTTATTCAACTTTAACGAGGACGTGCCCAGACCCCGACATGCCTTCAGCTAGATATCTTGAACTTCTGTTGATCCAAAAGCCAGAGCGGTGCGGGCCTTGTTCGTACCCTATCTATAACAAAGACAAGCGCATATGAAAGCCAGGCAACATCTGCCCGGACTTGGGCTGATAGGATTTATACAGTAGCTCAAATCCTTCCTGTTCAAACAACGGACGGGAATAATAGGAAGCATCAACCCGTAATTCCGGGTACTTCCGGGATTTGGCCCATTGCTTTGCATGCCACAACAACTGGCGGGCGAAACCCTGTCCCTGATAATCCGGATGGATGTACAGACTGTCGATATAACCGCGCTGAAAATATTCCGTTTCCAAGTTAATAAAACCGCAGCAAAAAGGTGAAGCCAGCGGCTTTGACGGATTGAAATCCAGCATGACCCAAGCCTGAGTGCGGGTCAGTCGCAACTCCCAGTACTTGGCGGATCTGGGTTGGCTGGACCAGGCGTTCAACTGCGCAGATGAGTAGTGTCGGCCATCAATGGCATGAACAGCGCAATGAAACAGCACACTTACCTGGCCGGCATAAACCTTATCAAAGGGCTTGATTTGGAACCTGTGCAACACAGGGGCGATATTGAGTTGGTTATGCATACCGATACTGTGGCAACAAGTGAATGAAAAGATAAACCCCGGCACTGCCGGGGCATATTAGACCGGCGGCGGATCTTATTTTTTGGTGATCTTACTGACGAACAGCAAATCAGCAAAGGTTCGGTTCAGCGTTTTGCTGTAGAAGTCTTTCATCCAACCGGCACTGGTTACACTGACTTTATCACCCTTTTGCAACTCAACCTGGGGGCCGGCTGCCCACAGTTGCTTGTCACCCTCCTGGAGTTGAACATAGGTATAGCCGCCACTGTTCATGGTTTCCAGCACAGTGCCCTGAAGAGTACCACTCTGAGCCCATGCCAAAGAGGTTGACAAAACTAGGGCAGCAGAAGCCACCAATTTCAATCCGAACTGTTTCATTGAGATTCCTGTGAAGTTGCTAATTTAGCAGCATTTAACCATGCCGCCACCAATAATTCCGCTACCTGGTTTGCAATTTTGTCAATCCGTTGTCCAGTAATGGCATAAAAGTGCTTTCCAACCCATTGAGCTTGATTTCGTACACCAACGCCAGCTGCTGACCCAGCTTTCCCTCGGGAAACCCCTGAGCGTGAAACCATACCAGATAGCGCTCCGGCAACATCAACAACTTGCGCCCCTGATACTTCCCAAAAGGCATGGTTTGATTTATCGCCTCTTTTATCTGCTGCATGGTGTTTGTCTGCTCTCTTTCATCGGCTGTCATTTGTCGGCATTTTGACCGGCTCCCACAAAGAAAACAAGCCAATGCCCCCTGATACCAGTAAGTAGAAAACAAGTTGCCTATTTCAATCAGAGCGGGATTTTACTTTGTTAGTTTTTTCAGCATGCGACCTCTTGTCCTTGGATCCGGACAAAAACGACAGATTGGTACTGAAAAACCACTCACATACGCAAGTTTTGGTCAAACATCACTCAAGGCTAAAGTGAAATTCCGCTTTTTCCCAATTAGAATGAAACGAAATAAGCCGACGAACATTTGTGTTCAAAAACACATTAAGACCAGAGGGGAAAGCGCACTGCTTTCAGCCTATTTCGCCCACAGAACCTGACCGTCAATTTTCAACCACCGTGTATCATGCTGTAATTACAGCATTAAATCTTGACGCATTGATCATGTAAACCATTTGCCAAAGGACTGACTGTGTCTTCGTATCGTCAATAATCCGCCAGCATGTCAAAGTATTGAAACCGTCATAAATCAGGCAGTTGAATGCCGGATAAAGGCCATCTAGATTCAAACTATGGATGTGAGTCCGGGCTGATATTCCACCAGGTCGGTAGTGGATGGGAGAGGACACTGATATGATTATTTTGGTTGGCGGTGAAAAAGGTGGCAGCGGCAAAAGTTGCCTAGCGCAAAACATCGCAGTATTCATGGTTAAAGAAGTCGGCGCTCAAGTGATTATGGTCGACTGTGACCCGCAGCGAACCACTTCAGACTGGATACAGGCACGCAACAACAACGAGGCATTGCCGGGGATTAATTGCGTGCAACTGTATGGCAAAATCCGGAATGACCTACTCAGTCTCGAACAACATTATGATTGTGTCATTGTTGATTGTGGCGGACAGGATAATCTGGCTCTCAGGGCCACTATGTCAGTGGCATCCCATGTGTTGATGCCACTTCGCCCCAAACGCAGAGATCTTAAAACCGTCACTCACATGGACGACGTTATTGCGACTTGCATGATGATCAACCCCAAAATGAAGGCATCTTTTATCATCACACAATGCCCTAACCTGCCCAATCAGGCGAATCGCATTCTGGAAGCCAAAGATGTCTGCCGCACCTACGACATCAATGTGCTGGATGCCATCACCTACGCCAGAAATATCTATGACGACAGTGAAGAATCCGGCATGTCCGTGATGGAAATTGAACCAGAAGGCAAAGCTGCTGCAGAAATTCGCGCCATCGCCTGCGAAGCCTTGGGTGTGAGCAACGCCGCCGCGATGAAGGAACAACTTAGCCAGAACAAACTGGCAGCAGGAGGTCAACATGGGGTTGGCAGATCTCAAGAAAAACGCATTGCCAGCTAAGCCGTCGCAAGCGCAACTGAGTCTGGAAGAGTTTATCGATGGTGCAACGCAGTATGCCATGGGGCTGGAGCGCAATGCCGGAAAGCCAGCTGGCAATGGTAAACACAGGAGCGGTAAATTCCGTAATGCTACCTTCTCACTGAGTGAAGCCTGCATTAAGCAACTGGCAGAGATAACTGGCGATGGACATATTGCAAAATCCAGATTGGTAAGGATTTTGATCAACGAACACTATCAGCAGACACAGCAGATGCGTGAACAGATAGAGGCAGCGAGCCTGACTGAATAACGACAATGACTGTCATTCCGAATTATGCCGGCAGATCCGCCCTCTCCCCCAAGAGGTTAAACAAAGTAGCTGATTAAGACGAATCTGTTTAACCCGGGTCTTGCCGGCCCCTTTTCTTGACTTTCATTACATTTACCCTCATCTCTTTAACATTACTCACTTACTGGTACTTTTATGCTGGCTATCCTGCTGGTATCACTCATTGGGCTGGCCGCGATTGTGTGGCTGGCATCGGCTTCACTGCGCACCCGGCGAAGAAGGGAAAAAATTCGCCGGTTCCCCTTTCCCGAATCCTGGCTCGACATCATCAGGCAACGCCTGCCTATGTTCAGCAGCTTACCGGCAGAGCTGCAATTGCAGCTGAAAGATCACATCAAAGTCTTTCTCGCGGAAAAAATGTTTGTCGGCTGCGATGGTTTGGAAATCAATGATGAAATCCGAGTCACTATTGCAGCTCAGGCTTGTGTATTGCTGCTTAACCGACATACGGATTACTTTCCCAAACTCAGACAGATACTGGTATATCCGGCGGCATTCATCGTTGATAAGGAACAGCAGGACGAAATAGGTCTGAGATTCCAGCATCGTGCGGTATTGTTGGGGGAGTCCTGGGATGAGGGCCAGGTCATCCTCAGCTGGCGTGACACACTGTCAGGCGCCGCCGCTCCCCACGATGGCTCCAATGTCGTCATTCATGAATTTGCACATCAACTGGATCAGGAAGACGGACGGGCCAACGGAGCACCGGCATTGGCGAGCCAGGCTGAATATTCCAGTTGGTCAGAAATCATGAGCAGGGAGTTTGCGCACCTGCAATACTGTGCGCAGCAAGAGTTGCCCTCTTTGTTCAGCTACTATGGCGCCACCAATCCGGCCGAATTTTTTGCGGTGATCACCGAAGTATTTTTTGAGCAACCTCAGGCCTTCAGTGAACAGCACCCTCTGTTGTACCGGGAACTGAGTCATTTTTACCGACTGGATCCCCTCACCTGGAGATTGACTGACGCCGACGCGGTAGCGAAAAGCAACTCTTGGGCTGACGGGTAAAATGTAAAAATGCCGCATATTGCTCATCGGAGATCCCCGGACGCAGGCCAATCGCGGCGCCATAGAACATGCCGATAACTTTACCCCCACGATCAAAGGTGATACCGGCGGCCAATGGCGTGAGGGCTGCGGTATCGCGCCAGTCCATTTCATTGGCTGCTGATCACTTATAAGGGGGGCATTGCCGAGCCTTCGTTCAGGGGGAGTTGCGCCAGACTCTGCTGCTCAGGCGTCAATCCCAGCATAATTCTCACCAGCAGCTGGGGGCGAGCTCTGCTCAATAAAAAAACGCCACAATGTTCAAGACCGACACCATCTTTCAGTCCGGTCAGAGTCGTCATAATCACTTCATTGAAGTCACCACCGGTTTCGGCAAGCATGCTGAGCTTACGCAATTGCATTAACTGAGTGGCATCATCGCCGGACGATGCGGCCTGAGCCTGGGGATCTGGAGTTACTCCCAGGGGGAGGTGTCGACGCGTAAGTGCTCGGCCATGCCCGCCGCCCCATATGCTTCCGCCAGTTTCATGGTTGCATGGGTACAACGCTGCACCTTGGCTCGAAAATCCCGCTCCGGCAAATCCAGTATTTGGTGGCCTTGGTCATCAACTCTCCCAGTTTGGCAGAGTCCCCCGCAGACATGGCATCGCTTATCTGATTGGCAAGCTAGACACAGCGCACTTCACTGGTTCGTTGCTCGGGATGATCCAGTGACTTGCTCAACAGCTCACCCAGCCGCCAATGATTGGCCAGCCCCAGGGTCAGTTGACTGAAACTCATCCCAAAATGACGTTTGATTAAACTTTGGGATTTATCATCATCCAGTGGCTCAAGCTGCTGCACCAGAACGTCGGCCTCACTCCCACCGGTACTTAAAAAAGCGCACTCACCAAGGCGGTACAGCAAGGCAGCGATAAAGACCTCTTCCTGCCTCTGCTCATCTTTGTCAGGCTGCATCACTGGCCAGCATGGCAGCCCGAAAAGAGCCGGACATACCGGTAACAAGCCGGGTATGAACCTGAGGAGAAAGCTCTCTGGACTCGAGTAAACTGCCAATGAGGCATGCGGTCAAGCAGATATTGCGCAGCACATCGGATCCCAGCACCACAGCAGCCCTGCTGACAGTGGTTATCGGGTGACGTCCTTTGTTGTAGATAACGCTGTTGGCCACCCGTAAAATGCAGCAGGTCAGTGCATTGTCGTGCATGATGCTGCGCCCGAGTTTGGATAAAGATTACACATCATCTTTGCTGAGTGACTCCAGACTTTTTGCCATGGAACTCAGCGCTGGCATCTCCTCATCACTGATCCTGTGAACCCAATATCCCACCCCGTTGTTTTCGGCCTTAACCAATGACTAGGGTCTGTTGACCTTTCATGGTTGAATTTTGCTCGTTCTAGACGCGCTTTAATCGCGACGCAAGGTGTGCCGCCTAGGGGCCTAAGCAAATACCTTGCAACAAAGAGTAAAGCGCGTATAGCCGAGCCCTTCGGGCAGCGTTTGTCGTCGCTTTCTACTGCATTAACGCTCATTTATGTAGAACACACCACAGTCGCGTTGCTTTGTATAAAACAACGACAAAGTGCTGCAAAAACCATCTTCAAAGGTCAACAGACCCTAACATCCCCCTTGAAACCAGTGGCAAATATTATAAGTATCGGTAAAAAAGGCGGCCATCAGGCCGCCAAAAACACAAGCAATACAATCACTGGAAGGGAACCGGATGGGGAGTTATCCGGCTGTCCTGTGCCGCTGTCAATCAAGACTGCGGCAATATCAAAGGCGAACCTTTGACGAGCCAGGCATGAGTAGGAGCATGCCTGACATTTGTATCCCGACCACGGTTTTCACCCTGGGAAAACAAATTCTGATTGAGTTCCCCAAGTGAACTCTCCCGGGCAAGACCTCATGCCAGAGCAACTGCACAATTGATTAGAACTGCTCCTCTTCAGTAGAGCCAGTCAGAGCGGTCACAGAAGAGTGTCCCCCCTGGATCACATTGGTTACTTTATCAAAGTAACCCGTGCCGACTTCCTGCTGGTGCGCCACGAAAGTGTAACCCTTCTCAGCGGCGGCAAACTCAGCTTCCTGTACCTTCTCGACATAGTGCTTCATGCCTTCGCCACGGGCATAGTCGTATGCTAGGTCAAACATGTTGAACCACATGTTATGGATACCCGCCAGCGTGATGAACTGGTACTTGTAACCCATATCGGACAGTTCCTGCTGGAACCTGGCAATAGTGGCGTCATCCAGATTCTTCTTCCAGTTAAACGAAGGCGAGCAGTTATAAGCCAGCAGCTGATCCGGATACTGAGCATGGATTGCTTCAGCGAAACGGCGAGCCTCCTCTAAGTCCGGCTTGGCCGTTTCACACCAGATAAGGTCGGCATAAGGCGCATAGGCCAGACCACGGGAGATAGCCTGATCCAGACCGGCATTTACTCGGAAAAAGCCCTCACTGGTGCGCTCGCCAGTCAGGAAGTCGCGATCGTATGGGTCACAATCTGAGGTCAACAAATCGGCCGCATTGGCATCAGTACGAGCAATAACCAGCGTCTCCACACCACTGACATCCGCAGCCAAACGCGCTGCGACCAGTTTCTGTACAGCTTCCTGGGTTGGGACCAGAACTTTTCCCCCCATGTGACCGCACTTTTTCACTGAGGCCAACTGATCTTCAAAGTGAACCCCAGCGGCACCTGCATCGATCATGGCTTTCATCAGCTCATAGGCATTGAGCACCCCACCGAAGCCTGCCTCGGCATCGGCTACAATCGGCAGGAAGTAATCAATAAACTGCTCATCATCGGTATTGACACCGCTCCCCCACTGGATCTGATCCGCGCGGCGGAATGAATTGTTGATTCGGGAAACCACTGCAGGAACTGAGTTCGCCGGGTACAGAGACTGGTCGGGATACATGGTGCCTGCCAGGTTGGCATCAGCAGCAACCTGCCAACCGGACAAATAGATGGCTTCGATACCGGCTTTCGCCTGCTGCACCGCCTGACCACCGGTAAGCGCGCCCAGTGAATTGACATAGCCTTTTTTGGCGCCGCCATTCACCAGTTTCCACAACTTAGCCGCACCACGTTTGGCGATGCTGTTGTCCGGCACGAAAGAACCTCTGAGCTGCACCACTTCCTCAGCAGTATAAGGGCGGCGCACACCGGCCCAACGAGGGTTCTCGGCCCAATCCTTTTTCAGTGTATCGATTTGCTGTTGT
>JAJNAU010000043.1 GCA_021462625.1 Shewanella sp.
AGCGGCAACCAAGCAGATAGGACTGTCTCAGCTTCGCCCTTCGGGGCTTTCGGGCAAACACGATTGCTGTGGTATGCCGCTTTGAAAGGCAACCCGCCTTGCTGCACCTGAATACCTTCAACTCGAATTTGCCCGTAAGCCCGAGCGGTGCAAGGACTTGTTCGCACCTTCCCTAAGCTGCTCTACGAGGTAACGGAACTCTAGGTCTATGGCCGTCAGTGCAGCCGCTGCAGCGCGATCTATCCGGCGCACCTGCCGGCGACCGTCAGGCAGAGTCAGATGGGGCCCAATCTGCTGGCGTTCATTACCTTACAGAGCAGAGTGGCCAGTTCCATCAGAGTATCCGCAAGATCCAGCTGCTGCGGCAGCAAAGCTTCGGTCTGTATTTCAGCACTGGGGCGCTGTCCAAAGCCCAGGCCCGGGTGTTAACCAGGTCGATCCCCACTCATCAGTCCATCCATGCCAAGGTGAACAACGCCGAGTTGGTGCATGCCTATCAAACCCGCCATCAACGCGGGGGCAGCACGCACTGGATGTGTGTCGCCTGCTTCCTGAGCTCAAAAATCATGGCCATGGAGAGCACGGCGAATGGCGGCAATCGGCTTGTCACTATAACTCAGGGGATATTGGTGGATCCGCACTCAAATGTATCCATCAGTGACACCTTAATTATGAAACCATGATCCAACTAACAATTTTTGGTTATTTTTTGGTTAGTAACCGTAATTTTCGACTGCCTCACGGTTTATGAGATTTATTCCCGTTAACCTAATATCCTCACGAAGTTAACTAGGGTCTATTGACCTTTGAAGATGGTTTTTGCAGCACTTTGTCGTTGTTTTATACAAAGCAACGCGATTGTGCTGTGTTCTACACAAATGAGCGTTAATGCAGTAGAAAGCGACGACAAACGCTGCCCGAATGGCTCGGCTATACGGGCTTTACTCTTTGTTGCAAGGTATTTGCTTAGGCCCCTAGGCGGCACACCTTGCGTCGCGATTAAAGCGCGTCTAGAACGAGCAAAATTCAACCATGAAAGGTCGACAGTCCCTAATTAGGCGTATACTGCGTGACCATCCGGTAAGATGCCGAGGGCAGCTATCACTCATCGTCAGGAAACACTATGTCTCAGATAATTCACACACTGGATAATGGCCTTATTAAGCCGTATGAAGCCAATATCACTGTTCCCAACTGGATGCTGTCCGGTATGGAGCGGGTGATGCAATACTATGTGGACAAAAATCTGCGTCTGGATACTGTCTCTGCTGACGTGATGCCGGCGCCACAGCCGGGCAAGAAGTACATGCTGTATGCTCATGTGCCTTTCTGCCATACCCTGTGCTCTTATTGCACCTTCCATCGCTTCCTGTTCAAGGAGGACAAGGCCCGCGCTTACTTTATCTCGCTGCGTAAAGAGATGGATATGGTCAATGCCTTGGGCTATGACTTCGAAGCCATGTATATCGGTGGCGGTACTACTACAGTGCTGGAAGATGAGTTGGTCAAGACCATTGAACACGCCCGCAAGCTGTTCCCATCCATCAAGGAAGTCTCCTGTGAGTCAGATCCGCGCCATCTGGACACACCCGAATTCAAGATGCTCAAGGGACTGGTTGATCGTATGTCTATCGGGGTACAGAGCTTTGATGACGGCATTCTGAAAATGACCGAGCGTCTGGAGAAGTTCGGTACCGGCCAGCAGGTGTTCGACAAGGTAGCGGCAGCCAAAGAGCTGTTCCCTATTGTTAACGTGGATTTGATCTTCGGTTTCCGTGGTCAGACGGAAGAGATTATTAAGTACGATCTCGAGATGGCCCGCAAGCTGGACCCTCGTCAGATCACCACCTACCCGCTGATGATCACTCATCAGACTCGCAAGAGCGTGAAGGGCAAGCTGGCGGCTGAGCAGAAAGATATGGCCAACCAGTACCGCCAAATCCTCAATTCATTGAACGGCCAATATAACCAGCTGACTGCCTGGGCATTCGGTAAGGCCAACAATGAAGGCTTTGATGAGTATGTGATTGACTATGACGAGTATCTGGGCGTGGGCTCCGGCTCATTCAGCTTCCTGGATGATACCCTGTATGTGAATACCTTCTCCCTGCGTAAATATCAGGAGCGTATTACCGCCGGTAAGATGGGCGTGGAGCAGCAGAAGAAATACAGTAAGAAAGATGTGATGCAGTATCGCTTCCTGCTTGGCATGTTCTCCGGCCGACTGTCCCGCAAGTACTTCCGCGAGACCTTTGGGGTGAATCTGGATACTGCACTGTTTAAAGAGATGACCGCCATGAAGGCGATTGGCGCGCTCAAGAATGACCCACAGGATCCGGAAGAGTTGATCATCACTGACAATGGCAAGATGATGGGGCTGCTGATGATGAAAGAATTCTATGCCGGGATGGATAATGTTCGGGCACAGTTGCGTAAGCCGCTTAAGCCCTGCGATATGTAAGTAGCCTTGCGATATGTAGTTAAGCTTGGCACTATAGTTACGGTGAATAAAGCCTGACAGATGTCAGGCTTTATCTTTTGTGAGTAAGGATTGAGCGTCTTGCCAGTGTTGGCTAAGCTATAAGCTTGAGTCAGACATTGGAGAACGGATGTCTAACCCCTTAAAATATCCCTCATTTTGCATGCGTTTCCAGTTGGACTATGACTGTGCAGAAACGCGGCGTTTGTATCGCGTCTATCGCAAACACCTGGGTGTATTCAACTGGGCAATCAGTGAGCTGGTGGTGCGCGAAGCATTACAACGGGCCCGCCAGGGCGTCTGATCATACTTACGTGGCGGCTTTATGCTGCTTTTTCAGTGTCGGTCAGGTTTCAGTTAGCAGCTGTCGAATACGCCCACAGACTGCCTGTCTGGCGGTGCTCGAACTCATACTCGTTTAATCCCATCTGTTCCAACAGGATCAGAGTTGTGGTGTTCGTTAGCTTTAGCGGCTGATCCATCGCTGCATTTGAATTCAGGTCCCGGTTTTACTCTGGGTGATGAGCTTATCCAGCTCCGCCTGAGCCTTGGTAAAGTCAAACTCATTGATAGCCGATTCCACCAGGGTGAAATCGATCCCCAGTTCAGTTAGTGCTTCGGCGTTCTGTTTGAGCAGTTCAATAAAGTCGATGGCCTGTGTGTCAAGGTTCTGGAGCAACATAGATAACTGCTGCAACTCCATCATGAACTCTTCGGCATCGTAGGGGCGCACCTCCCTCACAGGTTGGGGCGGTGCCTTTTTTTGGGGCCCAAGATGCTGAATATCTTGCTCCAGTTCTTCCAACAGCTCTCTCAGATCCAGGATAAAGTCAGGATCAGGCAGTTGTTTGTTTGCGCTATGGGTTTCCAGTTGGCGGCCAAGTTGCGACAGCTTGTCGGCTGAGATATTCGCGGCAGCGCCTTTAATGGTGTGACCGGCCAGCCTCAAATAGTCGTAATCTGCTTCTTCCAGTGCGTTTGCCAAGGTATCCAGTTCCTGCTTGCGGCTTTGCAGGAAGGCGTCGGTAATTTGCCAGTAGAGTTTCTTGTTACCGCCAAGGCGTGACAGACCATCATCTATGTCCAGCACCTGCGCCAGATAGTGATCATCCGGCGGTTTTGATTCGGCTGTGGAGGCAGGCTTTTGTTGCGGCTGCGCCGCGGGCTCTGTTTTCTGATGAATGGGTAACTGTGCGGTGTCAGTTTCCAGCGCAATCACATTCCCGGGGGCATCCTCGTAGGATGCTATATCCTTATCCAGCCAACGGCAGATCTTGCAGATCAGTTCATCCACATTGATGGGCTTGCCTATGTGATCGTTCATGCCGGCTTCCAGACAGGTGGTGATGTCCTGATCCATGGCGTTGGCTGTCATGGCCAGCACCGGCATCTCCTTTAGCTTTGGATTTTTGCGGATTTCCCTGGTGGCGGTAATGCCATCCATCACCGGCATTTGTATGTCCATCAACACTAAATCGAAAGGCTCTTTGGTGAGAATATCAAGGGCTTGCTGGCCATTGTTGGCGATAACCACCACAGGTTCGTAGGGTTCCAGAATGCCCTTGGCGACTTCCTGATTGGTCTGGTTGTCTTCGACCAATAACAGGCGGGCATTTTTCATGGCGCTGCCATCTACGGCTTGATTTATTCTGTTGGTTGACAGTTTGGCCCCGTGCTGAATACCAAAGGCATTCATGATGGAGTCGAAAATCAACGATGGGTTGACCGGTTTGATAACCAAGCCATTGAACAGTTTTTCGTTTTCGCCGCTCAGGCCAACTTCGTGGCCGTAGGAGGTTACCATGATGATGCGGGGAGGGGTTGCGTATTGTTTCTCCCTCAGCTGACGGGCTGTTTCAATACCATCCATGCCCGGCAGCATCCTGTCCATAAAAATGACTTCGAAGGGATCGCCTTCAGCTTCGGCCTCATTGACTGCGGAGATAGCTTCAAACCCGGTACTGATAGTGCTGACTCTGAACGTCAAGGCTTTAAGCAGGCCCAGCATAATTTCGCGGGCGGCGTTGTTGTCGTCTACCACCAGAATGCGCTTGTTGCTCATATCTTCAGGCTGATAGAACCGTTTGGCTTTGGCATCCTGCAGGCCTGCCTTAATGGTGAAACCAAAGATTGAGCCTTTTCCCGGCTCGCTGGTGACCCAAATACGGCCACCCATCATTTCCACCAGGCTCTTGGAGATAGTCAGTCCAAGACCGCTGCCGCCATACTTACGGGTGATGGAGCCATCAGCCTGTGAGAAGGAGTTGAACAAGTGACCCTGCTGCTCTTTGGTCATACCTATACCTGAGTCCTGGATTTCGACCTGCAGCACAATGCCGTCATCAAATTGTTCGGTCTGTTTAACCCGAACGATCACTTCGCCTTTTTCTGTGAATTTAATGGCGTTACCGCACAGGTTTATCAGGACCTGTGCCAGTCGCAGCGGATCACCCACCAAGGCGGTTGGCAGGTTGGGCTCGATATCAAACAGAAACTCCAGCCCTTTTTCATCGGCTTTAACGCCGATGACGTTAGCGAGGTTGTCCAGTACCTCATCCAGTAGGAAGTCGATATTTTCCAGCGACAGCCTGCCTGCCTCCACTTTGGAAAAGTCGAGAATGTCGTTGATGATGCCCAGTAATGACTTGGCGGCATTGTCTATTTTGGCGACATAGTGATGCTGTTTTTCGTTCAGGCCGGAATTGAGTGCCAGGTGTGACATGCCGATAATGGCGTTCATTGGGGTGCGGATTTCGTGGCTCATATTGGCCAGGAACTCGCCTTTGGCTTTGCTGGCATCATCGGCGGCATCTTTGGCGCTGCGCAGTTCAAGCTCGAGTTCTTTCTGCTCTGTTACATCCACGAACAGTCCTACTATGCCTTTGGGGGCACCTTTGCTTGAGTAATAGGTCGCCTCATAGATGCTGATATGTCGCTGCTGGCCATCGGCACTTTTGAGGTTTAGTTCATACTGGGTGGTACCGGGAGACGCCAACAGCGCTTTTTCGGCATTATTGAAAATGACGGCAATTTCAGGCGGGAACAGACTGTCAGGCACATTCTGCAGAATGTCGGTTTCAAACATGCCGATGAAGTCGCTGAAACCTTTGTTTACTCCTAGGTAGCGCCCGTCGATATCGCGATAGTACATGGGACTGGGAATTGCGTTGAGCACCTGGTGGTTAAATTCCAGCTGCTCGGCAATCAGGCGTTCTGCCTTTGCCTGCTGCTCGGCGTTGCGGATTAATTCCAGATTGATTGCCAGATCGGAGCGAATAAGCCCCAGCCAGTCCAGGCTGTCCTGCTTCAGCGGGGTGGCTGTGCCCAGTTCCAACAAGCCGATCACTCTGTCGTTTACCTGCAGCGGGAAGAAGTGCAGCTCGCTTAATGTCAGTTCACCGCTGATCAGCGAGATCTTGTATTTCTCCCTCAAATCCCGCAAGGCAAAGTGCTTCTTTGAATACAACAGACTCATCTGAATACTGTCGGCGACAGTTAGATCTCGGGAGGTATCTTCACTGTAGCCAAAGCCAGATATACGTGAAAGCCGACCATTATCATAGGCATACAGGCCTATCAGCGGCAGTGGGAAGCGACTGCTAAGGAAGTCGATGATCCGCCTGCCGAAATCCTCGGCATTTTCACTGTCGCGCATCACATCGGTAAATTCCTTGATGGAAGCGTTGGACTTCAATTGGGTACTGACTTCACTGAAGATTAAGTTGAGGGCTCTGGTCAGGGGAACAAAAGCTCCTTTGTCGGCTTCGCTGAGCTGGAACTTATAATCCCGTTTGGCTACCTGATTGACCAAACGCTTTTGCATCTTATCTGCCGGGGCGAGGCACCAGCGCCACAGCAGGATGAAGCTGCCCAGCAGTGTCAGGCTCATAACAACAAATATCCACTGCTGGCGCGAGTTTAGCTCCCGCAACTGCTTGCTGGTCTGCTCCCATTCCGCATGTGAGCGGTCAGTCACCGCCCGATAGAAGTCACCGATGGCATTGATGATGCGACCTTTTTCCTGGAAGTAGGTATTGCTGAACAGCAAGTTCAGTGCTCTGGTGGGATCCGGCGAGACTTTTTCCAGCCCTTTGTTTGTGCGGGCTATCCCTTCGATGGCATCAAAGGCCTGTTGCTCAAGGTTGACCAGATTGTCTGGATAGGTCAGTGCCTGACGCAAAAGCCCCAGCTCGGCATCACTGATGCCAGACTGGGACATGCGTTCCATTAATGAGGCGTAGCGCTTATTGGAATTGCTGCCTTTTATCAGCAACTCCGATGGCATGGCTAGCTTATCCCAATATTCAAATTGATGACTATCCGGGATGGGAGCGGTACCGTTGCGCACGGCCAGAACCTGATTGAACAATTGTTTCCACTTCGGGTTGCTGGTAGCCGCATAAGCGCGCGCGAATTTACTTAAATTATCAGAAACCTGCTTTAGCTCCTGAGCCAGCAGAATTCGGTCCTGAGCGGCTTTCATGCGTTGGTTGAGCAGGGTGCTCTGAGCATCGATTTGAACAAATAAAAAGCCCAGTACTGCCATCATCAAGCTGGTTAACAAAAACAGTGAGAGGAAGATGATCCTGATAGAGCTCATACCCTTATCCTGTTGTCTCTTGAGTTATCTATTTCTGCTGGCAGCGACTGGAGTTAAGTCAAGGATGTATTTGCTGACCCAATAAGTGTAGGTCACAGAACCGCAATTTGTGGCAAAAGACCACATCCAGGGTGAAGGGGACAAGTCTGTGGAATCAAAAGAAAATCAAGTGTGCTGATGGTGGATGATGTCCCTGAGAATTCACAACGACTCAATGAGGTTTTGAAAGATATTTTTCAGGTAAAAACGGTTGCGGATGGTAAAAAGGCTCTTATCCTGCTGGATGTTGTGATGCCGGGCATGGATGGATATAAAGTCTGCCGACGACTGAAGGCTGATAAACATTACTCCGATATCCTAGGTCTGTTGACCTTTGAAGATGGTTTTTGCAGCACTTTGTCGTTGTTTTATACAAAGCAACGCGATTGTGGTGTAGTTGTTCTACATAAATGAGCGTTAATGCAGTAGAAAGCGACGACAAACGCTGCCCGAATGGCTCGGCTATACGCGCTTTACTCTTTGTTGCAAGGTATTTGCTTAGGCCCCTAGGCGGCACACCTTGCGTCGCGATTAAAGCGCGTCTAGAACGAGCAAAATTCAACCATGAAAGGTCAACAGACCTAGTGATCTGTCTGTTCACTAAGGATTAGAGGCAAAAGAGCAAGCTCAGTTGCCTCTGGATTGATATCATGCCCCATTCTTCAGTAGCCTGGGGCTTTACTTGAGCTCACCTGCGCACTTGAGTGACATTACATATTCGGGTAGTTTGGTCCACCACCCCCTTCCGGCGTCACCCAGGTAATATTCTGGCTGGGATCTTTAATATCGCAGGTCTTGCAGTGGATGCAGTTTTGACTGTTGATCACTAACCTGGGTTGGCCGGCTTGTTCCACGATCTCATACACACCTGCCGGACAGTAACGCTGTGCTGGCTCATCATATTTGGGCAGATTCACCTGCACCGGAATATCCGGATCCTTCAGTCGCAGGTGACAGGGCTGATCTTCTTCGTGAAAAGTATTGGACAGATACACAGAGGAGAGTTTGTCGAAGGTGAGTTTGCCGTCCGGCTTGGGGTACTCAATTTTGCTAAAGGTACCTTTGGTGGCCATCTTGGCATAGTCGGGTTGGTCATCCCTCAGAGTGAGTGGGAATTTCCCGCCAAACCAGTTCTGATCTATATAGTTAAATGCCCCCCCCAGCAGGGTGCCAAGCTTATGCATTGCCGGGCCGAAATTGCGTGAGCTGTGCAGTTCATCATACAGCGAACTTTGCTCAAATTTGCCCTGGAAGCTGTTGAGGTCTTTACCACCTTCAATGCCAGCCAGCAGCGCTTCTGCCAGGGTCTCCGCTGCCAGCATGCCACTCTTGATGGCTGTGTGGGTGCCTTTGATTTTGGCGAAATTCAGGGTGCCGGCATCACAGCCAATCAGCAGGCCGCCGGGAAAGCTCATCTTAGGCAGGGAATTGAGGCCGCCTTTGGTGATCGCTCTGGCGCCATAGGTGATACGCTCTCCACCTTTGAGGTTGGCTGCTACTACGGGATGTGTTTTGTATCGCTGGAATTCATCGAACGGACTCAGGTGCGGGTTGGCATAATTGAGATCGACAATCAGTCCAACCACAACCTGGTTATTTTCAAGGTGATAGAGGAAACCGCCACCTGAAGCGCCCTTAGTCAATGGCCACCCACCTGAATGTACTACCTTACCTGGTTGATGAACCCCATCGGGTACTGTCCATAGCTCTTTAAACCCTAGACCGTAGTGTTGAGGAGATTTACCGTTGTCGAGGTGGAATTTATCAATCACCTGCTTGCCCAGATGTCCGCGACAGCCTTCAGACAGAACTGTGTATTTGGCCTGTAGCGCCATGCCCGGCATATAGCTGTCTTTGGGCTGCCCATCGGCGCCCACCCCCATATCGCCGATAGCAATGCCTTTAACACTGCCATCAGCGTTGAACAGCAGCTCGCTGGCGGCAAAGCCGGGGAAAATTTCCACGCCCAGTTCTTCGGCCTGCTGGGCCAGCCAACGACACAGGTTGCCCACACTGATAATGTAGTTGCCGTGATTGTGCATGCTTTTGGGCGTCAGAGACTCGGGCATCAATTTGGCATCGGTCTGGGATTTAAACAGGTAGATTTCATCGTGACTGACTTCAGTCAACAGTGGAGCCTGACGGGCTTGCCAGTCGGGGAAGAGCTCCATCAGTACCTTGGGCTCAAATACGGCTCCGGAAAGAATATGGGCACCGACTTCAGAGCCTTTCTCGACCACACACACAGTCAGTTCATTGCCTGAATCCCGGGAGATCTGCATCAGTCGGCAGGCGGTCGCTAATCCGGCGGGTCCCGCTCCGACGATAACGACATCAAACTCCATAAATTCACGTTCCATTATCCATCACTCCTTTTCCGGTATTGTGGAAGAACCCCGAGGGTCATCCAGGATTATGCTTCCATTGATTTTTATTGTTTTATTGGACGGGTTGGCCTTTTTACCCACCTTACCCGAGTTTGCGTTTGTGTCCCAGTTGCGCATAATGTGCGGTATAGATCAGTGTTTATTTTTTCCGGTGACCAATATCACAATTCGTTCTCGCCGTCGCTACCAAGTGCACATTTTGCCGGCATGTGGAGTGTTATCAAGCCGATTTTTGTGCATATAATGCAGTACTGACGGTTCTCCGAGCTTGCTACCCTACGTCCCCATCGATACGGGTGGTTAGCCGTGGTGAAAAAAACCACTGGGGTGAAGGAAGAAATGACTTCGCCTCCCGTGTTTGGAAAGGTGATCATGTCCCTGCTTCAAGACGACTTCGGTCGCAAATTTCAGTATTTGCGCATGTCGGTAACAGATGTGTGTAATTTCAAATGCAGCTACTGCCTGCCCAACGGATATTATGCCGATGGAAAGCCCAGGTTTCTGAATATCAACGAGATTGAAAACCTGATCAATGCGTTTGCCAAAGTCGGTACCCGCAAGGTGCGGATTACCGGTGGTGAACCCACATTACGCCGGGATTTCACCGATATTGTTCGGCTGTTGGCAGATCATCAGCACATTCAAACGGTGGCGGCTACCACCAATGGCTATCGTTTGGTGCAGCACGCCAAAGAGTGGTATGACGCAGGCTTGCGCCGTATCAATGTGTCGGTAGACAGCCTTGATCCGCGCATGTTTGAGCAGATCACCGGAGAGAACAAATTCGACGAGGTGATGCGGGGTATCGATGCCGCACTGGAGGCCGGTTTTGAGCGGGTGAAGGTGAATGCGGTGCTGCTCAAGGATCTCAATGATAAAGATCTACCCAAATTCCTCGACTGGATTAAAGGCACCCCCATCGACCTGAGATTTATCGAACTGATGGAAACCGGTCTTGGCCGTGAGTACTTTAAGGCCCACCATCTGGCCGGCGCAGATATTCGTGCACATTTGATTCAGACGGGTTGGAGTAGAAATATCAGCAACAGTGAAGATGGTCCGGCGCAAAACTTCAGCCACCCCGATTTCGAAGGCCGTATCGGTCTTATCATGCCTTACGAGCAGAATTTCTGCGCCAGTTGTAACCGTTTGCGGGTTTCTGCCAAAGGTAAGCTGCATCTGTGCCTGTTTACCGAATCTGGTGTGGATTTGCGTGACTTGCTGCAATCACCCGAGCAACAGAGTGAGCTGATTGAACGATTGCATCAACAAATGCACCGCAAGAAAGAAACTCACTATCTGTATCAGGGCGTGACCGGGGTAACCCAGCATCTGGCATCGATCGGCGGCTAAGCCTGCCGCTCCTGCATCCCTGCATCCCTGTATTTGAACAAGCTTAAGTTGGACGTATTATGGGACACTGTACTCAAAGTCAGTTTCAGCCCCTGTAATTTCGTGCTGCACCTTAAGTCGGTACAAAGTTAACCAATAGGTAATTTCATGAGCCAAGCTTTTACCCATATCAATGTCGATGGCAATGCCCACATGGTGGACGTGACCGATAAGCAGGTGACCGAGCGCGAAGCCCGTGCTGAAGCCTATATCGACATGGCACCGGACACACTGGCGATGATCATGACTGGCAGTCATCACAAGGGTGATGTGTTTGCCACCGCACGTATCGCCGGTATTCAGGCCGCCAAGAAGACTGCGGATCTGATCCCGCTGTGCCATCCACTGATGCTGACCAAGGTGGAAGTCGAGTTGCAGCCGCAAGTCGAACACAATCGGGTGCGCATTACTTCACTGTGCAAACTGTCTGGCAAAACCGGGGTGGAAATGGAGGCCCTGACTGCCGCATCTGTTGCTGCGCTGACCATCTACGACATGTGTAAAGCCGTGCAGAAAGATATGGTGATCTCCCAGGTTCGTTTGCTGGAGAAACGCGGTGGCAAATCAGGCCACTTTAAGGTGTAACAAAATGATTAATGTACTGTTTTTTGCTCAGGTGAGAGAGTTGTTGGGCACCGCCAAACTGGAAGTTGCTTTCGATGACAGCCTGATCTCCACTGAGGCTCTGCGTGCTTACCTGGCGGCGCAGGATGATAAGTGGGCACGCGTCATGGCCAATGACAAACTGCTGGTGGCGGTGAATCAAACCATCAGCAACTGGGAAGCCGCCGTTAAAGACGGTGATGAAGTGGCTTTCTTCCCCCCTGTTACCGGAGGTTAATATGATTCGGGTGCAGACACAGGATTTTGATGTCCCCACTGAGTACGCCAGGATTGCCGGCGATCACAGTGACGGCGCGGTGGTGACCTTTGTGGGTAAGGTGCGTGATTTCAACGATGGCAGCAGCGTGACAGATCTGACTCTGGAGCATTATCCGGGCATGACAGACGCTGTGCTGCAGCAGATTGAGGTCGAGGCTCGGGAGCGCTGGCCGCTCAATCATGTGACTATTATTCACCGGGTGGGTACCATGGCGCTGGGCGAGCAAATCGTCTTTATTGGTGTCAGCAGCGCCCATCGCAAGGCGGCATTTGCGGCCTGTGAGTTCCTTATCGATTTTTTGAAGACCAAGGCTCCATTCTGGAAACTGGAAGCCGGTGAGCATGGTAAACACTGGGTGGAAGCCCGTGACTCTGACGAGCAGGCGGCCAAAATGTGGGAGCGGGAGTAATCTGCTGTGAAAATCCTGACCGGGTCGCTGTCGCGACTGCTGATGTCCATTTCTTTGGGTCTGGGTGTATTGTTGCCAACACTGCTGGCACCGGCACTGGCTGACACACCGGCGATTGCGGCGGCGGCCAACATCAAGTTCGCACTGGATGATATCGCCAGTGACTTTGCCCGGGATACCGGGCAGCAGGTCAGGATCTCCTATGGTTCATCGGGTAATTTTGTTGCTCAAATAAAAAATGGTGCTCCGTTTCAGCTGTTTATGTCTGCAGATGGGAAATATACTCATCAGTTGCAGGCAGATGGCCTGGTAACCTCCCAACCGGTGGAATATGCAATTGGCAGGTTGGCTCTGGCGGCGCCCAAAAACGCTTCGCTGAAGCTGGATACTGAATTAAAAGGCCTCAAAGCGATGCTGGACAGCGGTCAAATCAATCGCTTTGTCATCGCCAATCCCGAGCATGCCCCATACGGTGAACGTGCCAAAGAGTACCTGCTTCACTTTGGCTTGTGGCAGGCAATCCAGCCCAAACTGGTCTACGGTGAAAATGCCTCTCAGGCGGCGCAGTTTGCTATCAGCGGTTCCACTCAGGGAGGCATCGTGCCGCTGTCGCTGGTGAAGGCGCCGCAGTTTACCGCCCGGGCCAACTATATCGAGCTGCCTGCCGAGTTCCACGGCAGTCTGGCGCAGGATATGGTGCTCTTGCCCAATGCCGGTGCCACGGCGAAGGCATTTTTTGATTACCTTCAGTCTGAAAAGGCTCGTCAGGTGTTTCTCGAATATGGATTTGGTCTGCCCCGGTGATAAGGACAGAGTAAATGGATTGGCAAGCCCTGTGGTTATCGGTCAAATTAAGTGGCATTACTGTACTGGTGCTGCTCCCCATGGCCATTCTGGCCGGGCGGGCACTGGCCTATGGCCAATTTCGCGGGAAGTCATGGGTTGAAGCCTTGATTATGGTGCCTCTGGTGCTGCCGCCAACAGTGATCGGCTACTACCTGTTGGTGGGGCTTGGCAGCCAGAGTTGGCTGGGGCAGTTGATAGAGCAGTTGTTTGACCAGCAACTGGTATTTCATTTCTCCGGGCTGGTGGTGGCTTCGGTTATCGTCAATATTCCTTTTGCCGTTCAGCCTATTCAGCGGGCGTTTGAGACCATTCCTCAGGATGTGCGTGATGCCGCAGCCTGTTGTGGCATGAGCCCCAGTCAAGCCCTGTGGCGTATTGAGTTGCCTATGGTGTGGCCGGGAGTGCTGACTGCTGTGGTGCTCTGTTTCTCCCATGTGCTGGGAGAGTTTGGGGTGGTGTTGATGATGGGCGGAAATATCGCCGGTGAGACCAAGACCATTTCCATCGCCATCTATGACAGTGTGCAGGCCTTTGATTTCAGGGCGGCCGGGATCATGTCACTGGTACTTTTGCTGTTTGCCATTACCGCGCTGGCATTGACCACCAGTTTCTCCCGTCGCCTGGGCGGCCAGTATGGCCGCTGATCTGCACTGTAAAGTTAATCAAACTCATCCTATCCCGCTGAATGCGGACTTCACCTGTCATGCCGGTGAAGTGCTGGCGGTCGTGGGCCCCTCTGGTGGCGGTAAGACCACCTTGCTGCGGATGATTGCAGGACTGGGAAAGCCCGATTGTGGCGAGATCTGCTGTGGTGAGCAGGTTTGGTTTGATAACAAAGGAACCTGGCTGACGCCACAAGCGCGGCATATCGGCTATGTACCCCAGCATTTTGGGTTGTTTCCTAATCTGACGGCGCTGGAAAATGTAGTCAGTGCGCTGGACCATATTCCTGCTTCGGAGCGTGTGCCCAGGGCGCTGGATTGGCTGGAGCGGGTCAACCTGCAAGGCATGCCGGACAGGCTGCCAGCACAACTCTCCGGCGGCCAGAAACAGCGGGTGGCGCTGGCTCGGGCGCTGGCCCGTGAACCCTCCATTTTACTGTTGGACGAACCATTTTCCGCCGTTGACCGGGAAACCCGGGAGCGATTGTATCTGGAACTGGCCCGGCTCAAATCACAGCTGGCCATTCCGGTAATTATGGTAACCCACGATTTGAACGAGGCGCTGCTGCTGGCGGAACGCATGATCCTGATCAGTCAGGGGCAGATGCTGCAACAGGGCAAACCCCACGAGGTGTTGGCTCGACCCCGTAACGAGGCGATAGCCAGGCAGATGGGATTGCGTAACCTGTTTGATGCCCATGTGGCGGCTCAGGATGAGGAGCGCCACATTACCTGGCTGAAAATGGGCGAAATCCTGATTGCCAGTGATTATGGCGGTTATCTGGATATCGGCAGTAAAGTCCGTTGGGTGATCCCCAATCAGGGCATTCGTTTCAATGCCATTGCCAGTGGTCGTTTATGTCGCAGTTTCAACAAGCTGGATGTGGTGATCGATTCCATGCTGGTGATGGGCGAAACGGTGCGGCTAATCTGCAATGTCGTCGGACTGACCGGCCAGCTAAACACCGAAGTGCCGCTGCATTTGGCCTCCAAGCTGGCACTGGCTGAAGGTGTGCGCACTACTGTGGCACTCAGATCAGATATGATCCATATTCTGGAGTCGAAATGAGGATAGGCCCTATTCGGCCTATGATCACTTTTTTTGTCTGCTAATTCCTGCTACCAAATTGCCACCTCACTGTTAACATTAGCGAAACTTAATCCGCGATTCACCGCCGCTTCAATGGCTCTGCGCTATGATATCCCTAGGACAGTGAGAAACGATGATGAGGGTAAATTGCTATGAGTAACAAAACTGCTGTCGTTTTGCTGTTTGTATCTCTGGTATCCGGAGGTGCGATGGCTGCCTATGAAGGTCCCGGGTCTAAAGCAAAAATCACCAGTGCCAGCGCCGTGAAAGGCGCATCGGATGGTGCCAAAATTCAGCTCACCGGGAAGCTCGTCAAAAGTCTGGGTGGTGAAAAATACCAGTTTCAGGATAAGTCCGGCATGGTCATTGTTGATATCGATGATGATCTACTGCGCAATATCCAACTCGATGAAAAGACACCCGTTGTACTGGTAGGTGAAGTTGATAACGACTTGGGAGGCCAGGAAGTCGATATTGAAGTCATTAGCTTGCTGGATGAGGCCTCGGCTGCCGGCGTCCACAGTCATCTACACTGATTTCAGGAAATGGATCTCTTTTCTGCCGGTAACTGATTATAAGTAGGCTTGAGGGGGATCTGTTTTGTATGTTCGGAGATAGCCGGGTGTATGCCAAGTTTCCGAAATACTGGTTCTATGTTAGGTTGAAGTTATTGCAATTCACCTAGTTTGTTAAGTCTGGAGGAAAAGTGTCACGTATCTTGCTTGGTTTAGTGTTGATATCCGGCGTTGCATTTGCCGACACTGGCCTGTGGCAGTATCTGTCGCAGGCGAAGCGCGTTGAGCCAATCAAACTGATGCAGGATGTTGAGAGCCAGTTCCCCGGGGTAATTGCAGAGTTCAATACTGAGCAGGATAAAGGCGAGCTGAAATACCAGATTGGCATAATCAATCCCAAAGACAATAGCTTTACCGAGCTGGTATACCGTGCCAGTGACGGGTGTCTGTTGCGCCGCCAGACAGAAAAGCTAAAATCTGAAGATAAAAATGATTTGGCTGCCGCGGCTAAAATTCTCAAACATAATCAGACATTCTCTCAACTTATCATGCAGGCAATACAGACCCATCAAGCGGTTGTGGTTTATGCACAGCTGGAACGAGACCTCGGGATCAACTACCTTGAAGTGGAACTTCTTGATGCAGATGGCATGGTAAAACTGGCTTTCGATATTGATCAACAAAAACCCCTGCCTTTGCTTACCTGGAGCTCAGTTTGGCTTCATACTTAGGATCTGTTGACCTTTGATGATCATTTTGCAGCAGCTTGTGTTTTTTATCCAAGACAGAGGCTTCGATGTGTAGTTAAGCCTACATAGGAAACCGATAACGCAGGAGACAGGAGAAAGGGGCTACAAACGCTGCCCATAGGGCAGGGCAAAACGTGTTTTATGCTTTGTTGAGGTGTATTTGCCTAGAATTAACTATGTGCCGCACACCTCGGTACACTTAAAACGCTTTTCGTCAGAACAAAATTTGACCATAAAAGGTCGATAGACCCTAAGGAGATACAATGAAAGTTCTGTTGGTGGAAGATGATGCCACGACTACTGATTATATTGTTAAAGGCTTTTCCGAGCAGGGATACAATATCGAAACGGCCAGCGACGGCCATCAGGGCTTATTGTTGGCCACCAGTGGTCATTACGATTTGATGATCCTGGATCGCATGCTGCCGCAGCTCGATGGGCTGAAAGTATTGGCGGCTTTGCGCGCAACCAGTAATGAAACTCCAGTGCTTATCCTGTCGGCACTCAGCCATGTTGATGAACGGGTGAAGGGGCTGCGCGCCGGTGGCGATGACTATATGACCAAACCTTTTGCCTTTTCCGAGTTGTTGGTGCGTGCTGAGAAACTGATGCAGCGCGGCCAGTCCAAGCCAGTGCAGACCAGTATCAAAGTTGGCCCGCTGGAAATGGAGCTTTTAACCCGTAATGTGACTTTAGGTGGCAAGGAGTTAATGCTCCAGCCTAAAGAATTCCAGTTGCTGAAATATTTGATGGAACATGCTAACCAGGTGATCAGCCGTACGCTCTTATTTGAGGCCGTGTGGGATTATCACTTCGACCCACGCACCAATGTCATCGATGTACATATCGCCAAGCTCAGACGCAAGTTTGAAGAGCAGGGATATGGTGAGCTAATCGAGACAGTACGAGGTGCAGGTTATCGGCTCCGTCAACGTTTTTAAGCCATTTCAGAGCAGCGTTTGGCGAATTACCATCATCTTTACCTCCCTGGTGACTCTTATCATTGGGGCATTACTGTTTGGTATGTATCGTGAGCTAATCCTTGAGCAGCAGCATCAGGTAGAGATCCATCTCGAATCTGAACGCATTCATTATCAGCAGTTAGCGCTGACGGCCAGTCGTCAGGCATTTGCGGCGCAGGTGCGCACGGCCGACCCCAAAAGCATACTGGTGGTGTGGCAACATGATGATCAGCTGGAAGGGGCGCTTAGCTTTATGCCTCTGGATATGCCGATGCTGCCTGAGACCAAAGAATTCCCGATTTTGAGCGGTGGGCTGGAGAAACTGCACCTGTTTACCGGTGGTCTGGTACAGACCCGCTATGGCCCTGTGCTGCTGGCCAGTCGTACCGATCAACTGGCTACCCTGATTGACAAGTTTATCAGTGCGGCAGCCACTGCGGTGGTGGTGACGATTCTGCTGACCCTGGTTGGCGGCTACCTGTTTTCCAAGGCGCTGCTGCTCCGGGTGGTGAACTACAACAGGTTAAGTCGCCTTATTGAGCAGGGGCACTATGACACCCGCTTCCCGATTTCTGAACACCCTGACGAATTCGACATGATGGCCACTCAGTTCAATCGGGTATTGGATACACTGCAGAACAATCTGGATGCGGTACGCGGCGTGACAGACAATATTGCCCATGATTTGCGCACGCCCCTGAGCCATATTCGTATTGGGCTGGAGCAGTTGGCCAGTCGTTCCTCTGATGATGTTGCTGAAAGCTGTGCGGTACTGATCGAAGAGTTGGAAATGTGTCTAGCCACCTTTAACGCCATGTTGTCGTTGACCCGGATTGAGGAAGGTCAGCAGCAGTTGGAACTGCAGTCAGTCAGTTTATCTGAACTTTGCTGCGATCTGGAGGAGATGGCTTCTGCAGTCGCCGAGATGCAGGAGCAGCAGTTGTCACTGCAAACCGGCGTTGATTGTGTGATTACCGGTGACAAGCACCTGTTGTTTATGGCGTTGTATAACCTGATTGACAATGCCATGAAATATTCTGGCGAGGGCACAGATATCAGGATCGAGCAGGAAGGAGCAATGATCCGCATCAGCGATAACGGTCCTGGTATTCCCGATTCGGACAAGGACAGGGTGTTTGGACGACTGGTTCGTCTGGACCCCAGCCGTCATCACACCGGCACAGGCCTTGGCCTGTCGATGGTAAAAGCTATATTATCCCGCCACCAGGCTCAGATTGAGCTCAGCGACAATCACCCTGGCTTGCAGGTGACTATCACATTCCGCGCTTAAAAGGGTTCCTATTTGTATCAGCTTATTCAGGATGAGGTCGACTTTCTGGTGATCAGCAAGTCGGCTAACGTGCATTTTCACAGTCAGGATGGTGAAGCCGGGGTGGTTGCCCGGGTTGAGTCTGATCTAAATCTCAAACTCTATCCGGTGCACCGGCTCGATACCCTGACTTCCGGGCTGATCATCCTGGCAAAATCCTCTGAAGTTGCCGCTCACTTTACTCGGCTGTTCAGCGCCCATAAGGTGCAGAAGTACTATCTGGCGCTGGCGATGGGCAAACCCAAAAAGAAACAGGGCTGGGTGATCGGCGATATGGCCAAGTCCCGTCGCAGCCAGTACAAGCTGCTGCGCACCACTCAAAATCCGGCAGTGACTCAGTTCTTTTCCCTGTCGGTAGCTGACGGGTTGCGTTTATACCTGCTTAAGCCACTCAGTGGCAAAACGCATCAGCTTCGGGTGGCGCTGGCCAGTCTTGGTTGTCCCATCCTTGGGGATGCAGTGTATGGAGGTGAGTCTGCCGATCGTGGCTATCTGCATGCCTGGCAGTTGGGGTTCAATTATCAGGGGCAGAATTATCAGTTTTGCGCAGAACCTACGCAGGGGGAGTTGTTTGACGCTTCTTGGGTAAAACAGCAGCTGGCACAATGGACACCTGTAGCTAATCTGCCTTGGCCAAAATCAAAGGCATAGGGTCTGTTAACCTTTTATGGACAAATTTTGCTCTATTGAAAAGCGCGATAGGCGCCCCGAGGTGTGCGGCGCATAGTTACTCTAAGGAAGGTGCGAACAAGTCCTCGCACCGCTCTGGCTTATGGGCAGATTCGAGTTCAAGGTATTCAGGTGCAGCAAGGCGGGTTGCCTTTCAAAGCGCAATACCTGAGCAATCGTGCTTGCTCTAAAGCCCCGTAGGGCGGGCAATGCTGTTCACTTAGTATGTTTCCGTTACGTTTGAAAGAGAAAGATTGAACCACGAAGACCACGAAGAAAAGCTTTTCTTTGCTATCCCTTCGTGTCCTCTGTGTAGCGAGCGAAGTGAGCACTTCGTGGTGAACTGCTTTTCAAAAACAAAAAGAGCCCTGCTTTAGCAGAGCTCTTTTTATATTCGCCTTAACTGAACGGTATTGCGTAGGGCGGGGCTGAAAGCCCTATCTGCTTGGTTGCCGCTCTCGCTAAGGACTCAGGCCATTAACTTCAAACTGCGCCGCGTGTAGTGGCATAGTGAATTTGGCCATCTAATTAGAGCTGCTATGATGGCAGCATAACAAGATTAGGTGACAAGATGTCAAAGAAGAAAGGCCCGAATTTCAGTCCGGAATTCAGACTGGAAGCAGCTCAACTGGTCCTCGACCAGGGTTATACAAATAAAGAAGCAGCCGAAGCAATGGGTGTTGGATATTCAACGCTTGGTAAATGGGTACGGCAGCTACGTGATGAACGAGAAGGTAAGGCTCCTAAAGCCACGCCAATGACGCCTGAGCAGCGGGAAATCCGTGAGCTGAAAAAACAAGTTGAACGTCTTGAATTAGAAAAGGAAATTTTAAAAAAGGCTTCTGCTATGTTGATGTCGGACTCCATGAAATATTCTCGTTAATCGAGAGGCTGAGTCAGAGCAATAAGCGCCGCTATTCGATTAGCCATTTGTGCACGGTACTGGATGTCCACCGCAGCACATTTAAATACTGGCAGCAGCGTGATAAACGCCCATCACCGGACGCGGTCAAGCTTCGCAGCTTAGTGCGTGAAGCATATCGTCTCAGTGGTGGTTCTGCCGGAGCCAGAACCATTTCTGACATCATCACGAATGACGAGTCTCATGACATCACACTGAGCCGTTACCGTGCAGGCAAGTTGATGAAAGCATTGAGTCTGTTCAGTTGTCAGTTACCGAAACATGCATATCGGAAAGCAACACAGGAGCACCTTGCTATTCCGAACTTACTCGACAGGCAGTTTGCCGTCACTGCGCCGAATCAGGTCTGGTGTGGCGCTGTCAGCTTTATCTGGACGGGTAACCGCTGGGCTTATCTCGCTGTGGTGATAGACCTGTTTGCCCGTAAACCTATTGGCTGGGCAATGAGTTTTTCGCCGGACAGCAATCTCACCTGCCAGGCACTAACAAGGGCATTTGAGTCTCGCGGACAGCCAAAGAATGTGATGTTTCATAGCGATCAGGGTTGTCACTACACAAGCCGCAAATTCCGTCAGTTAATCTGGCGGTATCGCTTGACACAAAGAATGAGTCGCAGGGGAAATTGTTGGGACAACAGCCCCATGGAACGCTTCTTCAGAAGTCTTAAAACAGAATGGGTGCCAACAACTGGTTATCCGAGCTTTACTGAAGCCCGGCAGAAGATTGGTGACTATATTCATGGTTATTACAGCCGACTGAGACCGCATTCATACAACGGTGGCTTAACACCAAATGAATCGGAAAAGCGATACTGGAATAGCTACAACGATGTGGCTAAAATGACTTGACCATATATGGACGCCCCCTGTTTTGCCAGCCTGATAGAGTTCGGTTCGCGACCATATATCCGGCGTCGTATTGGCCTTTTGGCTGCGCCT